>JANQPH010000011.1 GCA_028285405.1 Thermoleophilia bacterium
ACTGGAACGCCGCCGACGGCGCCAGCCCGGCGCCCACCATCAGCCGCGCCACCTCGACGGCGATCGTCGAGCCGAACGTGGGCGTCGCCAAGAGCGTGAACCGCACCGGTAGCCGCTTCGTCGGCGACTCGTTGCGCTATACGGTCACGATCACCAATGCGCCGGGACGCGCAACGGCGCACGGCGTGGGGCTCGCCGACTCCATCCCGGCTGGGCTGACCTATACCGCTGGCTCGGCGACGCTGGCGCAGCCGGCTGGCTCGAGCGGCGCGATCACCGACCTCGCCACGTCGCCGAACGCGACCGGCCTCACCCTCGCCGCGGGCGAGTCGGCCACGATCGAGTACGACGTCACGGTCACCGGCTCGACCGGCGTCGCGCTGACCAACACCGCCCGTGCGACAACTGAGAGCCTGCCGAGCGGTGGGCGCACGTCCGCGAGTGCTCCGGGCGACAATCCGAACCCCGACTTCTACGAGGAGACGGCGTCGGTCGTCGTCGACGTGGTGGCGCTGAGTCTCGCGAAGGGGGTGGCGACGTCGGTCGTCGAGGCGGGCAACGACGGCCCCTCCCAGGCGGCGGTCGGTGAAGGGGTCGTCTACACGCTCAGCACCACGATCCCGGCGGCGACGACGATCTCGCCGCACGGGACGATCGCGGCGTTCATCGGCGATGAGCTTCCGAGCAACCTGACGCTGACCGACGCCACCGCGACCTTCTCGGACCCGGTGATCGGGACGATCGGGCCGGTCGCGCCGGGCGGCTCCGCGACGAGCGCGGACTGGAGGCTCGCGAGCTCCGGCGTCGAGGATCGTACGATTGCTCTGTCGCTCGGGCCCGGCACCTCGTACGCGACGACGGGCGCCGTGGACGTCGTGGTCACGATCCGGGGCACGCTCGACGACGAGCAGCAGAACGTGGACGGGGTCACCTTCGGCAACGTCGGCCAGTTGGCCTTCGGTACGGGATCGCAGTCGATCGACGAGACGGCCGGGGCCGATCTGACGATCGTCGAGCCGGACGTCGAGGTCGGGAAGTCGAACGATGCCGCGGGCGAGGTCGGTCCCGGTGGCACGGTGACCTACACCGTGACGTCGACCAACTCCGGCACCTCGACCGCGCATGCGGTCAGCCTCGAGGACACGCTGCCAGCCGGGCTCAGCTTCGGGGCGATCGTGAGCAGCGAGGTCGACGGCGTGCCGACCGGGACTCCCACGCACGACGGCAGCGCGAGCGGCGGCGCGCTCACCTGGGTGGTCCCCGCGCTCGAGCCGGGCGCGAGCGCGGTCCTCGTCTACACCGCTGCGGTGACCACGGGCGCCGGCTCGGGGGCGGCCCTCGACAACGTCGTGACCGCGACCGTCGAGAGCTTGGCGGGCGCTGATGACCCGGGCGGGAACCGGCGAACGAACGCAAGCGGCCAGGGCATCGACCCGCCGAACCTCAACCCCGAGCGTTACGGGGAGCAGGCGCGCAGCACGGTGACCGTCTCGAGCGCCGGCGTGACCAAGCGGCTCGAGAGCGCGGTCGACGATGCCGCCGGCGGAAACCTGGGCGCGGACGAGTTCACGATCGGCGAGCGCGTGACATACACGATCACCGGCCTGATCGCGGCCGACACGACGATCGAGCGGCACAGCACGACGCCGCACCTCCTGGTGGACCGTCTGCCCGAGGGTCTCGCGTTCGTCCGGGCGTCCGCGACCGTCGGCGTGCCCGGGGTCCCGCGGATCGGGCCGGTCGACAACCTCGGCGGTGCCGCAACCGAGGGCTCGTGGACGCTTCCGACATCGGCGACCGACCGTTCCGTCGGGCTCGCCCTGGCGCCAGGCACGGCGTTCAACACGCCGCCTGGGGCAGACGTGCCGATTGCGCTCACGGTCGAGGCGGTCGTCACCGACGCGCCGGCGCACGCTGCGGGTGTGTCCCTCGACAACGAGGTGATCCTGGCTTGGAGCGACGGCACGAGCGACCGGACCGCGCGCGCGACCGCGAGCGGACGGATCGTCGAGCCGCGGATCTCGATCGAGAAGACGCACGACGCGGCCGGCTCGCGCAATGTCGGCGACACCGTCACGTTCACCGCCGTCCTTCGAAACGGCACTGGCGAGCACGTCTTGGTGGCCGAGTCGGCAGCGATGACGGACATGCTGCCGCGGGGGCTCACGTTGGTGCCAGGCTCGCTCGTCGGTTCGGCGCCCGGTTCGCCGCCCGCGCCGACGTACGACGCCGCGACGCGGCGGATCGAGTGGCAGGGCCTGCGGCTCGCCCCGGGCGAGGCCGCCACGCTCACCTACCGGACGACGATCGACGAGGGCGTGTCTGGATCGCTGACGAACAGTGCGACCGCGAGCGCGCGCACGCTGCCTGACGGCGAGGGGCGGGCGTACTCGGTTTCGAGCGACAGCGCTGTCGCGGTCGCGCCGCCCGCGCGATCCACCGCCGAGTCGGGCGCCGCCGCCGCCCAGGCGGCGCTCCATGCGGTCGGCGACTGCCGAGTCGGGGCGGGCGTGCAGGTCTCGCGCCGAGTCGTCCGCGTCGGCGTGCAGATGGGCCTCGTCGCGACGGTCCAAGACGCGCAAGGGCGGCCGGTCGTCGGGCATTCCCTGGTATTGGTCAGGGAGAGCGGGAAGGCCGGCATTCGGTCGCGGCGCGCGGTCACCGACGCCAACGGCCAGGCGCGGTTCTCGCTCCGAGCGCTGAGCCCCGCGGCTCGGCTTCGGGTCCTTGGCGCGGAATGCGGCGACAGTCCGCGGATCGTCGCGCGGCGCACGGCGACCTGCCGGGCCGTGCGGTCCTCGCGCAAGCACGTCGCGGTCGGTCGGGCCACCAGGGTTCGGATCGTCGCGCGAAGCGGCCGCGCACCCATCCGTGCCACCCGGGTCGTCGCACGCGGCGCGGGCGTCAAGGCGACCGGTCGCACGAACGCCAAGGGCGTTGTCAGCCTGCGTGTGCGACCGACGAAGGCCGGGGTGATTCGCGTCACGGCGCCGAGGGCGCTCGGCTGTCAGTTCCGGATCGGGGCGGCCCGGGCCAATGGAACCGGTGCCGGTCTCACGGGCTGATCGGCGCGCTGTGAGCGTCGGGGTGCTCGCGGCCATGGTGCTCGCGGGCACCGCGGCCGCGTCGCCTGCCGATGTCGAGGCGCCAGAGCACTCCGAGGCGTCGGAGCCGCGAGCTGCGCCCGCACGCCTCCGCGCTCCCCAGCCGGCCCATCTCGTCGAGCCCGCCGTCAGGGTCCGCGCCAAGCCGCGCCCGGGCGCGAGGATCGTCCGCACGCTCCGCGACCTGCGCCGTGACTTCCGCGTTCAGGTCGTGCAGATCCTCGGCCAGACCCGCGGGTCAGACGGCGAGATCTGGTTCCGGGTGGCGCTTCCCGGGCGACCGAACGGAAGCTCGGGGTTCATCCCCGCCGATCGGGTGGATCTGCGATCACCGATCCCCACGCGGATCCTGATCGACCGAAGCGACCGTCGGCTCGAGGTGCGCCGCAAGGGGCGCACGATCATGCGCACGACGGTCGCGGTCGGAAAGCCCGGTGCCGAGACCCCACTCGGGAGCTTCCACGTCACGGCGTCCTTCCGACCGACGGAGCCGATTCTCGGCGCCCACGCGATCGAGACGAGCGCCTACTCGCGAGTGACCGATTGGCCGCAGGGTGGGATCGTTGGAATCCACGGCACGCCGAACCCCGAGCAGCTCGGTCGAGCGGTCTCGCATGGCTGCGTCCGCCTGCACAACCGCGACATCAACCGCCTCAAGCGGCTCGCCCCGCCAGGCACACCGATCCGCATCGTTCGCTAGACCGCGACGGGCCCGGGCGCAGCCCGTCAGCCTTGGACTCGGGCGGCGACATCGGGTCGACGAGGCCCGGGGATCCGCGCCGATCCGGCTTCGGTAGGGCGATGTTCGTCTGGTAGACCCAGCCGTTGGCGACCCGTGTCCCCTTGATCGAGACCTTGGCGCCGTGATTCAGCTCGACCTGGACGCCGTCTCGGCTCAGACGAACGGACGAGCCCAAGGTGCTCCGGAGCGGGCGTGCCGTCAGCGAGCGCAACCGGCTGGGGGCGTAGGGGCGATCGAGCGCGCCGCCCATGAGCTCGCGCCGAAGCCGATCCCGGTGGCGGACCGAGTGCAGCTCGCGCAGGCGGCGCTGGCTGTGGCGCTCGAACGCGGCGTTCGTCGGGATGATCCACGTCCGCTCCCGCTCCGCCTCGAGGAACGGCATGACGCCTGCGCGCTCGGCGAGAGCGAGGAACGTCGAGTACTGACCGGGCCGGCCCTCGATGAACTCGGCGATGTCTGCGTGGACGGAGGCGCTCCCGAGGCCAGCGCGGCAGGGGCGACGGCGACGAGCGCGGCGCCCAGTCCAACGGTCAGCGCGCGGAGGGGGCTTGGCACCGGACCACCTCGGCTCGGACCGCCGCGGCGTTTTCCCGACCGACCCCCGCCTTTCGTAGGATCCGTCCGTCAGGCAAAGACGCGCAGGTGCTGCCAGCGCACGAACGCTTCGAGGCCCGGTCGGCCGAGCTCGGTCCCCACCCCTGACCCGTTCCAGCCGGCGTAGGGCGCGAACGGCGTCACGACCCGCCAGCCGTTGATGACGACCGTGCCCGAGTCGATCGACTGGGCGACCTCGAGCGTGCGCCGCAGGTCCGTTCCGCAGACGTAGCCGACGAGCCCGTAGTCGGGCCGGTTCGCCTCGGCGACCGCCGCGTCGACGTCGTCCATCTCCATGACCGTGACGATCGGGGTGAACGGCTCCTCGTCGACGACCATCGTGCCCGGGCCCGCTCCGGTCACGAGCGCCGGCGCCAGCCGGTTCGGCCCGACGGGCTCGCCGCCCTCGACCGTCGCGCCCCGCTCCCGAGCGTCGGCTACGAGGGTCTCGTGGCGCGCGAATCCCCGGTCGGTCGCCATCGGGCCGAGCTCGAGCGCGGCGATCCGCTCGCGCATGCGCTCCAGCAGGTCTCCGGCGAGCGCGGGAGGCGCCAGTACTCGGTTGACCGAATAGCAGGCCTGTCCGGCGTTGGCGTATCCCTGCATCACCGCGACCTCGGCGGTGACGTCGAGGTCGGCGTCCGGGAGCACCACGAGCGGCCCGTGGCCGCCCAGCTCGAGCGAGAGCGCCTTCAGCCGGGGAGCGGTCCACGCCGCGATCTGCTCGGCCACGCGCCGCGATCCGGTGAAGGCGACCTTGGCGACGCCCGGGTGCGTTGCCAGCGCCTCGCCGAGCGGCGGGCCGTCGCCAGTCAGGCAGTTGACGAGCCCGGGGGGCAGCTCGGCCTCGATCGCCATCTCGCAGACCCGGCGAGCGGCGAGCGGGGCCTCGATGGCCGGCTTGGAGATGACGGCACATCCTGCGGCCAGCGCCGGGCCGAGCTTCCAGCTCACGAGCGCGACGGGGAAGTTCCAGGGTGTGATGGCCGCGACGACGCCGATCGGGGCCGGCCGGATCCACGAGCCGCTCGCAACGGTCGCGCCGGGGACCTGGCTGACCAGCACGCGCTCGGCTTCCGCCGCGAAGTACGTCATCACCTCTCCGGCGCGCGCGACCTCGGCCTGGGCCTCCGGCAGGGGCTTTCCCATCTCGGCGTGCATCAGCTCGGCGAGCTCGCCGAGCCCGGCGTTGAACACCTGCGCGTACCGCTCGAGCGCCCGGGCGCGGCCGACCGGTCCCAGCGCCTGCCACTCGACCATCGCGGCGGCGGCAGACTCGACCGCCGCGTCGACATCACGATCCGTGCCGGCGGCGACCTCGGCGATCGTGGTGCCGTCACCGGGGTCGGTGACCGCCATCCACTCCTCGGTCTCGACCTCGCGACCACCGATGAGCAGCGGCAGCCGACGCACTCGAGCGGCCGCGCTCACGGGATCCGCATCACTCGCCGTCGAACTCGCTCGAGCGGCGGGCCTTCGGCCCCGTGGCGCGAGCCACGCGGCGGATCCTCCAGGAGGGCAGGTACGCCTCGACCTGCTGGATCTCCTGCTGCGCGAGGCGGCGTGCGCTCGTCGCGTCGGTCGCCCAGACCTCGAGGGTGTGGACGTCGTGACGGACGAAGCGGTCCCCGGTGGACTCCCACAGCGCGAAGGTCACCGCGTACAGGTGCGTACCCGGCGCGAACGGGGTGAGCGGCCGCAGCACGCCGAGCGACCAGCTGTCGTCGGAGCTCCTCGATCGGTGCTCGAGCGCCTTCTCGGCGGCCTGCTTGGCACCGGGCGCGTCCGGCGCCTCCACAACGACACGTCCTGCCACACGGGCTTTGCCGCGCTTCGAGCCGCGGCGAAGGAGGGTGACCTCCCAGGAGTGTCGCTCCTTGGTGTTCAGTCTTCGTCCTCGATGCTGACCGAGATCACGCGCTGGTCCTCGCGCGGACGATCGCGCCGATCGGTCGGTGAGGCCTCGATGGCGTCGACGACGTCCTGTCCCGCGATGACCTTGCCGAAGCCGGTGTGCGCGCCGTCGAGCCACGGCGTGGCCGGCGCGGTGATCACGAAGAACTGGCTGCCGTTCGTGTTGGGGCCGGCGTTCGCCATCGCGAGCACCCCGCGCACGAGCTTCTCGTCATTGATCTCGTCGGCGAAGTTGTACCCCGGGCCGCCGGTGCCGGTGCCCTGCGGGCAGCCGCCCTGCAGCATGAAGTCCTTGATGACGCGGTGGAAGATCGTCCCGTCGTAGAACCCCTGCCGAGCCAGGCCGACGAAGTTTCCAACGGTCTCGGGCGCCTTGTCGGCCCAGAGCTCGCACCGGAACTCCCCGGCGCTCGTCTCGAAGACTGCGGTGTAGCGGGCGGCCGGGTCGGCGGCGGGGGGCTGCTCAGGCATCGGACCTCGTCATCGTGGGCACGACGTCCATGCTACGGGTGGAGGGGGAGCTTGTGTCCCGCGGGGCGTTGCAGTTGCGAGACCCCCGACCGGTGTGACCGTCGCCGGGGCGGCCTCAGCCGGCGGCGAGGCGTCCGCCGTCGGCCACGAGCACCTGCCCCGTGACGAACGAGGCCGCGTCGCTCAGGAGGAACACGATCGGCCAGACGGCCTCGGGCGTCTCGGCGACACGGCCGATCGGGGTCTTCGCGACGAGCCGCTCCCGGAGCGCCGGATTCGCCTCGAGCAGCTCGTCGACCATGTCCGTCGAGATCGTCCCTGGCGCGACCGAGTTGACCAGGATCCCGTGCGGCCCGAGCTCGACCGCCAGCGTGCGGGTCATCGCGTCGAGGGCGGCCTTGCTGGCGTTGTAGGGACCGATGTTCGGAAGACCCGTGAGGCCCGCGATCGAGCCGATGTTGATGATCCGCCCGCCCGTCGACTGGTCGACGAGCGCCCGCGCGACGGCCCGGGCGAACGCGGCGGCACCGAGCAGGTTCACCTGCAGGACCTCGTCCCATTCCGAGAGCGGCGTGTCGAGCAGGGGGTGGTAGTAGGGGTTGATGCCCGCGTTGTTGACGAGCCCCCAGAGCTCGCCGATCTCGGTCGCCGCTTCCACGGCGCGGGCGGCCACCTCGCTGTCGGCCACATCGCCGACGACGACTGCGCTCTCGGTCGGGAGCTCGGCCGACAGGGCGTCGATCGCGTTCGCCGTGCGCGCGACCAACACGACGGAGCCGCCCTGGGACGCGATGCATCGGGCGAGCTCCGCGCCGATCCCGCGCGAGGCACCGGTCACGACCACGGTTCGCCCGTCGAGGCGGAAGGGGTCCTGCATGCGGGCAGTCTATGGAACGCCCGACCGAGCGCCCCGAGCGCCCCGGTTCGACGACATTGTCGGCCGGGAACCGGTGTACGGCGGC
This sequence comes from Thermoleophilia bacterium, assembly GCA_028285405.1. Taxonomy (GTDB): domain Bacteria; phylum Actinomycetota; class Thermoleophilia; order Miltoncostaeales; family Miltoncostaeaceae; genus JANQPH01. Next base: position 7,788 of record JANQPH010000011.1, read on the forward strand.
CATCGCACCACTAGACTCCGCTGTCGCTCACGAGACGAATCCGATTGATCGACCAGAGGTTCCACAGATGCTGAGTTATGCGTTCACCGAGGAGCAAGAGGATCTGCGCGCGATGGTGCGCGAGTTCGCAGAGGCCGAGGTCGCTCCGCTGGTCGAGGATGCCGAGCGGGAGGAGAAGTTCCCGGTCGAGCTCCTCCCGAAGCTCGGTGAGCTCGGGCTGCTCGGGATCGTGTTCCCGGAGGAGTACGGCGGGATCGGCCTCGACAAGATCACCGAGTGCATCTTCGTCGAGGAGATGGCGAAGGTCTCGGCGGGCATGACCGCCTCGGTCAACGCCCACGCCGACCTGGCCGCCTTCCCGATCTACAAGTTCGGCACCGACGAGCAGAAGAACAAGTACCTGCCCCAGTCGATCGAGGGCAACATCATCGGCGCCTACGCGATCACCGAGCCGAACACGGGCTCTGACGCCGCCGGCCTCGCCAGCCGGGCCGAGAAGAAGAACGGCGGCTACGTCATCAACGGCCGCAAGAACTTCATCACCAACGGGACGATCTGCGACTACTGCCTCGTCGCCGCCTACACGGACAAGACCAAGCGCGGCGAGGGCATCAGCGTGTTCATCGTCGACCGCGACACGCCCGGGTTCGAGGTCACGCGCAAGCTCGAGAAGATGGGCCACCGCTCGTCCGACACGGCCGAGCTGGTCTTCGAGGACTGCGAGGTCCCCGAGGAGGCGCTGCTTGGCGGCAAGGAAGGCGCGTTCGGGGCGCTCATGGAGGCGCTCATCACGGGCCGCGTCAGCCACGGCGTCAAGTCGGCGGCCATCGCCGAGGCGGCCTTCGAGGCGGCGCTGCAGTACGCCCAGGAGCGCGAGGCCTTCGGCCGGAACCTGTCCAAGTTCCAGGCGATCCGGTTCAAGCTCTCAGAGATGGCGACCCGGATCGAGGCCGCCAAGAGCCTCGCCTACAAGGCCGCGTGGCTCTACTCGACCGGCCAGCCGTGCGTGAAGGAAGCGTCGATGGCCAAGTACTTCTCGGCCGAGGTCGCCGACTTCGTGACGCGCGAGGCCGTGCAGATCCACGGCGGCTACGGGTACATCATCGAGTACCCGGTCGAGCGCTACTACCGCGACGCCAAGCTCGCCTCGATCACCGAGGGCACGAGCGAGATCCAGCAACTGATCATCGGGCGCGAGCTCGGGTTGTAGACGAGGGGCGCACGTCCGCCTCGGGGGTTGACGTCGTCGGCGACTCCGGCGAGTCTGCTGCCGTCGTTACCGTGCCCCGATCACTGGAGAACTCGTGAGACGCGCCCTTGGGGTTGCCGCAGTCACCTGCGTCGCGGCGCTTGCCGCCGCCGCCGTGCTCCCAGAGGCTGCGGACGCAGCGTCGGTCAAGCCCTCGAAGACGCGGGCGGCGTACTACGCCCAAGAGGTCAGCATCCCGCTGAAGTGGCGGACGAACTACGCCGGGTGCTCGAATCCGCAGCGGTTCATCCTGAACGTGACGCCGAGGAAGAGCCTCCGAGCGCCGAAGCGGATCACTGCTCGGCGCAAGCGACCGGTGCTCACGGCGCGCGTGCGGATCACCGGCAACATCAGGAAGGCGACCACGGCCAGGTGGCGGGTCACGCTGGTGTGCGGCAACCGCAGGGTCAAGTCGCCGCCTCGGACGTTCAAGCTCCTCCCGGTCGGGCCGGAGATCAACGGCACCTACAGCTTCTCTGGGCAACTCGCGCAGTTCGGTTCGTGGAACGCCTTCAAGAGCGACTGCGCCCAGGGCTGCGAGTCGAACATCGAGATCGGCGACGACGGGGACCTTCTCGTCCTGCGCGGTGATGTCAACCGCACGAACGTGCGATACAGAGTCCAGCACCTGACCGATGGGTTCACGTGTACCGGCCCGGGCGGAACGGTCTTCAAGGGCAACAGTCCGAGGTGGACGTTCCAGCCCCTCGTCGTGATCGCGACCGAGGTCGAGAACGGGAAGACCTTCGCCAAGCGGGTGAGGGTTCGTGGGACGGTCGAGTCACAGCTGAACTCGTTTGCGCAGCGGGCAGGATGCCCAGCTCCGAGCTTCGCGTTCAATTCGATCGGCGTGCGCGCCTAGGCGGACTGACCCCGCGCTCGCCGTACTCGGCCAGGACGTTGTCGACCGCGTGACCGGGTGAGGACCCCCCGTGTGCTGTGGAGGTGCTCGAGCCTTCCCGGCCTGTCGCCGCCCACCGCCCTCCGGGTGCGCTGACTCAATGCCGGCGCCATGCCCGCCGATAGCGGGGGCATGGGCGCCGAACCGCCCACTCTCACACCGTTTCGCCCGAGGCTGGCACTCGCGTGGCGCCCCGGCGTCGAGATCGTGCGCTGTGCGCCCGCCGCGATCATCGGTCACCGCATCGCGGTGCTCGAGGCCAACGGCGCCGAGGCCGAGACGGCGTTCATCGAGGACGCGGATCCGGAGAGCATCCACCTGAGCGCGTCGATCGCGGGCGTCGGGGTCGTGGGCTGCGCCTCGTACCTTCCATCCTGGTGGGAGCGACGGCCGGCGTGGCGACTGCGCGGCATGGCTGTCGCGACGCCCCATCGCGGTCTTGGAATCGGGTCGGGGCTGCTGGGGGCCATGGAGCGTGAGCTCCAGGCCGGCGACTCGAGCAGGCCGCTCGCGTGGTGTACGGCTCGGCTTGCGGCCGTCGGCTTCTACGAGCGCATGGGCTGGCGCGCCGCATCGACCATCTTCGACGCCGGCTGGGCGGGGCCGTCGATCGTGATGACGACACCCTGCGCCCGCCCGCTCGGCACGCCGTTCGCCGCCTGACCGTTCGGCCGCGCCCGGCCGGCGAGCCGGTCAGTGCGCGTGGGCGGACCCCTCCAGCGCGTCGTCCGGCACCTGCGTCGCCAGGTACGCCGCCGCCGCCGTCGTGAGCGGCGCCGCCAGGATGAGCCCGATCGACCCGACCAGGGTCGCCACGATCGGGGCGGCGACCACCTCGCTCGTCGCCGCCTCGGCGATCGACGTGTCGCCGATGGCGAACACGATCAGCGTGGGGAGCGAGGCGCCCACGTAGGCGAGCACCAGCGTGTTCACGGTGGCGGCGATGTGGTCGTGGCCGACGCCGAGGCCACGCCGGAACAGGTCGCGACCGCCGAGCGACGGGTTGGCCGCGCGCAGCGCCATCACCGTGGAGGCCTGGCTCACCGTGAGGTCGTCGAGCACGCCGAGGGTCGCGATCACGATGCCGGCGATGAGGAGCCCCTGCAGGTCGAGGTCTCCCGTCGCGGCGAGCAGCGTCGCCTCGTCGCTGTCGAAGCCCGTGATGTGGGCGGCATCGACGGCGAAGACGGCGATCCCCAGCGTGATCACGAGCGCGACCGAGGTGCCGATGCAGGCGGCGACCGCGCGAGGGCCGATCCCGTGGGTGAGCGGGATCGTGCCGAGCATGATCGCCAGCGCTCCGATGAACGCGACCGCCACGGGTGCGCTGCCGTCCACGATCGCCGGGACGACGAAGCCGACGGCGACCGCGACGCTCAGGACGAGGCCGCCGAGCGCCCGCAGCCCCTTCAGCCGGGCGGTCAGGACGACGAGCAGCGCGAAGGCGATACTGAGCCAGATGAGCGGTGTCTGGCGCTCGAAGTCGACGAACTGGAACTGATCGGCTCCCGCCAGGTCCGCGGGTGCTCCAGACGGCGTCACGCGCACCGAGTCGCCGACGCTCACGTCGAAGGCCGCCGCCGCCAGGTCGAAGGACGCCTCCTCGCCGGAGCGCTCGCCCTCCTCGATGAGCACCGTGACGCGCAGGCAGTTGTCGGACTCCTCGGGCAACACGGCCCGGCAGCCGCCCGCCTGGACCGCGACGACCTCGGCCCGGACGGTGTCCAGTCGCGGGACCGACGACTCGGTCGTGCCCGACGGCCACAGCGCGATCACGCCGAAGATCGTCAGCAGCACGAGCGCTCCGAGCAGCGCCACGAGCGCGACCGCGCCGGGTGCGCGATATGGCCAGCGCCAGCGCGTGCTCACGCGCGAGTCCTTCCTCCTCGTCCCACGCGCCTCACGACGCCGCCCGTGCTCGGAGCGGCGCCATGGTGCGGCGGGTGAGGGCTACGCCCGGCGGCCGTCTGGCGAGGGGATGCCGACGCGGGTCATCGCGCCGGTGACCTTGTCGACGAAGCCGCCGACCGGTGAGCGCCGACGGGCGACCGCCTGCTGCAGGGTCCGCACGCGTGCCGCGAGGGCGTCGCGCTCGGCCTGCGTGGTGGTGAGCTCGACGGCGAGCCGGTCGCGCTCGGCGCGGAGCGCGTCGACCTCGGGTCCGCCGCTGCGCTCGTTGCGCAGCGACTCGACGGACTCGGGATCGATCAGCGTGCGCTGAGAGCCGATCTCGCCGATCGTCTCGCCATCGAGACGGCCGGACTTGAGGTAGCGCCACACCGTCCGCTCCGAGACCCCCAGCGAGGTGGCCGCGTCAGCGACGGTCAGGTGTTGGGTGATGTCAATGGTTGTCGTCACGGCCACCGTTTTCGTCGTGGGGCGCGCGACTCCTTGTCACGGGACCGAAAAAAGTCCACAGCAACGACAAGGGCCCGCGCCGTTGCGGCGCGGGTGAGCTGAACCCGAGAACGACCGAGGCCGAGCGTCGGTCGGTCGCAGGTGTTCAGCGAGAGGACGCAGCGGGGGTCCGGAAGACCCCGACCGTCCGGTCAGGGCCCCCCTTGTGACAAGCGATGCCGGCGGGCGCTACTGCTTGCGCCGGATCAGCATGTTCCACTGACCCTTCTGCACGACCTTGTCGTCGCCGTCCGCCACCTTCTTCAGGACCTCGATGTCGTAGACCACGAAGCCCTGTGCGGGGTTCTTGTGCTCCGACTTCTCGCCGATCGTCCGCTTGACGTAGATCGTGTCGCCGAAGAAGACGGCGCCGCGGAACTGCCACTCCTTCAGCCCCATGAACGCCGCGGTGGCGATCTTGGGCTCCATCGAGCCCACCTGCAGGCCCGTGGCGATGGATGCGACGAGCATCCCGTGAGCGACCCGCTGCCCGAACACGGACTCCTCGGCAGCCACCTTGTCCACGTGGAACCAGTTGAAGTCCCCCGACAGGCCGCAGAAGTTCACGACGTCGGTTTCGGTGATGGTCCGACCCGCCGAGACGGCGGTGTCACCCTCGTTGAGTTCCTCCCACAGCAGCCGCTCTTCAGCCACGAGCCTTCCTTTGTCCGAACTGCGAAACGGCCTGAGGCTACAGGTTCTCGACAGCCTGCTTGATGCGGTCGAGGCCCTCCTCGAGGACATCGTCGGGAGCCGCGTAGGTGAGCCGGATGTGGCCCTCTCCGCGGTCGCCGAACGCGCTTCCGGCCACGACACCGACGCCGTAGCTCTCGACCAGGTAGTCGGCGAACTGCTGCGCCGTCATGCCCGTGTCGCGGATGCTCGGGAAGACGTAGAACGAGCCCTCCGGCGTCGGGCACTCGACACCCGGCAGCTCGTTCAGGAACGCCACGACCTTGTCCCGCTTGGCCTGGAGCCGGTTGCGCTGCTCGATGACGTGGTCCTGGGGACCGGTGATCGCGGCGAGCGCGGCCAGCTGCACGAACGCCGGCACGTTGGTCACCGAGTTCTGCTGGAAGATGTCCATCGTGGTGATGAGCTCTTCGTTGCCGACGCACCAGCCGATCCGGAAGCCGGTCATGATGTACGTCTTCGAGAACGTGTCGACGAGCACCGAGCGGTCGGCCATTCCGTCGACGGCCGCGATCGTCGTGTGCTCCGACGGCGGGTAGACCATCTTGCTGAAGATCTCGTCCGTCAGCACGGTGATGTCGTGCTCGATGGCGATCGCCGCGATCTCGTCGAGCTGGCGAATGGTCATGCCGTTCGGCCGCTGCGGCGAGTTCAGGATCAGCATCTTGGTCTTGGGCGTGATCAGGCCCTTCAGCGAGTCGAGGTCGAAGTGGAAGTCCGGCTCGACGAGCGGGGCGTAGACGACCTGGCCGCCGGCGTACGCGATCCAGAACTCGTCCGGCGGGTAGCCGGGGTTCGGGAAGATCACCTCGTCGCCCTGATCGACGATCGTCAGCAGCGACTGCGTGAGCGCGTGCTTGGCGCCCATGGTGACGAGGACTTCCTCGCGCTTGGTCGGGCGGCCACGGTTGGTGGCCTCTTCAGCGATCGCGTCGCGGAGCTCGGGAAGACCCGGGCCCGGCACGTAGCGGACGTGCCCATCGGTGAGCGCCTTCGCCGCCGCCTCGAAGATGTGAGGAGCGGGCTTGAACTCGTCACCCTGGAAGTCGCCCTTCTCGAAATGGATGATCGCCTTGCCGGTCTCCTTCTCGAGCGCCTGGGCCTTGCGCATCGAAGCCCACTGCTTCGGAAGGACGAAATGCGACGTACGGCTCGAGAGCCGCACTCCGGACTTCGCTGCGGTGGTCGCCATCGTTTGTGTTCTCCTTCGGTTTCGTTCTCAGATGGTTTTCTACGGATCCTGGGCGAGGCTCGCCCGGTGACTAGCTTGCGCTCCTTCGCTCGAGGGGCGCTTGGACCTCGCCGAGGCTGGTCTTCGTCCCTCCGTGGTCCTGAGAAAGGCGTGCGTCAGCGGGCGCTCCGAGCCGGCGAGAGAGTCCGCCGGCGGCGCGCAGGACGCGCTCGGCGAGCGGCTCGACCCGTTCCGGGGTGACCCGGTTGGCCGGCCCGCCGATCCCGAGCGCGGCGATCGCGCGCCCGCTGTGGTCGAAGACCGGCGCGCCGATGCAGCGCAGGCCCTCGTCGTACTCCTCGTCGTCGATCCCGAACCCCTGCTCGCGGATTCGCTCGAGCTCTTCGTCGAGCGCGAGCCGGGTGGTGATCGTGTTGGGCGTGAACCGCGCGAGGCCGCGCTTCTCGACGATCCGGCCGACGCTGGTGGGCGGCAGGTCGGCCAGAAGCACCTTGCCGAGGTTGGTTGCATGGGCCGGGTAGCCGGTTCCCACCGCGGCGTTGATCCGAAGCGCGCGACGCGCCTCCACGCGCTCGATGTAGATCGCCTCGCCGTCCTCCAGGACCGCGAGGTGCCCGGTCTCGCCGGTGTCGCCGACCAGCTCCTCGAGGAAGGGCAGCGCCTCCTCCCACAGGTTCATCCGCTGCATCACGAGCCCGCCGAGCTCGAGGACGCGGAGCCCGAGCCGGTAGCGACCGCTGCGCGGGCTCCGCTCGACGAAGCCACCGGCCTCCAGGTTGACCATGAAGCGGTGGACCGTGGACTTGTGGAGGCCGACCCGTCCCGCCAGCTCGGTGACGCCGAGCTCCGGCTCGTCGGCGGTGAACGAGTTGAGGAGCGCGACCGCCCGCTCGATCGCCTGGATCCGATACCGCTCGGGCACGGTGTCCCGCTCGGGTTCGGTCGCCCCGACGAGGGCGGAATCGATGACAGCGGCCTCGGTGCTCATGTCTCGTATCGTGAACTACCGTTTCGTTACACCTGCGACAAACTGGTTTCTACCAATCTGCGACGGGGATGGGTAGCCGGTTCGCCTCCACGCGAGACGTGGTCTCGGATCATGAGACAGGCCGGACACGCGGACGGCTCGGGGCCGTGGCAACGGCCGGCGGCGGGTCTGCTCGCCGTGTCCGATCGCGAGGCGGGCGGTCGAGCTCGACCGGGAGCGCGGAAGGCCATTTTCGGCGCGCGCCCTGCCGGTAGGATCGGGTTCTCGGCGCGCAAAGGAACGGGGTGGGCGAAGTGGGCTTCGAGGACATCCTCTACGAGGTCGCCGACGGTCGGGCGACGATCACCATCAACCGGCCCGATCGGCTGAACGCGTTTCGGGTCCAGACCGTCCGCGAGCTGGCCGAGGCGTTCGAGGCGGCCGCCGACGACGAGGCCGTCGGGATCATTGTCCTGACCGGCGCCGGGGACCGCGCCTTCTGTGTGGGCGGCGACGTTCGGGACCCCACGCAGACGCTGAAGGAGAAGCGCAGCCTGCACCACCTGCACGAGCGGCTCGCGCTGGGCATGCGCAACAACGGCAAGCCGGTGTTGGCTCGGGTGCGGGGGTACTGCATCGGGGGTGGCAACGAGCTGAACACCCTGTGTGACCTCAGCATCGCCAGCGACAAGTCCCGGTTCGGCCAGGCGGGCCCGAAGATCGGCTCCGCGCCGCTGTGGTGGGGCTGCCAGCTGCTGCCGCTCGTCGTCGGCGAGAAGCGGGCTCGGGAGGTGCTGTTCCTGACCCGCCAGTACTCGGCGCAGGAGGCGCTCGACTGGGGCCTCTGCAATGCCGTGGTCCCCGACGAGGAGCTCGACGCCGAGGTCGATCGCTGGTGCACCGAGATCCTGCGGCGCTCGCCGCAGGGCCTGCGGTTCGCCAAGCTCGCGATGAACGCCCAGAGCGACCTCCTGAGCGGCGCCGTCGCGCACGGGATGGAGCTGGTCGCCCTCAACCACGTCCACGGGCCGGAGCCCAAGGAGGGCATCGCCAGCTTCCAGGAGAAGCGCCCGGCCGACTGGCGCAAGTTCCGCGAGGGCCAGGGCCCGGAGCCGGAAGCCAAGAAGTGACCACCAGCCCACCCAGCGTCGCCGACGGCGTCCGGCCGGAGGTCGCCGAGGCCCTCGAGCGCACCCGCGCCGGTGAGCGCCTCGGCGAGCGCGACGCGAAGCTGCTCGTGATGGCGCGCGGGGCAGAGCACCCCGCGATCTGGGCCGCGGCCGCGGCGCTGCGCGATCAGGGCAAGCCGCCGATCGTCACGTACTCGCGGAAGGTCTTCATCCCGCTCACGAACCTCTGCCGCGACATCTGCAGCTACTGCACCTTCGCCAAGGAGGACGGCACACCCGCGGCGCACACGATGAGCCCGGACGAGGTGCTGGCCGTGGCCGAGGCCGGCGCGCGGCTCGGTTGCAAGGAGGTGCTCTTCACGCTCGGCGACCGGCCGGAGGCGCGGTACGAGTCGTACCGCCTCCAGCTGCGCCGCTACGGCTACGAGTCCACGCAGCAGTACCTGCGGGCGATGTGCGAGCTGGTGCTCGAGCAGACGGGTCTGCTCCCGCACCCCAACTGCGGGATCCTCGGCCGGCGCGAGCTGTCCGAGCTGCGCGAGGTCTCACCGAGCCAGGGGATGATGCTCGAGTCGACCTCGGAGCGGCTCTGCGGCCCCGGCGGCCCGCACGAGCACGCGCCCGACAAGCGACCCGCCACGCGCCTGGCGATGATCAAGCGCGCCGGCGAGCTCGGAATCCCGTTCACCTCGGGGATCCTGATCGGGATCGGCGAGAACCTCGAGGAGCGGGTCGATGCGCTTCTCGCTCTCAGGGAGCTGCACGAGCAGTACGGTCACATCCAGGAGCTGATCGTGCAGAACTTCCGCGCCAAGCCCGAGACCCCGATGGCCGAGTCCGGCGAGCCCGGGCTGCTCGAGCTGATGACCACGTGCGCGATCGCGCGCCTGGTCATGGGTCCGGACGCCAACATCCAGGCGCCGCCGAACCTCTCTGCCGACTACGGCCCGCTGCTCGCGGCGGGCATCAACGACTGGGGCGGCGTGTCGCCGCTCACGCCCGACTTCGTCAACCCCGAGGCCCCCTGGCCGCAGATCGATCGCCTCGCAGAGCTCACTCGGGAAGCGGGATACACGCTGACCGAGCGGCTCACGATCTACCCCGAGTACGTCTGGGACGATCGGTTTCTCGCTCCGGCGATGCGGGAGCCCACCAGGCGCCTCGCCGACGTGGAAGGACTCGCAAGTGCCGCATGACTCGCTGGACACCGCGTCGCGCCGGATCACGATCCTGCGCCGAGCCGCGCACCGCGGCGACGAGCTCGCGACCGTCGTGGAGGTCGACCGGACCGACGACGCCACGGTCTCCGACTGCATCTCGCGGGGCGTGCTACCCGTCGCGCTCGGGCACGAGCCCGGGGACGCCCCGGCGTGCGTGCTCCCGCCGGAGGCCGCGCTCGCGGCGGGCGAGGGGGGACTGCCCGGGTGGCGACTGACGGTGCTCGCCGACGGGGCGCGTGAGGAGATCCTCGACGCCGTGTGCCGCACCGAGGCCGCGTACCTGCGGGCCGACGCCGCGGTGCTCGAGGAGGCGGTCGACATCGCCGGCCTGCCGGCTGTGGACGTCGCGGTCTCGTGCGAGGTGGCCGATCTCGACGCCGCCCTCGAGGCGGTGCGGCTGGGTGCCGACGACCTGGTGGTCGACGGCTGGAGCGACGAGACGCTCGGCGAGCTCCGCGACGCCCTTGCGCCGGTTCGGCTCCACGAGCGCGTGGCGCTGCCGGGGCACACCGAGATCGACGACGCCCGGGCCACGCTGGCCGCCCCGATCTTCAAGGCGTACCTGGACCAGATCGACGGCTCCGGTCTGGCGCGGCCCCGGTACGAGTGGGCCCCGGGCAAGGACATGGAGCCACCGATGCCCGCCCGTCGCCTGTCCGCGGCCTACGAGGACCAGGAGTGGCGCGAGCGCCCGAACGAGCCGGCGCTCGACGCGCTTCGGCCCGAGCTCGGAGCGGTGCTCGACCGCTCGCTCGACGGCATCGCGCCCACCAGGGACGAGGTCGAGCTCCTCTTCGGCGCGCGCGGGTCGGAGGTCGAGGCGATCGCCCATGTCGCGGACGTCCTGCGCGAGCGGACGAACGGCGACGTCGTCACCTACGTCATCAACCGGAACATCAACTACACGAACCAGTGCTACTTCCGGTGTGGCTTCTGCGGCTTCTCGAAGGGCCCGAAGAGCCTCAACATGAAGGGCGACCCGTACATCCTCGAGATCCACGAGGTGGTCCACCGATCGGTCGAGGCGGCCGAGCGCGGCGCGACCGAGGTGTGCCTGCAGGGCGGCATCCACCCGGACTTCACCGGCGACTTCTACGTCGGCGTGCTCGAGGCGATCAAGCGGCGCCTCCCGAACATGCACGTCCACGGCTTCACCCCGCTCGAGGTGTGGCAGGGGGCCAACACGCTGGGTGTCCCGGTCAAGGATTTCCTCACGCGACTGCGCGACGCCGGCCTCGGCACGCTCCCCGGCACGGCCGCCGAGGTGCTGGACGACGACGTGCGCAAGTTCCTCTGCCCGGACAAGGTCCGCACGCCCGAGTGGGCCGAGGTGATGATCACCGCGCACGAGCTCGGCCTGCGGTCGACCTCGACGCTGATGTTCGGCCACATCGACCACCCGCGCGCGTGGGCCAACCACTTCGAGGTCCTGCGTGACATCCAGCGGCGCACCGGCGGGCTGACCGAGTTCGTCCCGCTGCCGTTCGTCCACATGGGCTCACCGATCTACCTGCAGGGCAAGTCCCGGCCCGGGCCGACGTGGGACGAGGTCATCCTCGTGCACGCCGTCGCGCGACTCGCGTTCGACGGCCTCATCCCGAACATCCAGGCGTCGTGGGTCAAGCTTGGCCTCGAGGGCGGCGAGCGCCTGCTCGCCTCCGGCTGCAACGACCTCGGCGGCACGCTGATGGACGAGAACATCTCGCGCGCGTCGGGAGCGTCACACGGGCAGCTCGCGACGCCGGAGGAGCTCGAGGCGACGATCCGGGCGGCCGGCCGCATGCCGGCCCGCCGCAACACGGTCTACGACGTGATCGAGGTGCCCGCCTAGCGGCTCTCGCCGACCGGGCGGCCCGTCAGCCGCCGCTCGGTCGGAGCCGATCCAGGGTGCGCCGGTCGCCGTGCAGGACGACGGTCTCACCGGGCAGGTAGGTCGTGGCGCCGTTCGGTGCCCACACCCGGCGATAGCCGCCGTCGCGCTCCTTCACGCCGAGCACGAGGACCGACCCTGCCGGCAGGTCGAGGCGGCCGCGCGTGTGGGGATCGTCGTCCTCGGCGATCGTGATCTCGACGAGCACGTGGTCGTCGTCGATCTCGGCCACCTCGATCGGGGCCCCGGCGAGGTCCGCTCCCGCCCAGCGCCGGCCGGTGCGCAGGCCGACTCGCGTGAAGACCCGGTCGATCGGCGCCAGCCTGAGGATCAGGAACAGGACGACGAGTGCACCGAGCACGACGAGGAACCTGGTGTTGGCCTCGAGCGGCCCGGGCGCGATGAGGCCGACGACCAGCGACGCGAGCACGGTTGCCGTGCCGAGGTTGCCGAGGATCATCAGCTGGTAGGCGATCTTGCGGCGCTGGGGATGGCGCACGATCAGCGACGACTCGTCGGTGGTGAAGCCCACGCCGGTGAAGGCCGACCGTGCCTGGAAGCGGGCGGTCTCGGCGGGCAGACCCGTCGCGATGTAGGCGCCCGTCGCGATGCGCGTGACGATCATCGAGATGAGGGCGACGACGACGAGCGCTGCGAGCGCGGCGAACATGCCCCCGTCTTCGCACTTCTTCGCGCAGACCCTCCGAGCTACCGGAAGAGGTCGAGCTCGGGGTCCCGCAGCAGGTCGCCGACACCACCCGGCGAGGCGATCGTGTCGACGCCGCTGACGACCGCCGCCGGCGTGCCCGCGGCCTTGCCCATCAGCGATCCCGCGGCTGCGGCGATCTCGTCGGCGAGGCCCTGGTCGGTCGCTACGAGCAGCCGCCCCTCCCGGTCGCGCCCGCCGCGGTAGTCGATGATCGGGGCGAACCCGGCCACCCCGATGGCCAGGTTGATCAGCCCCCGCCGCCAGGCGCGCCCGTGCGTGTCGGTCACGACGACGCCGACCCGGCCGCCGACGGCGGCTGCGACGGCGGCCTGGATGTGGCGCGCCGAGCGGTCCGGATCCCTGGGGAGCAGCACCACGGTTCCGTCGGCCACGTTCGAGCTGTCGATGCCGGCGTTGGCGCAGATGAAGCCGTGGTGGGTCTCGGCGATCACCACCGCGTTGCGCTGGCGGACGATCGCCCGGCTCTCGGACAGGATCAGCTCGCACAGCGCCGGGTCCTTGTTGGTCTGCTCGGCGAGCCGGCGGGCGGCCACCCCCGGCGACACGTCGGCCAGCCGCACGACCTGGCCTTCGGCCTTGCTCACGACCTTGTGCGCGACGACGAGCACGTCCCCCGGCTCCATGCCATCGGCGGCGGCGAGAGCGGCGAGTCGGGCCGGCAGGGGATCACCCGGAGCGATCTCCGGGATGCCGGTGAGCAGGCGGGCGTTCAGCGCGTACCCGAGTCTCGGGTCTGGCTCACGAGCGCCCAACCGGACGGTCCTGGTCGTCCGGACCCGGCTGCGTCCTCTCGCCAGACACCTGCGACTCGGCCACGCGAGGCGTACCCGAGTCTCGGGTCTGGCTCACGAGGCCCCGCTCCCGGGTGAGCTCGGCGGCGCGGCCCTTGCTGGGCGACCGGGCGAGGTCGGCCAGATCCTGGGCGGTGTCGACGTCGAGGGCCAGCTCTGAGACCTCGAGCTCGACCAGCCGCACCTCGAGCTGCGCGGCGTGGGCGAGGTGCTTGGCACGCGAGTTCGCCCCGAGCTGCGGCACGAGCGCCCGCGGCGGCTCGAGGAGGAGCGCGTTCGTCCCGGTGCCGTCGCGGGAGGGCACCAGCACCGCCCCGCGACCGCCGGGCGCCGCGTCGATGACCGCGTCGATCGCCGGACCGCTCGCGAGCGCGAGATCCGAGACGAGGATCAGCGCCGCGTCGGCGCCGTGCTCGTCGACGGTCTGGAGCCCGATCTCGACCGCGGCGTTCATCCCCTCGGGGGGATCGTGGTCGGGCACGGCGGCGGCGCCCGAGTCCTGGGCGAGCATGGCCGCGTCAGGGTCCTCGGTCACGACGACGATCCCGTCGAGCCGTTCGGCCGCCCGGCATGCGGCCAGCACGTCCTCGAGCATCGCGATCTGGAGCTCGCGGCGATCGTCGGGCTGGAGGATGCGCGAGAGCCGCCGCAGCGCTCGGCCCAGCCGCTTCACCGGGATGACGGCCACGGTGCTCACGCGGTCACGGCGTTCAGCGCGAATTCGGCGAGGCGGGGGCGGTCCGCGGGCTCGCGCATCACGATCTCGGTCGCCCGGGCCCGGACGCCGAAGTCCTCGAGCACGGGGACGCGGGCGACATCCTGCTCGTCGAGGACGAACGTGCCGGCCACATCGGCATACAGGCGGGCCATCTGCACGGCCGAGCACTCGCGGTAGCCCGCGCCCGCCAGAAAGCGGGCCGCCGGTCCCTCGACCGGCGCGTTGACGACGATCGGGCTGATCGCGACGACCTCGTCGCGTCGTGCGGCGAGCGCCGGGCGCACCCCGGGCACCGCCAGGATGGTCCCGATCGAGACGATCGGGCTTGAGGGGCAGATCACCACCCGGTCCGCTGCCTCGATGGCCTCGATCACTCCCGGCGCCGGGTGCGAGGAGGCGACGCCGCGCATCTCGATCCGCTCGATGTCTTCCGACGCGCCGTCGCGGACGAGGTACTCCTGGAAGGAGTGCTCGCCGCTCGTGGTTCTGATCCGGGTGCGGACCGTGTCGTCGGTCATGGGCAGCAGGCGCGCCGCGACGCCCAGCCGGTCGCACAGCTCTCGGGTGACCTCGGAGAGGGGCAGTCCCTCGGCGAGCCGCGCGGTGCGATGCAGATGGGTCGCAAGATCGCGATCACCGAGCCCGAACCACGCCTCGTTCCCGTAGGTCTCGAGGCCCTCGAGGCAGCGGAAGGTGTCGTCGGCGAAGCCCCATCCGCGGCCATCGACCACCCGGGCGAGCACGTACATGTTGATGTCGAGATCGGGGCAGACCCGAAGCCCGTAGAAGTCGCCGTCGTCGCCGGTGTTGACGATCGCCACGAGATCGTCCTGGCCGACGACCTGCGCCAGCCCATCGACGATCTTTGAGCCGCCGGTGCCTCCGGCGAGGGCGAGGATCACCGCGGTGTTCGGATTGCGGGCTGCACGCGGCCACCGAGTCTAGTCCGGCGAGGGCCGACGCCTCGGTCGCACCAGTGCCTGCGGTGGACCTTCGCGGGCGACAGGACGAACACGCGGGCGCCACGGCGCCGCCGCGGGTTGGCTACGCCCGGCAGCTCGCCGGGACGTCGGGTGACGGCGATCCGGTCAGACCCTTCTTCTCCTTGAGGGCCTGAATCCGCTCGATGAAGCGTGCCGTCTGCGCGTCCTTCGACAGCTCCTCGATCGCCGCCTGTCCGGATGCCTCGAGGGCCTCCCGGTCCGCCTCGGTGGCCTCGGCGAACCGGAGGCCCTCCTCGCAGAGGGTGTCCGCGAGCGCGCTCGGCTGGCCGAAGATCTCGGTGAAGACGAAGTTCGGCACCTCCTCGCCGGCGTCGATGATCGCCTGCTGGTCCTCGTCGGACAGCTGGTTGAACGCGTCCTCGTTCATGACCAGCGCCGCCGGGAACGGCCAGAGCGTGACGTTGCCGGTCACGTAGTCGGCCACCTCGTAGTACCCCTGGCCCTGGATCAGGCCGAGGTTGGCCTCCATGCCCCCCACCGTGCCGTCGCGCAGCGCGTTGTAGACGTCCGGCAGCGGGATCGGCGTCGGGTCGGCGCCGAGCGCGCGCAAACCGGTCGCGAGCACGTTCGACTCGACCGACCTGATCTTGAGGCCGTCGAAGTCGGCGGGGGTGACGAGGGGCGTGTTCTCGCCGAGCGGCTGGCGCAGCCCGCCCTCTTGGAGCGCGAGGCCGACGAGGCCGATCTCACCGACCGCCTCGAGCATCTCGTCGCCGATGCGGCTCTCGATGACCTCGCGCTCGAGCTCGTAGTTGGTGATCAGGAACGGCGCTTGGAGCGCTTCGAAGGCGGACACCCCCTGGGTGTCCCAGACGGCGGTCGACACCGCGGCCATGTCGACGACGCCTGCGCGGACATCCTCGAGCAGCGGCACGTCGCCGCCGTCGTAGACCGGGATGGTGTCGATCTCGATGCGGCCACCACTGTGCTCGGCCACCCGCTGGGCGAAGAAGTCGACCGCCTGGCCCTTCGGGTGCTGCTGGGTGGTGTTGTACCCGAGTCGAAGCGTGACCTCGGCGGCCTCGCCGCCCGCCGTGCCGCTGCCCCCGGAGTCACCGTCGTCGCCGCAGGCGGCGAACGCGCCGACGGCGATCGCAATGCCCATGAACAGGGCGCCGGTCCTCCAGAGCCGCTGGCGTCGTGTCACCGGCACACTCCTTCGTCGAGAGGTCTCCAGCGCCTGCCAAACCAGCACAGCACTCGGGCGAGGGCGGGTCCAGGACGCGTCCTGTCAGGAGTTTGTCAACATCCGCACAAACTCTTCGGGATGTCGCGAGACGGCCCTGCCGATGGGGTTCTTCACTGCCCCGGATTGCCCTGTCTGGGCCGAGGAGTCGTTGCGACCCGAAAGCTCGTGACATATGGTGCATACATCGTTCGCTCGGCGGCTCAGCCTCCCGCAGACGCTGGGGGCCGACGTCCCGACGGGCGCTGTTGCGATTCGTGTGCAGCCACCTCTCCATCCATCCATAGGGGGAAGCCCGTAAATGGCTGAGATCTTCGAGGTCTCCCAGATCCCCGGCGCCGAGACTGGCGAGATTCCGCCGTCTCCGGTTGACCGGGACGAGAAGACCGCGTTCATCTACCCGCTTGTCGACCCACTGTGGGACATCGACACGCTTCCGCTGACCTACACGAACTCGCGCTGGTCTGCCTTCTTCTACCGTTGCGATGAGAAGGCGCTTCGGCGCGTCGTTCCCGACTGTCTCGACATCGAGGACGACATTGTCGAGTTCTGGTACGTCGACCACAACCACACCATGCTCGGCCCGTACGGCGAGATGGGTGTCACCGTGGCCGCGAGCCACAAGGCTGGCGACGGCAACACGTACTACGCCGGGTACTACCCGTACATGTACCTGACGCAGGACGCGGCCATCGACGCCGGTCGTGTGCTTGGTTTCCCGAAGAAGGAAGCCTTCATTCGCGTTGTGGAGCACGGCGGTAACCCGGACGACGGTTACGGCACGTACGACACCAAGATCTACGGGTTCGACTACTTCTCGTTCCTCATGATTCGGAACGGGTACGTCATCCACTCGGCGACTGGTAAGTACGACGACGCCGACCTGTCGGCCAAGCCCGCGTTCTACGGCAACACGGACTACGGCCGTATGAACATGAAGGTGGTCACGGCTCCGGACATCTCGGAGTCCCGCTGGGAGCTCATCTACCTCCCGTCGACCGTGACCAAGGACCTCGCGACGCTCATGGGTCGTCCCGACTCCGAGGGCTCGCACCGCTTCCAGGTCAAGCCGGAGTCGATCCGGACCGCTGGCCCGGACAGCATCAACTGGTTCATGCAGGCGACGCCGTTCGACAACCTCGGGGCAGAGATGCCGCCGACGGAGATGATCGGGCTGATGACCTTCAGCTTCGACCTCATCATTCCGGCCGGCGTCAACCTCTGGAACGAGACCTACACCCGGGACGCCACCTGGGCCGGCGCGGCCAAGCCGTACCGGTTCGGTCTGCGTCACCGGTTCCCCAAGCCCATCGGTCTGGGTGCGTAGGAGCCAAACCACGTCGTGCGCCCGACGCGGCGAGTTGGTTGCGTCGGGCTCCTGTCAAGGAGGAAACGCCTAAATGGCACAGCTGAACGTCACGAGCGTTCCGTGGATTGACAGCGGTGACGCACCGCCGCTCGCCCTGGACCGCGACAAGCGAGACATCATCTCGCAGGGTATTGCGGACCCGCTTGTCGATTACGACATCGTTCCGCTCACCTACACGAACTCCCGTTGGTCGGCATTCTTCTACCGGCCCGACGAGGCGAACCTTCGTCGGATCATGCCGAAGTGCCTCGAGCTCGAGGACGATGTCGTCGAGTTCTGGTACGTCGACCACCTCCACACCGGTCTCGGCCCGTACGGCGAGATGGGTGTCACCGTCTCGGCCTCCTGCAAGGCTGGCGACGGGAAGACCTACTACGGTGGGTACTACCCGTACATGTACCTGACGCAGGACGCCGCGGTGTTCGCCGGTCGCGAGCCCTTCGGTTTCCCGAAGAAGATCGCGTACATCGTCACCACCGAGCACGGTGGCAAGGAGGACGACGGTTACGGCGGATTCGGCAACGACTACTTCAACTTCACGTTGGAGCGTCGTGGCTACCTGATCCACACCGCCACCGGTCGTTACGACGACGCGGAGCTGCCGGCCAAGCCGAAGTTCTACGGCGACCCGACCTACGGTCGCATGAACCTCCGGCTGATCACCGACGCTTCGCTCAAGACCACGAAGTGGGACCTGACCTACCTCCCGTCGGAGGTCACGGCGGCCACCGCTGCGGCCATGGGCCGTCCGGAGACCGAGGGTCAGCACCGCTTCCAGCTCAAGCCAGAGTCGATTCGTACCGCTTCGGCGGGTGCGATCCGGACGTGGGCGATGCAGGCCACGCCGTTCGACAACCTTGGCGCGATGCTGCCGGTCAAGGAGCTGATCGGGCTGATGAGCTTCAACTTCGACCTCATCATCCCGGGTGCGGACACGCTGTGGACGCAGACGATCGAGCGTTCCGACGAGGACCTCGGCGACCTGCTGTTCGCGACGCCGTACCAGTACACGATGCGTCACCGCTTCCCGAAGCCTCCGGGCGTCTGAGCCTCGAGCTCACGGAAGCATCCGCATCACGCAACGGCCGGGCCCTGTGCCCGGCCGTTGTTCGTTAATGACTCGGGGCCGGGGCGTCGAGTCCCGTTGATGTGTCGGCCGGACCGCACCGACCTGCCTGCCGCGCCACGCTAGCCTGAGTCGGACCCCGACCCGGGAGTGACCTCCGAGTGACGCTGCCACACCCGTACCGCCGGATCGCATGCTTCGTCGACGAATCCGACGACGACCTGGCTCGAGAGGTCGTCGCTGCCGGGCTGCGCCTTCGCTTCGACGAGCGCGTCAAGCTCTACGTCGTTTACGTCGCGCCGGACTCCGCGGTGCTCCGCGGGGGCTTCTCGGGCTGGGAGGTCGACGAGGAGGATCCGTTCCGCCCGGTCCGCAACTGGCTGGCCGGGATCACCGCCGGCGATGGGGTCGAGGCCGTCGTGCTGTCGGGTCGGGAGCCGGTCGATGTCGCGCTGCGCTGGTCGAGCGAGGTCGGCGTCGATCTCCACGTCGCCGCGGCCGCCAAGACGCGGCTGCAGCGCCGCGTGCTCGGCAGCTTCGTCGAGGGCCTGGCGAGGAACACGAAGGTGCCGACCCTCGTCTTTCCCCCCGAGGTCGAGGTGCGGGACCCCATGCCGGACGATGGCGAGTCGCTCGCGCCGCCCGGGAACATCGCCTGCTGCATCGACGGCAGCCCAGCCGCTGCCGCGGCGCTCGAGGAGTCGCGCCGGATTCTCGGCAGCCAGGAGGGCGGGAGGCTGACCGCGATTCACGCCGTGATCCCTCCCCGGCCCGCCCGGCTGCGGGCGCTGACGCGCCTGCTTCCGGCCCCCCGGGCGGCGGTGAGACGCGGACGCGAGTGGCTCGCGGGACAGCAGGCGGATCTCGGCGACGCGCGCGGCGTGCTCGTCACCGGGCATCCGCGCGACGTCAGCTCGTGGGCCGCCCGGCACGACATCGAGCTGCTCGTGTGCGGCAGCCGGGCCGGCGGCGTCGGCGCTCGGACCATCGGCAGCTTCGCGCATCAGCTCTGCCGGCACGCCGAGGTCCCCGTGCTGCTCGTCCCGCCGGAGGCCGCGGACTGACCTGACGCGGCGGCGTTCGGCGGCGGTCTCTCGTCGCCGCCGGTCCACGCGGGGCTCGGATGGAACCCACCCGATGCGCCGGGATCAGAGGTGCGACGCCCGCCGGCGTCGCACCTCGAGTCCTTCCTAGAGCAGTCCGGCCTCGGTGAGGAACTGGTTCGCCACGTCTTCCGGGTCCTCGTTGTCGAAGTCGACCTGGGCGTTCAGCCCGCGGATCACGTCGGCCTCGAGCGCCTCGTCGACCGCGCCCAGCGAGTCCTCGATCGCGCTCTGCTGGTCATCGGTCAGGCCCTCGAACCAATCGGTGTTCACCACCGGGTAGATCTGGAACGAGACACCGCCGGTGAAGAGGCCCTTCCCGTCCTCCAGCACGACGAGCTCCTGCTGGGCGATGGCGGGGTCGGTGCCGAAGGCGTAGACGCACTGAGCGTCGCCGTCCTCGATCGGCTGGTACCGCAGCGAGATGTCGACGGTCTTGATGTCGCCGAACTCGATGCCGTACTCCTCCTGCAGCAGCGGCAGCCCGTCGGGCCGGGTCAGGTGCTCGGCGTTCGCCGAGTACGTGATGTCACCGGCCTGCTCGGCCAGCTCCTCGAGCGTCGTGATGCCCGACTCCTGCGTGCAGGCGACCTCGTTGCCGTTGTTGTACGGCGCCGGCTCGAGGGCGGTCAAGCCCCGCTCGGCTGATGCCTCCTGGATGAACGTGAACTGCTCCTCCCGGGTCTCGGGCGCGTCCTCGGGGGCCTCCCCCAGGACGTTCAGATACGTCGTGCCCGTGTACTCCGGGTAGATGTCGATCTCGCCACCCGTGATCGCGCCGTCGGCGATCTCGGTCGACGCCAGGCTCGTCACCTCGGTGTCGAAGCCCTGGGCGTCGAGCGCCTGGGCGTAGGCGTTGGCGACGATGAAGCTCTCGGTGAAGCCCTTGTCGGCGATCGTCACCGAGACGCCGTCGCCGACGTCCGAGGTCGTGCTGCCGTCGTCATCGTCGTCGCCTCCGCAACCGGCCGCGATCAGGACGCCACCGGCGATGACGGCCGTCGCGATCGCCATGGGAACAGCGCGCGATCTGATCAGCTTCATGGACACAGTCAGCCTTTCTGTTCGGAGAGGTCCGCCCGCTCGAGGCGCAGGCCCCGGGGCGTCGCGAGCCGCTGGCCTGCGACGAAGATGAGCTGTGCGGACATCGCAAGCAGGGCGATCGGAATCGCGCCTGCCAGCAGGACAGGGTCTTGGTTGGTTGTGAGTCCGGACAAGACGAGCACGCCGAGGCCACCGGCCCCGACGAGGCCCGCTAGGGCCGCGGTCGCGACGATCTGGACCGCCGCGACGCGCAGCCCGACGAACAGGCTTGGTACCGCGATCGGAACCTCGATGCGGGCGGTGATCTGGGGGGCGGTCATCCCCATGCCGCGGGCGGCGCCGATCACGTCGCGATCGACGTTCGCGATCCCGGTGTAGACGTTCAGCAGGATCGGTGGGATGCCGAGCGCCACGAGCCCGACGACCGCGGGCCAGAACCCGATCGAGCTGAGGGCGACGACGAGCGCCATGATCGCGAACTCCGGGACCGTGCGGCCCAGGTTCGCGACGGCGATGACCAGGAAGGACGCGACCTTCCCGACCTTCGCCGAGATGACGCCGAGCGTGATCCCGATCGCCGCCGCGATCGCCAGCGACACGAGCGACAGCTCGATGTGGGTGACCAGCTGCCCCCAGCCGTCGTTGATCGGGTTGTTGAACGCATCCCAGGTCTCCTGCCACAGGCTCATGCGCCGGCCCGCTTCCATCGGGAGAGCCCGCGCTCGGTGAGGGCGAGCATCCCGTCGAGCACCAGCGCCATGGCGGTGGCGATGACCGCCCCGACGACGATCGGCGTCAGGAAGAGCCCGCGCTGGATCCCGTCGTTGAAGATCAGGACGCCGAGTCCACCGGCGCCGATCAGCACGGCGATCGTGGCGATCCCGACGGTGCTCACCGTGGCCAGGCGGATCCCGGTGATGATCGAGGGCAGCGCCATCGGCAGCTCGACGCGATAGAGGATCTGCCAGGAGGTCATGCCCATGCCGCGCGCGGCGTCCTTCACGCTCCGCGGCACGCTCTGCAGGCCGACGACGGTGTTCTCGATCAGGATCAGCATCGCGTAGGCCACGAGGCCGATGACCGCCGGCGTGCGGCCGATGCCGACGATCGGGACCAGGATCGCGAACATCGCGAGGCTGGGGATCGTGTAGAGGATCGTGCCGGTTTGCGAGGCGAGTACGTAGGGCAGGCCGCCGCGGCGCACCAGGATCCCGATCGGGATCGCGATGCCGACCGCGATCGCGATCGAGATGCCGACGATCTCGGCGTGCTGCTGGGTCAGCGCCCCGATCTCATCCAGGTTGCGGTCGATCCAATCCCAGTCGATGGGCTCAGCCATGTGGGGCCATCGCCGACTCGGACTGGGCGTTCCACGAGCCCTGGATGTGGTCGACGCTCACGAGCCCGACGCAGCGTCCCTCCGCGTCCACCACCGCGCCGGTCCGGGCGTTGGCGTCGAGGAGGGCCGAGAGCGCGTCGCGCAGCGTGGCCAGCCGGTCGACGATCGGCCCGGGGCTGCCCACCGGCCCACGAGGCACCTCGTCACCGTCGGTGACCCGCTCGACCGACATCCACGCCCGCGGTCGACCCTCGACCGTCACGAGCAGGTCGCCGTCGACCGGCACCAGCAGTCCGGAGGCGATTCGATCGAGCACGTCCGAGCTCGGCGCGCCGGCCTCGACGAGCGGCGCATCGTCGAGCTCGATCTCCTCGATGCGGGTGAGGCTCAGGCCCTTCAGTGCCCGATCGGCACCGACGAAGTCCGCGACGAAGTCGTCGGCGGGCGAGGCGAGGAGCTCGGCCGGCCGGGCGTACTGGACGAGGCGCCCGTCCCGCATCACGGCGATCCGGTCGGCCATCTTCACGGCCTCGTCGATGTCGTGGCTCACGAACACGACGGTCTTCGGGACCGTGCGGTGGAGCCGCAGAAAGTCGTTCTGCAGCCGCTCGCGCGTGATCGGATCGACGGCTGAGAACGGCTCGTCCATCAGCATGAGCGGCGGATCGCTGGCAAGCGCCCGGGCGAGCCCGACCCGCTGCTGCTGCCCGCCCGACAGCTGCGCCGGGTAGCGGTTCGCGTACTCGGCCGGATCGAGGCCGACCAGCTCGAGCATCTCCGCCACGCGGGCCTTCGTCTCGCCTCGACGCCAGCCGACGAGCCGCGGCACCGTGGCGACGTTCTTGGCGATCGTCTGGTGGGGAAGGAGCCCGACCTGCTGGATCACGTAGCCGATCTCTCGCCGCAGTGAGGCCGCGTTCCGGTTCCGGGTGCTCTCCCCGTCGAGCAGGATGTCGCCGGCCGAGGGCTCGATCAGCCGGTTGATCATCCGCAGCGCCGTGGTCTTGCCGCACCCGGACGGACCGACGAGCACGCAGACCTGTCCGGCCTCGACGATCAGCGAGAGGTCGTCGACGGCGGGTCGGTCGCTGCCGGGGTACCGCTTCGTGACCCCCTGGAGCTCCAGCCGACCCGCGTCATGTCGAACATGGCCGCGGTTGGCGTTCCCGGGCAGAACCACCATTGAGCGACGCTACAGCACTCCGATGTCACGGTCGGCGTGAGGAAACTCACACACAGTCCCGGCCGTCCATTTCGACCAGATCCCCAGTCAAGCCCCGGTCTGGACTCAGGGTCCTCCAAGGGGGGCTTGGTGCACTCGAAGACGTCCACGCACCAGACCTTCGAGGAGACGAAATGGGCATCAACCTCAAGCAGCGTTCCAGGCTCTGGCTGGCGGCCGCTGGAAGCGTTCTCGCGCTCGGCGCCGTCGGAGGGGCCGCCATCGCGGCCGGTGATGGCAGCGACGGTCCCCGCGCCGAGCGCGCGGCCGCAGTCAGCGAGTACCTCGGCCTCTCGTCCGAGGACATCCGCGAGGCCCGACACGGAGGCACGTCGCTCGCGCAGCTCGCCGAGCAGCAGGGCGTCTCGGTCGACGGCCTCGAGCGCGTCATTGTGAGCCAGGCGATGGAGCACCTCGACGAGGCGGCCGCCGACGGGCGCATCAGCGAGGAGCGCGCCGAGGACATGCTGAGCGAGCTCGAGAGCCGCGTGTCCGAGATGGTCCAGTCGACCGACGCGCCGGAGCGCGATGGACGGCGCGGTGGCGGCGCGGTCCGCGAGGCCGTCGCCGGCTACCTGGACACCCCGGTCGAGGAGATCCGCGAGCAGCGCCACAACGGCACGTCGCTCGCGCAGATCGCCGAGTCCGAGGGCAAGTCCGTCGAGGGCCTCGAGCAGGCGATCGTCGCGGCGGCGCAGGAGAAGACCGCCGACGCGGTCGAGAGTGGCCGGATCACACAGGCCGAGGCCGACGAGCGCCTGTCCGAGCTCCAGAGCCGTGTGTCCGAGATGGTCCAGTCCACCGACGCCCCCGAGCGCGGCGACAAGGGTCCGCGCGGGTCGGCGCCCGACGACGGCGACGACGCTGGGAGCACGGCTTAGGGGGAATCTCCGCGGCACGACCAGCAGCGCCACGCGAACGCCCGGCCGATTGGCTGGGCGTTCGTCGTTGCCGGCACTAGGCTCGCGCAATCCCGTCCCACCACAGGGGGAGCCCCATGCGCATCTCTCGCCTGCTGGCCGGTGGTCTGGTCGGCCTCACCCTCGGCCTTGGCGGCGTTCTCGCCGCCGATCTGGTCACCGAGCCCGCCGAGGCCCAGCGCGGCTCGAGTCAGTTCGTCACCAAGGCCGAGTTCAACGCGGCCAACAAGTCGGCCAACCAGCGCGCCAGCGCGGCCATCAACGGCTACAAGATCGCCAACAACGCCCTCACCAAGTACTTCCTGAAGGAGGGTGAGCTGATCGGCGCAGGATCGGGCCCGATCACCCAGGATCGGGGTACCGGTGCCAACGGGCTCCCCGGCTCCACGATCCAGGACGGAGCGATCGACTCCCGGAAGATCGCCCCCGGTGGCGTGACCTCAGGAGACCTGGCCGACGGCTCGGTGACCAACCCCAAGCTGCAGGCCGGAGCCGTCTCGACGGCCAAGATCGGCGTGGGTGCCGTGACCGGCGAGAAGATCGCCGACGACGCCGTCACCCAGGCCAAGGTGGCCGATCGGGCCGTTGGCCCGGCGCAGCTCGACACCCCGATCGCGGGCGGCTTCGGATTCGGCGGAGCCGTTTCGCTCGCCGACAACGTCTCCCAGCTGCTGCCCGTCGGTCAGACCCCCGACTTCGCCCTGGGTGGGCTCACGGTCTCGTCCGGCAAGGTGGTCGCCCCGCGGGCCGGTGTCTACGAGATCACGGCCGTCGTCGCCTTCCTGCACAACGCCAACGGTGGCTGGCGACAGCTGGCGATCCGCCACACCACGTCGTCGGGTGATCTGGACCAGACGGTCTCGCGTGTCGTGGCCCTGACCGCCCCTGGATCCTTCGCGACCTTCGTCACCGGCACCCGGGTGGTTGCGGCACAGGCGGGTGACTCATTCGGCGCGGTGGGCCTACAGCGCACCGACCCGGCCTCCAACCTCAACGCGAACGTCGCGACCTTCTCCGTCTCCTACATCGGTCCGCTCGCCAGCTGATCACATCGGCTGGAGCGGCACGGGCGGCGGACACGCGCCGCCGCCCGCCGGAGTCAGCCCGCGTCCGGTCGGCTGCCGAGCGTCGCGTCGATCGTCAGCGTCTCGCCACCACGAACGACGGTGAGCGAGACCTGGTCGCCGACGCCCTTGGAGAGGATCGCCGCGGTGAGCTCGCCCGGATCGTTGACGGCCTCGCCGTTGACGGCGGTCACGACGTCACCGGACTCGAGGCCGGCAGCGGCGGCCCCCGAGCCGGCGGTGACCTCATCGATCAGGACGCCGTCCTGGTTGCTCTCGGCCGGGGCGCTCTGCACGCCGAGGTAGGCCAGCTCGGCCTCGCCGTTTGCGATCAGCTGGTCGGCGACACGGGTGACCGTGTTGCTCGGGACCGCGAAGCCGACGCCGTCGTTGCCGCCACCGGACGAGGCGATCTGGGTGTTGATGCCGATGACCCGTCCGGCCGCGTCGAGCAGCGGGCCTCCCGAGTTGCCGGGGTTGATCGCCGCGTCGGTCTGGATCACGTCGGTGATCGGCGCGCCGTCGGGTGCCTGGATCTCACGCTGGAGCGCCGAGACGATGCCGGTGGTGACGGTCCGCTCGAGGCCGAAAGGGTTGCCGATGGCGATCGCCGTGTCGCCGACCGTGACCGCGTCCGAGTCGGCGATCGGGAGGGCGTCGGCCGGGATCTCGGCCGGGTCGACCGACAGCACGGCCACGTCCGTCGACTCGAGGGTGCCGCGCACCTCCGCCGGGATCTCACGAGCGCCGTCGAACGAGACCTGCACCTCGGTGGCGCCTTCGACCACATGGGCGTTGGTGATGATGTGGCCCTGGTCGTCGTAGACGAAGCCCGACCCGCTGGCCTGGCCTCCGCCACCGCCGGGTCCGAACGGCGAGTCGCTCGGCCCGGAGACCGTCGCCTCGATCAGCGCGACGCTCGGCGACGCGCTCGCGTAGACCTCGCCGACGCTCGTGCGCTCGATCGTCGGTGCCGGCTGCGATTCGGACTCCTCGGCGGCGCGGGCCGCGTCGCTCGGGTCGACCGCAGGTCGGATCGACGCGGCGGGCTCGCTCGAGCCGTCGTCGCCCTGGGCGATCAGCACAACCCCGGCGGACGCCGCTCCTCCGACGACCGCGGCGACCGTCGCCACCGCCACAGTGCTCAGCCGACCTCGCTCCGCCATTGCGCCCTCCCTGGATTGCACGGACGCAGTCCAGGATGGCCCCGCCACGTAAAGCCCGTGTTCAGGCGCGTTGGTGCCTGTGTGAAGGGTCCGTTTCGAGTGGCCGGCAGCGGGGTCAGCGGCCGCGATGACTCGGCAGAATCACCCGGTATGGCGATGGTCCCGCACGCGCGCATACCCGGTCCCCCCGAACGATGGCGGACGGTGGGTAACGTGCCCGACGTCGTCGTCATGCTGTGAGTGCTCGATGAGTGAGAACCCAGGCACCAGCCTTCGTCCACCGCTCCACCCGGTGCCGGCGCCGCCCGACCCGCGCCCCGGCCGGCGGGAGCTGCCCGACACCGACCTCTACCCGATCGAGCCCTTCCGGCTGGTCGAGACCAGGTTCACCCCCTCGCGGATCCCCCAGACCGAGACGCTCTTCGCGCTGAGCAACGGCTACATGGGGATCAGGGGCGCGTTCGAGGAGGCAACGCCCGTCTACCGGCCCGGGTGTTACCTGAACGGCTTCTACGAGACCTGGCCGATCGTCTACGGGGAAGAGGCGTACGGGTACGCCAAGAACGGGCAGACCGCCGTCGCCGTGCCCGACGCGTCGATCATCCGGCTCTTCATCGACGACGAGCCGATGCGGCTCGACTACGTCCATCTGCTCGAGTTCGAGCGGATCCTCGACCAGCGCTCCGCGACGCTCACCCGTGAGGTCCTGTTCGAGACCCACGACGGGCGGCGGATCGGGATGCGCTCGATCCGCATGGTCTCGCTCGAGCACCGCCACATGGCGCTCTTTCGCTACGAGATCACCGCCCTCGACGCGCACGCCTCGCTCGGGATCTCCTCCGAGCTGAGCTTCCATCGGCGCGGGCGACCCCGCGTCAAGGACGACCCGAGGGTCGGGCCGCAGTTCGCCGAGAACGCGCTGGTGCCCGGCGCGCGCGACACCGAGGGCTCGCGCGTGATCCGCGACTACGAGACCAAGCGCAGTGGGCTGCGCATGGCGTGCGGGATCGACCACTACGTCGAGACGGTCAACGACACCGATCTGCGACCCGAGATCGACGACGGCACCGCCCGCGTGATGATCGCCGTCGACGCCTCGCCCGGGGTGCCGATCCGGATCGACAAGTACGCCGGCTACCACTACTCGGCCGAGGCGCCCGCAGACGACCTGCGCTTTCGCGTGCGCGCCACGCTCGACACCGGGCTGCACGAGGGCTTCGACCAGATCCGCGAGGCCCAGCGGCGCAGCGTCAACTCGTTCTGGCGCGCGGCCGACGTCGAGGTCGAGGGCGACGACGAGGTGCAGCACGGTCTTCGGTTCAACCTGTTCCAGGTGATGCAGGCCGCCTCGCGGGCCGAGGGGCGCGGCATCCCCGCCAAGGGCCTGACTGGTGAGGGGTACGAGGGGCACTGCTTCTGGGACGCCGACGTCTACGTCACGCCGGTCCTCATCTACACCCAGCCGCACCTGGCGAGGAACCTGCTCCGCTTTCGGTACAACATGCTCGAGGAGGCGCGGGAGCGCGCCCGCGAGCTCGGCCACGCGGGCGTCCTCTTTCCGTGGCGGACGATCGACGGCCACGAGGCCTCCGCGCACTGGGCGGCGGGCACAGCGCAGTACCACATCAACGCCGACATCGTCTACGCGCTGCGCAAGTACACGCAGGTCACCGGGGACACGGACTTCATGTTCCGCTACGGCGCCGAGATCCTCGTCGAGACCGCGCGCCTCTGGGTCGACCTCGGCTTCTTCTCGGACCGGCACGGCGGCCAGTTCGCCATCAACAAGGTGACCGGCCCGGACGAGTACACGACCGTCGTCGAGAACAACGCCTTCACCAACCTGATGGCCAAGGAGAACCTGCTCTACGCCGCGCAGGTGATCGACTGGCTGCGCGAGGAGCACCCCGAGGAGTACCGGGTGCTCGCGCGGCGCACCGGGTTCGACGTCGGTGAGGTCGACGAGTGGGTCGAGGCCGGGCACAAGATGTACGTGCCCTACGACGAGCGGGCCGGGGTCCACCTGCAGGACGACGACTTCCTGCAGCTCGAGCCGTGGGACTTCGCGGGCACCCCGCCCGACAAGTACCCGCTACTGCTGCACTATCACCCGCTGACGATCTATCGCCACCAGGTGATCAAGCAGGCCGACGTGGTCATGGCCGTCTTCCTGCTCGGGCACCACTTCTCGATCGAGGAGAAGCGCCGGGTCTTCGACTACTACGACCCGCTCACGACGATGGACTCCTCGCTGTCAGCCTGTGTGCAGAGCATCGTCGCCAACGAGGTGGGCCACCACGACAAGGCCGACGAGTACTTCTGGGACAACCTCGTCGTCGACCTGGCCGACTCGGCCGGGAACGTCAAGGACGGCGCCCACCTAGCCGCCGCCGCCGGCTCCTGGATGGCGATGGTCTACGGCTACGCCGGCATGCAGGACTTCGACGCGCGCCTGCGGTTCTCGCCGCGCCTCAACGAGCGGTGGAAGCGGCTGAAGTTCCCGCTCCTCCTGCGCGACCGCCGGCTCGTCGTCGACATCGAGCAGGAGCAGACGAGCTACACCGTCGAGTACGGGGGCAAGCTGCCGATCTCGCACGACGGCGAGCCGCTCGTGGTCACGCCGGGAGAGGTCATCACCCGCCCGAACCGCAGGGTGGTCGGTGATGACGAGGAATCGAGCTAGCGAACGACCACGCTCTTGGCGAGGTTTGCGGCGCCGACCACACCCGAGTCGTCGCCGAGCTTGGCCGGCACGATCGTGAGGTTCGGGCTCGGTCGGAGCATCAGCGGCTGCGCGACCTCCTCGATCGACGACGTCAGATCGGTGCCGAGCTTCTCGGCGAAGCCGCCCCCGATCACCACGCGATCCAGGTCGAGCAGGTTGATCGCCGACGCCACTCCGACGCCGACCGCGGTGACCGCGTCGCGGAACATCGCCGTCGCCAGCGGGTCCTTCGACTCGAGCGCCTCCTGCCACACGCCCGACGTGAAGTGGCCCTTGTGCTTCTTCTGGCGGATCTCGTCGATCGACGTCTCGAACCCTGCGTCGATGCGGTGCTCAATCGTCCGCTCCATCGCTCGCCGCCCGCCGTAGCCCTCAACGCAGCCGCGCCGGCCGCAGGTACAGAGGGCGCCGTCGTGGTGGATGATCACGTGCCCGAACTCGCCGGCTCCGCCGCTCACGCCGTGGTACGGCTGACCGTCGAGGATCAGGCTCCCGCCGACGCCGGTGCCCATCCAGACGCCGAGCACGAAGTCGCCGCCCTTGGCGGCGCCGGCGACCCACTCGCCGAGCAGGCCGACGTCGACGTCGTTGCCGAGTCCGACCGGGATCCCCAGCTTCTTGGCGAGCATGCCGCGGAAGTCGGTCTTCTCGGACCAGCCCGGCAGGTTCGGGGCCTTCACCAGCACGTTGTCGCTGATGACCCCCGGCACGCCGACGCCGAGCGCGGCGGGCTCTCCGCCGACCTCGTCCACGAGCTTGGAGATCAGCTTGACGAACTCCTTGGGCCCCGCGCTCGGGGTGGCGGCCTTCGCCCGGGCCGAGACCTTGTGCTTCTGATCGACGAGACCGACCTCGATGTTGGTCCCGCCGATGTCGACGCCGATGGTGTGCATCTCACGCCTCCCGTGCGTGGGTCACTCGTCTGGTTGCGAGCCTGACAGGCAGTCGTGACGTCGTCGTCTCGAGCGCCATGAGCCTCAGGGCAGGTAGTACATGGGGTTCGGCAGCTTGAACCGCGCCTCCGAGAAGCCGCCGCGCAGGTCGCTCCACTGGTCGCCCATGTTGGCGATGATCGTGTACCCGTCCCGTTCGATCGCCTTGCGGCGGGCCACCTTGTACGGGACGGCGGACGAGCGCGTGTCGGAGACCGGCCGCAGGTCGAGTCGCTCCCACCTCGTGTAGCCGTGCCGTCGCAGGTTCCTGACGGTTCCGGCGCGCACGCTTCGCGTGTTCCCCCGTCCCGAGACGAAGAAGACGGCCACGCCCTCTCGGAGAGCCATGCGATAGGTGTCGAGGGTCGGCCCGATCGCCGGCAACGTGCCTCGCAGCACGGACCGCACGACGTCCGCTTCGGATGGCCGGAAGCCGGAGCGTCGTTGGATGCGGTAGCTCGACAGCGACGTGTCGTCGATGTCGAGGACGAGCGCCGGGTTCTCGACGGCGTCGGCCCGTCGGGCGATTCGGCGCTGGGCCCGGGTGGCCACGGCCCAGCGGTCGCTGAGCCACTCACCGGAGTTCTGGTAGGCGACGATGTCGGCCTTGGCGAAGTCGAGGTTGCGCGGTGGTCCGGCCAGTGCCGCGCTCGGCACGGCCGCACCCGCCACGACGGCCACCGCGGTGGTGGCGAGGATCGCCGCCGTGCCACTCGGTCGGATCTTGGCGCTCACGTTCACTCCTCGGTGTTGAGGATCACCCGCCCCGTCCAGTCGCCTCATCGGCAGGTTTCGCGGTTTGCTCAAGCCGATTGCGTCCGACGCGCCGGCGACCGCCGGGGCGGTACGCTCAGCACATGGCGAGCACGATCGTCTGCCCGAGCTGTGGCACCGCCAACTCCGTGAAGCCGAATCCCACGGGGCGACCGAAGTGCTCCGCCTGCGGCGAGCGGCTCCCGTGGATGGTCGACGTGCTCGGCGTGGACGAGTTCGAGGCCGAGGCCGAGACGCCGCTGATGGTGGTCATCGACCTGTGGGCGCCGTGGTGCGGGCCGTGCCGGGCGGTCAGCCCGGTGCTCGAGAAGTTCACGACCGATCACGCGGGCGACGTCAAGCTGATCAAGATCAACGTGGACGACAACCCCGAGCTGTCGCAGCGCTTCCAGGCCATGAGCATCCCGACCATGCTGGTGACCAAGCGGGGGCAGGTGCTCGACCACATCGTGGGTGCGCCGCCGGGCAACCAGCTCCGGGACAAGCTCGAGTCTCACCTGGCCGCGTGAGCGTCCGGGTCAGCGGGCTCGTCGACGCCACGCCCGAGGCGGCGTTCGCCGTCGTCTCCGACCCCGAGCAGGACCCGCTCTGGCGCGAGACCGTCCAGGCCGTCGAGCTCACCTCGGGAGACGCGCGAGCCGTTGGCGCCGTCTACACCGCCCACGTCGAGGTGATGGGACGAAAGGTCGACGCCGACGTGAGGCTCGTCTCGCTCGATCCGCCCCGAACGGTCGGCTACTCGCTCATCACGCCCGTCCGGGCCAGCGCCACCTACACCGTCGAGCCCGAGGGCACCGGTGCGCGGGTGACCTTCGAGCTCGACATGCAGTCCTCGGGCGGGATGGCCGCCGTCCGCGAGCGCGTCATCGCGGGGTTCATCGCCAAGGGTGCCGAGCGCGACCTGCGCTCGCTCGCTCAGCTGCTCGCATCCCAGCAAGCCGAGCGGTAGGAGTCCCGAGTGGCGCCGAGTGTGATGGACTGCGGCGCGACGAGCGGAGGAGGGCGATGGAGGCTGTAGACCACCCGTCGGTGGACGCAACGGAGCGCTTCGAGCAGGCGTTCACGCTCGCGGCCGAGTGGCACCGAGGTCAGGTCCGCAAGGGCAGCACCGTTCCGTACGTGTCGCACCTGATCGCGGTGTCGGCGCTCGTGCTCGAGGACGGTGGCGACCTGGATCAGGCTGCCGCGGCCCTGCTTCACGACGCCGTCGAGGACGCCGGCGGTCTGCCCCGGCTCGCGCAGATCGAGGACCAGCTCGGTCCCCGCGTGGCCGAGATCGTCGACAGCTGCACCGACGCCTACACCCAGCCGAAGCCCCCCTGGCCCGAGCGCAAGCTCGCCTACCTGGACCGGATCCGGGACGAGACCGACGAGGGCGCCCTCCGGGTCAGCGCCGCCGACAAGCTCCACAACGTGCGCGCGATCA
Source organism: Thermoleophilia bacterium (assembly GCA_028285405.1). Classification (GTDB taxonomy): domain Bacteria; phylum Actinomycetota; class Thermoleophilia; order Miltoncostaeales; family Miltoncostaeaceae; genus JANQPH01. Next base: position 39,986 of record JANQPH010000011.1, read on the forward strand.
TGTGGGACCTGAAGCGCCGCGGCGACAGCGTGTGGGAGATCTTCAACGCGCCCGCTGAGCTGGTGGTCGGCTACTACGTGGCCCTGTCGGAGGTCTACAGCGATCGCCTCCGCGACAGCTTCCTCCCGGCCTCGCTCGACAAGGTCCTCGGCGAGCTGCGCCGGCAGACCGGTATCCAGCCAGCTGCGCCGGAGACCTGGGAGACCTTGTTCAACCTCGAGCGCGAGGTCGAGGGCTCCTAGGCGAGAGGGGCTGCGTCCGACTCGGTGTCCCCGCGACCCAGCGGAGCGTTCTAGCTCTCACACCCCACGCCGTCGCCGTCACCGTCGAAGCGATGGATGTCCGTGCCGACGACCGTCACAGTGAATCCGATGTCCGAGCAGTTGAGGTCACTACTGGTGATGGGCACGCAACCGCCTGAGTAGTTCGGATCACAGCGCTGGACCGGAGGTCTTGGTGGCCTTGGAGGCTTGGGCGGTCGAGGGCGCCGAACGACCTCGCAGTTCCTGACGCGATCGTTCCTGTCGACGATGCAGACGTCGCGGCCAGTCCCACCGTTGACTGTCTCGCGGTTTCCGTCTCGGCTGTTCAGGGTGTCTCGGCCGGGGCCACCAGCGAGGCCATCGACGCCGCTGCCGCCATTCAACCTGTCGTTCCCGGGGCCGCCCCGCAAGACGTCCTTGCCGGGTCCACCGAACAGTCGGTCGTTTCCGGCACGTCCGCTGATCGAGTCATTTCCGGCCTTGCCGCGCATGACATCGGCGGATGCCGTTCCTCGAAGTGTGTTGTTCCTGCTGTCGCCGCTGATCACGGCGCCGTAAGCCGTCGACGCAAGCAGCAACCCCGCTGCGCCCACGGCGAGGAACCTGCCTGCCCTCATCGAGTCGTCCCCCCTGCTGGCCTCGGGTCAGTGGCGCAATCCTCCCAAGTGCCCCGGATCTGAATAGTCACAACGGCGGCTCGAAGACGGCACGATTACGGCTAGAAGCTCGCGATGTATCAGCCGGTGCGCTCAGGCGGGCAGCGCAACGCCAGTGGCCGGGTCAGCTATAGCGACGGGAGCATCGAGAACGTCACCGACAACGCCGACTGCCTCGACGACGACCTCGGTCTCGTCGCTGGCACGTCGTGGCTGTTCGCCCGCGAGGAGTTCGACGGTGCGCTCGACTACCTGGTCGTTGACGAGGCCGGGCAGATCGCGCTCGCGGATGTCGTCGCGGCTGGTGCCGCGGCCCGGAACCTCATCATCCTGGGTGACCCGCAACAGCTTCGGCACGTGACCCAGGCCATCCATCCCGAGGGTGTGGGCGGCTCTGTACTCGAGCACGTGTTGGGCGAGGATGAGACGGTGCGGCCCGAGCGTGGGCTGTTCCTGCCGACGACATGCGGCCGATCTCGGGCCTCTCCGGGCTGGTCGAAGAAGCGGAGCGTCAGCGCGTCGACCTGTGAGGAGCGCCGAGCCCGCCACTAGCCTCGGCTCGCCGTGACGGTCGAGACCCAGCTCGGAATGCTCGAAGCCGCCTTGGATGAGTGCGACCTCGAGTCCGCAGACGTGGCGCTTGAGGGCCTTCGTGCTGCCTGGCGCCGTGCCCCGGCCGAAGAGCGTCTCGGGATCGCGAGCCGTGTGGCCCCGCTCCGCGCGCGCCGTGACGATCTCGCCAGCGAGCCAGCGCGGGCCGAGTCCCAGCGCCATCGGGGTCTCGCTGTGGAGCCCCGTCCGCTGGCGAATGCACTCGAGGCGCTCGGGGTCTTGGAGCTTCGCCCAGGTCAGGCTGAGGCGATCCAGGCGGCGATGGACGGCCGGGACTGTCTGGCGATCATGCCGACCGGGTCGGGCAAGTCGCTCTGCTACATGGCGCCCGCGCTCGCCCTCGGCGGCCTCACGCTCGTGATCTCGCCGCTGATCGCGCTGATCGCGGACCAGCACCGGCGCTTGGTCGAGCGGGACGTCGCGTCGGTGATGCTCGCCGGCACGCTTAGCCTCGAGGAGAACCGTGAGGGGATTGCGCGAATCCGTCGAGGTGAGACCCGGATCGCGTTCTGTGCCCCCGAGCGACTCGGCTCCGGTGAGCTCCTGGCGGCCTTGCGGGCCAATCGGCTCGACCTCTTTGTCGTCGACGAAGCGCACTGCCTGGTCGAGTGGGGCGACGACTTCCGGCCCGAGTACCTGCGGCTCGCCGAGTGGCGGGACCAGCTCGGCGCTCGGGCGACGATGGCGCTGACCGCCTCAGCGACGAAGCCGGTGGCGGCGATGATCGAGTCCTCGCTCGGGCTGCGCGACGTCGAGCGCGTGCGGCTGAGCGTCGATCGTCCCAACATCAGCTTCGAGGTCCACGTGAGCGAGGGAAAGGGCTCTCTCGCGCGCCGGCACCGGGCTCTTGCCGCGGCGCTTGCGGCCGAGGATTCGCGCCCAGCCATCGTCTACACGCGAACGCGACGCGACGCCGAGGAGCTTCCGGAGCGACTCTCGTCCGACGGGATCAACGCGACGGCGTACCACGCAGGGCTGGCCGACGACGTTCGCCAGCGGGCGCACGACGGGTTCATGGCCGGGGACGTCGAGGTGATCTGCGCGACGAACGCGTTCGGGCTCGGGGTCGACAAGCCGGATATCCGGTCAGTCCTCCACTGGGGCCTGCCGGTCTCGATCGAGGGCTACTACCAAGAGGCCGGTCGCGCCGGCCGCGACGGGCGACCCGCCCGCGCGGCGCTCCTTGGTTCACCCGCCGACCTGCGGTTGCTCCGCCATTTGATCGACGAGTCGCGGATCCCCGTGGCGAGCGTCGAGCGGACCTTCAACCGAGTCGCTGCACGGGCCGGCGAGGCGGGGGAGTTCGAGGTCAGTCGGGAGGAGCTCGAGCGAAACGATCGGATGGCGATCGAGCTCGACATCGCCGTGCGGATCGGCGCGATCGTGCTCCGTCGCGGAGGGGGTGGGCTCGTCGGAGAGCTTCGGATCAGCTCGCTCGAGCCGCGTCATCGCTCGCTCGCGATGCGGGCCGCGAAGATGGCCGAGTCGCGTCGATGGGAGGCGTATCGGGCGATCCGTGACTTCGCGCTGACGCCCGGCTGTCCGCGCGCCAAGCTCCTTCGCCACTTTGACGATCCCGCCCGGTGCTCGGAGGACTGCGACGGAAGCGACTGCAACCTGCTCCCTCGTCTCGACGTCGCGCCCGCGACCAGGTCCTCGGCGAACCATCGACCGGCCGCGTCACGTTCCCCAGCGGAGATCGGGGGCGAGGACGGGGCCCTCCTCGACGTCCTGAAGGCGTGGCGACGCGAACGTGCCGATGGCAAGCCCGCGTACACGGTGTGCAAGAACGCTGTTCTGCTCGAGATCATCGCCAGGCGGCCAACAGACCCGTCGGGCCTTGCCGAGATCCCCGGCGTCGGCGCGACCTTTCTGGAGCGGCATGCAGAGGACTTGCTTGCCACGCTGGCCGACGAGTCGCTCATGACGACGGCATCGCGTAGCTGGTGAGCTCGACCGCGGCTGTAGGCCAGTTGCCCCGGTCTGCGTCGAGGCGAAAGAGGCTGCGGGCGTGAGGATCGTCACCTGGAACGTGCGCTGGGTCCTCGAACGCAGGTGGGAGCTGCTGGACCGCCTGCAGCCCGACATCGCCGTGATCCCCGAAGCGCGACATTGGGCGCGAAGCGGCCTGCCGATTCCCGAGCCGCTCTCGCGCCCCGAGATCGGCGGCCGACTGATGGAGGGAGATCTCCTCGTCGAAGTGCGCCGTGGTTGGCGAATGGCGAGGGACGAGACCGCCGATGCCACGCTCGAGCGACACATCGTCGTGTCTGTGAGCGGTCCGGCAGAGTTCGACCTGGTCGCCCTCGTCGCTCGGCCCGATGGGAGCCGCCAGCGCCGCTATCTGCAGCGGATCGAGGCCATCATCGACGCAAACCGGCACCGAATCACCGCCGGACGCTGCCTCGTGGTTGGCGACTTCAACGTGGAACCGCGTCGCGGTGCAACTGACCACCGGGGCGAGTTCGTGGAGCTGATCGAGTCAATGGATCTGGTGAGTGCGTACCACGTCCATACGGGCGAGGACTTCGGTGAGGAGACACGGCCTACACATCACCACGTCTCCGGGAACGACTTCCACATCGACATGTGCCTGCTCCCGGCGAAGCTGGCATCGACAGTTCGATCCGTCGGGGTCGGCGATCCGGGTGGTTCTGACCACCGTCCGTTGATCGTCGACCTCGACTGGGACGCAGCTCCTCTCTCGGACTAAGAGCTTGCGCAGGCGAAGGCCCTCGAGTGGCTGATCACGCAGGCGGGCGCGACCGGTGTTCCTCACTGCGGCCTCGAGTGCCGTCCCAGACGGCGAGGTAGTGTTACTTCAAGGAAGACACGGAGGGCCACTCGTTGGGGTTCCCGGACACAAGCGCTTGGCCTCCCGCGAGGCTCTTTCCAGTCGTCGGAATTCGCGGGCAAGAGGAGCAGGAGCGCCGCGCGACCTCGGCGCTGCTCGCGGTAATGGCGGCCGTACCCGAGTTCGCCAAGTCACTGCTCGGGTACCTGCGCGCCCCAGCCGGCCGTGTACACACCTATGCCGAGGTGCCCTTCGAGCTCCAAGACGGATCGAATCTTCGGCCCGATGGGGCCGTGGTCGTCGAGCGCGGCAAGACCCACTGGGGATGCCTCGTCGAGGTGAAGACCGGGCGCGCGCAGCTCGACTCGAAGCAGATCGAGGACTACTGCCGTGCGGCAAAGGAGCACGGACTCGATGCCGTGCTCACCATCAGCAACGAGATCGCAGCCATGCCCGGCGAGAGCCCGGTCTCTGTTGATGGGCGCCGGCTGCGCAGCCTCGATCTTGCGCACCTCTCGTGGTGGCGGATCCTCACCGAGGCGATCACGCAACATGGGTATCGCGGCGTCTCTGACCCCGATCAGGCATGGATCCTCGCGGAGTTCATCGAGTACCTGCAGCACCCCAAGTCCGGCGCGGGCTCGTTCGAGGATCTGGGCTCGGACTGGGTCGCCGTCCGTGACGGTGCCCGCCATCAGACCCTTCGCCGAGGGTCCGAGGCTACCTCGGTCGTGGCCCGCTGGGAGGAGTTCGCCCAGTACCTGAGCCTGGGTCTGTCGCAGGAGCTCGGGCGGGATGTGCTGCCGGTGTACCCGCGGAAGCTCGACCAGGCATCGAGGCGCGACAAGACGATGGATGAGCTGGTCGAGGACGGTCGGCTCGCGACCCGGCTTCGGGTTCCGGATGCGGTTGGTCCAATCGACATTCGCGCCGACCTGAGGGCGCGCCAGCTGACGACGAGTGTCGCGGTCGATGCTCCCCGCGAGGGCCGAGCCAAGACCCGAGTGAACTGGCTTCTTCGGCAGCTGCGCGACGCCGATGGGGGTCTGCGGCTCGAGGCGAGCTTCGTGGGTTCGCGACACTCGGCCAGCTGTCTCCTTGATGTCTGTCGAGACCAACCCGAAGCCCTCCTTCTGGACGGTGACCACAAGAGGGAGCCCCGGGCGTTCACCGTTGCGCTGACGAAGGAGATGGGCAGGAACAAGGGCCGGGGAGACGCATCGTTCGTACGCGAGACCGAGCGCCAGCTCCTCGGCTTCTATCGCGACATCGTGCAAGACCTCAGTCCCTGGACCCCGCGTGCGCCGCGTGTCCGCGAGGGTGCGCGGACGACGCAAACGAGAAGTCCGCGGGTGCCCGAAGACCCACCTCAGCCGACCGAGGGTGCTCCCCCGCGGGAATCTCGGGACGGACAGGTGGAGATCAGGGAGGGGTTTGCGCCCAGTAGCACGCCAAGCGAACCCCCGCCGGCGGCAGAGCCACCAAGTGGCGCGGTCAGCCCGTTCGTCCCCGTGACTCAGCAGGCCACCCAGAGCGACAGCGACGCGGCTCCGTCAGGTAGCGACCGTAACGGAGGGTAGGAGCGGCCCGCGGCCGACTCGCGTAGAGGTGTCGCAGCCGACGCGCATTCCGTTTCGTTTGCGCGCCCGACAGAATCTGCCCGTGCACGACGACTCGGACGCGCACGACGAGCGGCTGCTGCAGGAGGGGCGAATCGGAGATGCCCTCGCCCGCTACCTGCCGGCGCTCCACGCGCGTGCGTTGGCGCGCCTCAAGCCACATCAGCGGGACTACGCCGATGATGTCGTACAGAACGCGGTCCTTCGGGTCTGGCGGGAGTACGACGGCGGCAAGCGGTGGGACCACCCGTTTCGGGTGATCGTCCACCGTCGACTCTCGTGGACGCTGCTCGATTTCTTCGGCGGCCGTCCGGACGAGGTCCAGTTTCCGGAGGACTTCGACCCGAAGGACCTCACCGACCATGTGTCGGACGTCGAGGATCGTCAGTACGTTGAGCAGATCATCGCCGAGTTACCCCCGCGCGAGCACGAAGTCGCCCGTATGCGAGTCATCGAGGATCGCACTCCCGCCGAGATCGCCGAGCTTCTCGGTATCGAGTCGAACGCCGTTCACCAGGCGCTCTTTCGTGCGTGGCGCCGACTCGAGGAGCGGCTTCGTGGCTGAGCCGCCCGAGCAGCTCCTCGCGGAGTTCGCGGCCGCCTGGTCTCGTGGCGAGAACCCAGACCCGCGCAGCTTCCTCGAGCGTGCCGACGACTCCGAGGCGCTGGCGCGTCTGATCGACCGCTACCTCGTATCGGCACCCGCTCGCGAGCCAGCCCCCGAGCTCGTCGAGGCGATCGACGCCTGGCTGCAGGGAGAGCCGACGCTGTCGACGATCCGTGCGAGGCGCGGCCGGCGGGTCGACGATGTCGTTGCGGCGATCATCCGGGGCTGCGGCCTGGGGCGCGAGCGAGCCAGCAAGGTCAAGGAGTACTACCAGCGCCTCGAGTCGGGCTTGCTCGATCCCGCCGCCGTTCAGCCGCCGGTGTTCGCCGCGATCGGTGAGGTCCTCGGGATGCCCGTCGCCGAGCTCCCGATCTGGCCGGGAGCGCCGGCCGAGGGGGCGCCCGTCCTGCGACCCCGACCGGACGCGGCGGCTGAGGGCGCGCCTGCTCCCCTGGTCGCCGAGCTGATGTCCTTGGCCGCCGACCCACCCGACGAGGTTGACCGGCTCTTCGGGGTATCGCCCTGACAGAGCGTCGCGTTGGTCACCCGGTCGGTGTCGCGGTGCTCGACGAGTACGCGGCGTGTTTCGGGGAACCGTCGGTCCCCGTGCCGATCGACGAGATCGCGGTCGATCTCCTCGGCCTCCGCGTGCATCTCGTGGAGGACCTGCCCTTCTCCGGCGCTCTCTATCCCGCCGAGCGCCTCGTGTGCCTCTGCGCATCCGAGGCGCGCGAGAGCGAGGGCCGGCGACGCTTCACGCTCGCGCACGAGGTCGGCCACTGGGTCCTGCACCACCGCCGCCGCCCGGGGGCCGCGGGGGACGTTCACGTGCTCCATCGGGACCACACACCCGGAAGCCGTGATCCCAAAGAGCGCGAGGCGAACACGTTTGCCGCGGAGCTGCTGATGCCGGAAGGCGACGTTCGCCGCGCCTTCTCGGACGGTCTTGATGTCGAGGTCGCCGCGGCGCGGTTCGTGGTCTCGCCCGTGGCGATGCACTGGCGGTACTTCAACCTCGCCCTCGTCGAGGACCCGCCCCCGCAGGCCTGACCGCACCGCGAGTCAGTCGTCTCCGTTCGGCGGCATCGAGACCTCTCGAAGCCACCTGACGACGAGCTCCCGTGTCTCCCGGCTCGGCGGCTGGCCCGGAGCTGTCCTGAGGTACGCGTCGAGCATCCGCCGAAGGACGGGGGCCTCCTCGCCGGCGCGCTCCAGGCAGGGGCGCGGGTCGGGCGTCTGGCCACGCGCGTGAGCCATCGCGAACTCGTGGAAGAGCTGTTCGACCGGTTCAGCCAAGGATGGACTCCCGCAGCCGCTCGTAGATGCGAAGCAGCTCTTGGCGGACCTCGGCCCGGGGCCTGCCGAGGCGACTCGCGACCGCGTCGACCGAACTCCCCTCGAAGAAGATCGCCTGGGCGATCTGCGTCTGTTCGGCCGTGAGCAACTCGAGGAACCGTTGGAACTGCTCGGTCGATGTGACGGCCCCCTCTGTGACCGTCTCTCCGTCGAGGCTCGAGCGCGACTCGCCCGACTGGCTGAGCGTGCAGCTCGCAAGGAGCGCACCGAGTCGTGCATGGAGGATGGCGCGGATCGGCCGCCCGAGCTCGCCGAGCCCGAGCCATTCTCGATGCACCTTGGTGACGCATTCGCGCACGATGCCCTCGGCGGCCTCGTCGTCGAGGCGCGTTCGCGCCCGGGCGATCAGCGAGCTGTAGTGGCGGGCGAATACCAAGGCGATCTCGCCCTCGGCCAGGAGTCGCTCATCTTCTGCATCGTCCGGCCGAGGGGTCATGGAGACGAATCCCCACCCGGGTTCGGCCGCCTTACGGCTCGCCTGGGTGTGTGCAACACACCCAGGCGAGGTCGATGCAGCTCGTGTCGTGGCGGGGTAGTGCGTAGACACAAGAGACCCACGACAGCCCACCGGACGGTCTCCACTCGGGGTCTGTGGTGTTCTTCCAAGCGGCTCGTTCCGTAGGATCCTCGTCGGTGGATGCCAGCGTCGTGACGTCGGCGATCGACGAGAGGTTTGGCGCCTCGCAAGAGGCGCCTGACGCTGGCCCACTCGGGCGCCCGAAGATCTGGCGGACACCTGTCGGGGTTGAGCTCGCGGTGGTAGGTGCTCCGACAGCGGCTGGTGGAGCAATGACCGACGCATGGCGACGCCAGCGGCGCGGGCGTGCTACTCCGCTCCTCCTCTTCGTCGGGACGGACGACGCGCTGTTTGCCCTGGGTCCCGAGGGCACCCATCCACGGCCAACCGAGGTGGACTCGGCCCTACTCGGGACCCTCGACTTCCTCGCTGAGGAGACTGATCTGCAGCGGGCTGTTGAACGCGTTGCAGACGCCGTCACCGAGAATGCAGTTCAGGCCGATGCGCAGCCCGGCATTCGTCCCTCAGGGTTGTTCACACCGCATTATCTGTTCTCTCGACTCCCGCGCACGGCGAGTTGGCCAGAGCTCGAGGAGCGGGCGCCCAATCGCATCCCTGCAGATTGGGCCGGGCTCATGTCTGCGCTCGCGTATGACCTTCAAGAAGTCGACGACGGATACGTCGCAGTTCATGGCGGGCAGGAGTTGGCGGTACTTCGGGCTCACGAGGATCATCGGGCGCTCGACTCGCCGATCGAGCAGCTCGATGATCTTCCATACCGACGCCTTGGCGAGCTGATGCGAAGGCACCGCCTGTCTTCGGGGCTGCTCGTCGCCGGGAGCACCATCCGACTGTTCGCCAGCGAGGGCACGACACGCCTACCTGAGCGATACCTCGAGTTCCGCTTGGACCGTCTGGAGTCGTCCGAGCGGCCATACCTCGGGATCCTTGCGCCAGGAACCCTCTCAGGCGAGCCCGAGCTCCAGCGGCTCCTCGTCGATGCCCGTCGCTACGGAGCAGAGCTCAAGGATGGCGTCGAAGAGCAGATCCGAGACGCCGCGTTGCCGGCTCTGGTCCGGGGCCTACTGCCGTTCGCCGAAGGCGACCCCGCCGATCCAGCTGTGAGGCAGGGCGTGTCGGATGCCGCTCTGACACTGCTATTCCGGCTCGTCTTCCTACTCTATGCAGAGTCCGCCGACTATCTGCCCGTTCGCTCGAGCCGCTACGAGGCGCACTCCATCCAGCGCCTGGCCGCTGACGCGCGTGAGGCGGAGAAGATGGGGTTCGACGCCACGGCGACCGGCCTCTGGGACGCGAGCCGCACCCTCGTCAACGCAATCCGTACCGGCAACACGACGTGGGGAGTTCCTGCGTACAACGGCGCACTGTTTGCGCCATCAGGTTTTCCTGGCGCGGCCTTCCTCGCCCGAGCGAGCCTCAGCGATGCCGAGCTCGGGCCTGCACTCGTTGCGCTCGCCTACGGCGCGGGGAACGACCTCGACAAGGGTGGACCAGGGATCGACTGGGCCGGACTCGGGGTCGCCCAGATCGGTTCGATCTACGAAGGCTTGCTTCACCTTCGGTTGGCCTATGCCGAGCATGATCTCGGCTACGACAAGAGCCACGACCGGTACCAACTCGCCAAGTCGGACGATGAGGTCGCCCAGCCCGCAGGGTCGTGCTTTCTCCTCAGCGAGAGCGGGGGTCGCAAGTCCGGTGGCGTCTTTTACACGCAGGAGCTCTTTGTCGACCATCTCGTTGCTGGTGCAATAGGCCCGCCGCTTGGGGACCATCTCCAGAGCGTGCGTGAAATCGCGGCGCGGAATCCGGAGGCCGCGTCCGAAACCCTGCTCGACTTCGCAGTCGTCGACCCTGCGATGGGCTCCGGGCATTTTCTTGTCGGGGCGCTTGACTTCCTCGCCGCGGAGATCGGCGCGTTCCTCCGTGAGGTACCCCTCAAGGGGATCAGCGAGCGCCTTGACGCCCTCCGGCGTTCCGCGGTAGTGGGCGATGCTCCTGAGCCGACTGACAGACAGCTTCTACGTCGGCTCCTGGTGAAGCACATGGTGTTCGGGGTTGATCGGTCCGAGATGGCCGTCGAGCTAGCGAGGATCAGTCTCTGGTTGAGCAGCTTCGTCCCGGGGCTGCCGCTCAGCGTCCTCGAGGCGAACCTCAAGTTCGGCGACAGCCTGATTGGCGTCGACCGAATCGAGCGGATCACCGAGCGCGTCGGCCTACTCGCGCCACTCATCGAGCAGCCTCTCGGTGAGGCGGTGCGGCGGGTGGCGGAAGCCGCCGAGCACGAGGATTTGACGCTCGATGAGGTCGAGCAGACGCGTACCGCACTCGAGGCAGCTACTGCAGCTGCTGCTCCTGCGGGGCGGCTACTCGACGCATATACGGCAATCGCGTTCGGCGCTACTGGTGCATCCGACTTCGTGGACGACGACTCGCGGGCTCGTTCCCTCATTTCTGGGGATGTGCAGGACGCGACGCCCAGCTTCGTGTCGATCGCAGAGCTTCGTCAGCAGCTCGCGTTTCTTCACTGGCCCCTTGCATTCCCTCGAGTCTTCGCTCGCGAGAACCCAGGCTTTGACGCCGTTGTCGGCAACCCGCCCTGGAACGAGATCACGGTAGAGCGGACGGGGTTCTTCATTCAGCACGACCCCGGTCTGGGCAGCGTTCGACAAGCTGAGAAGCGCGAAGCGCGGATTGCGGCGCTGGCTGAGCGTTTCCCTGAGCTGGAACGCGACTACGAAGAGGCCGTCGAGACGACTGCCCTACTGCGGAGTTTCTTTCGTTCGCCCAGCGGGGACTACGAGTTGCAAGGATCGGGGGACCTGGACCTGTATGAACTCTTCTGTGAGCGCTACGGGGCACTGCTTCGCGATGGCGGTGGCTTAGGGGTCGTTCTCCCGCGCAGCGCTTTCTATATCGAGGGAACGGTGGGCTTCCGACACTGGCTGTTTAGGTCCGCCTCGCCCCGCCACATCGACACCATCCTCAATGCTGGTCGGTGGGCGTTTGATATGGAGCCGAGGTACACGATCGCGCTTACGGTGTCCCGACGGGCGACACCTGCGACGGACCAGGTGATCGCGCTGTCGGGACCTCACTCAAATGAAGCCGCCTTTGTAGAGCGCTCGCCGGTTCCGGTGGCTCATGGGGCGCTTCGTCGTTGGACGAGGCCGCACAAGGCAAGGCCATCGGATCCGTCCTCCTGGGAGGTGCCCCTGCTTGCCAGCCCACCCGCTCGAGATCTCTACGACGCGCTCATGACGTTGCCTCGCTTCGACGAGGGCGGCGCCGGCGATTGGCGAGCCTTCGCCGCGACAGAATTCCATGTGAGCAACGATCGCGACTACATCCGCCCGCAAGGCGACGCCGAGGTTTGGACCGGACGCACCTTTGAGCAGTTCCAGCCATGGTTCGGCGACGTCGCCGGCTACTTCGACTTCGACGAGGGATGTGAACGTCTCGAGCGGAAGCGGCAAGGCTCAGATGTCTGGAAGCGTGCGTGGCCGGAGGCGCTCGGCGATCCGGCTACGTTGCCAGCACGGGGATACCGGGTTGCCTTCCGGGATGTGACCCGCGCATCAGACACGTGGACGGTGCGCGCCTGCACCATTCCGCCACAGACCTTTCTCACCAACAAGGCACCGTATCTCGTGCTGCCCGAGGGTGGACGTCCGGCCGGGGCGCTGCTCCTAGGTGTCATGAACTCGTTGGTCTTCAACTGGATGGCCCGCCGCATCGTCGAGATCAGCCTGAACTTCTTCGTTCTGAACATGCTGCGGGTGCCGGAGATCGCGCTTGATTCCACGCACGCAGAGGCCGTCATTACCCCTGCTGCTCGCCTCCAGGCAGTTCACGAGGACTATCGGGAATGGGCGGAGAGTCTGAATGTCGACTGCGGCCCGCTATCGGGCGAGGAGGCCGACGAACTCCGGAGAGGGCTCGAGGTCGCTGTGTTCCGCGCATACGGTCTTGGTGCTGACGAGCTTGATGTTGTCTTGGAGGACTTCACAGAGAGGGCCGTCACGCCTGAGGCTCGCGCCGCGTTGCGGCAGGGCCTCTCATGACCTCGTCCTCCGATGCGACTCGACCGACGCTCGTCGACAACTTCGAGGACGGGTGGTCGCACGAGGCGGCGTTAGCGGCGCTGTTGGAGCGGGTCCCCGATCAGGAACTGTGCGTCGCGACCGGATACGTCAGCCTGGTCGGCCTTGACACACTCGCGCAAGTCGTCGATGAACCTCGCACCGTCCGAGTCCTGATCGGCGCCGTCTCACGGCCCGATGAGGTGAACGTCGGTGTTCGGCTCCGGGTCGGGGCACAGTTTCGCGAGCAAGACGAGTCGCTGAGGCGGGAGCGTGACCGCGACAACTTCCCGCCAGCGCGACGGGCACGGCTTGAGCGAGCCCGCGCATTCCTTCAGCGCGAGGACGTCGAGGTCCGGCGCTACACACCGCAGTTTCTCCACGGCAAGACTTTCATTGTTGGCGACGAGGTCACCCTGTGCGGATCGGCCAACCTCACCGCCGGGGGACTCAAGTCGAACCTGGAGCTTAGCCTGGTCGACTACAACGTCGGACCGACGAAGCTCTTTCGAAGCTGGTTTGACGCAAGGTGGTCAGAGGAAACCGAAGAGCTCACGGAGCAGCTAGTCGAGCTGCTCGCACCGCCCCCAGGCGATGCTCTGCCCTACGACGTGTTTCTTCGCGCTCTGGATGAGTTCTTCGGCGCGGAACCCGAGGATGAGCCGACGACGGCATCGAGGCTCGAGCTGGCTCGGTTTCAGCGGGATGGCTACGCACGCGCTGCGGCGATCGCTGACCGCTATGGCGGCGTGGTCTACGCCGACGGCACCGGTCTGGGCAAGACGTACATCGGTCTGCGCTTCGTTGAGGAGGCAGTCGAGAAGCGCAGAGAGCCGGCGGTGGTGATCGTCCCGGGGCAGCTCAAGCGGAGCTTTTGGGGCGCCGCTCCGGCTGAGCAGCAACTGCACTTCGATGTCGTCACTCATGACGAGCTTGCCCAGGATGTGCAGCTAGCCGAAGGTGTGTCGAGCAGACACCTGCTGCTCGACAAGGACCACTATCGCCTTGTCGTTGTCGACGAGGCGCAGGCATTCAGGAATCCGCAGACTGCACGACACCAAGCCCTGCTCCGGCTGATCGGGGGCAGTCAGAAGCGGGTCGTCCTGATGAGCGCGACCCCCGTCAACAACTCGCTGTGGGACCTCTATCACCTCATTTCGACATTCGCTGCTTCGGACAATGCGTTCGCCGAGTCCCCCCTGTTCATCCCAAGCCTTGAGCGCTTCTTCGTTCGATCCGGCGCGAACGATCCGAGCCAACTCTCCCCGTCTCGACTTTTCTCGCTCCTCGCCCGCGTAGCGGTTGGTCGTCCGCGGACGTTCGTCGAGCGCTACTACGAGGGCGACGAGATCGCGGGTCAGCCCGTGCGTTTCCCCTCTCCTGAGTACCACACAAGCCGCTATCAGCTTGACGAGGTCTACGGCGGGCTCTTCGAGGCAATCGACGACGTGCTTTCCCGACTCCGGTTTGCCCGGTACCAGCCGGCGCGCTACCTGCGCCCCGAGGTGGTGCGGAACTTGCCTGTCGAAGAGCAAAAAGCTGCGCACGCCGCTGCCGCACGTGAACGATCTCTTGCCGGCCTGCTCCTCTCCGGGCTGCTCAAGCGATTCGAGTCGTCTGCCGCCGCAGCCCGGAAGACGGTAGAGGCGCTGATCGCGTCGCACACCGAGTTCCTGGCTGCGATCGAGCGCGGCCTTGTTCCCACCGCCGAGGAGCTCGGCGAGCTCGTCGATGGTGACGATGGGACCCTTGGCGCGCTGATGGACGCACTCCCCTCCAACTCGACGCGGCACGCGCGCAATTACCGCGACGAGCTTGCCGCCCACACTTATGAGGACCTCAAGCTGCTGCAGGAGCTGCTGGAAGAGATCCGCGAGCCCGAGCCTGGTCGGGACCCGAAGGTGGCTGCCCTGGTGGAGATCCTCGGATCGGTGCCCGAGGGAGAAAAGGTGGTCGTGTTCGCAAGCTTCGCGGACACTGTCAACTACATCGATGCTGCGCTCTCGGACGACTCTTCGCTATCAGCCAGCCGAGACCGGATCACGATCGCCGGGCGGGACACGACTCCTGAGCAGCGCGTGCGGGCGACGGCGCGTTTCGCACCCGATACGTCTGGACTTGCCGGCGTCGGGCTTCCGCCTGGTGAGACGGAGGTCGACCTCCTCGTTTCGACTGATGTCTTGAGCGAAGGACAGAACCTCCAGCAGGCATCGACGCTGGTCAACTTCGACCTGACCTGGAATCCGCAGCGAATGGTCCAGCGGAATGGCCGCATCAATCGCTTGGGAGGACAGCCCACCATCCACCTCCACACCCTCGCGCCCGACGACGCAGAGCTCGAGCGGTTGCTACGCCTCGAGGCTCGCATTCGAGACAAGGTCCAGGCGGCCAATGCCGCTCTTGGGATGGAGTCTCGGATCCTCGACATCGACCCTGAGGAGCGCGTGTTCAGTGATGTCAATCCGTTCGGAGGCGAGGGTTCCGACGCAGATTCTGCGACGGCGGAGTTGCGCAAGGAGTTGCAGGCTGAGGCCGCTGCTGGGGAGGGCCTAGACATCGAGATCGAGGAGGCGGCTGGAGCGGCAGCCGAGCGCTATCGGCTCGAGCTCAAGCGCGCCCGAAAGGAGGGAGATCTCGACCGCGTACGGCAGCTTCCCTTCGGCATCGGCTCGTGCTTCAGCCAGGGAGCGGGGATCCCGTCGCGAGGCACCCCCGGTGTGTTCTTCGCGACTCGAGTTCACGGCGAGCGGGTCTGGCGGTACGTCACGCGCGGCGAGGTGCGGAGGGACGAGCTCCCGATGCTGCAGGCGATTGAGCCGGCGCGTGCGACTCGACCCGAGGAGTACGAGACCTCCGTCGTACTCGACGCCTGGGAACTCGCCGAGGCCGACATCCTTCGTGAGTTCAACGAGGAGCCGGTCGACGAGCCGACGATTCCACCAGCGCAGGCGTGGGCTCTGGAACTCCTTGCAGGGGTGAGTCTTCCGGGTGATCAGCAGCGCGAAGCTGCCGCGTCTCTGCGTGTGGGGCGTCGCCATTCAGTTGTGAGGGCACTGGTCGTGATCCGCCGTCGGCTCGACGGAAACGAGATCGATCGCTTCGAGGCAGCGCAGGAGGTCGCGGGGGTCGTAGATGACTTCGGACTGCGACCGACCGAGCCGGTCGAGATTGAGCGGCGGCACATCAATGCGGACGACATCGAGGTGGTCTGCTACTGCGTCGTCCGTCCGCCCGGGGGCGACACGGAGTAAGTGTCAACGCTTGATGGCGGGACAATCGGCTGCTCAGCGAAGTGCGGCGCCGTGACCTACTAAGGACAACTGATGCAACTGGCCGAAGACTCATCGGCATGAACCGAGAGTTCGCGCCGGAGCCGGAGGAAGGGGCGCCGCCTCGGCTGCTGACGCCGTCGAAGATCACGGCATGGCTCGACTGCCCCCACTACCTGACCCTGAAGCACGGGGGTGAGGGTGGCGGGGAACCGCGGGCGAGCTACACGGTGGGGTCGTTCGCTCGCCTACTGCAAGACAAGGGGCTCGAGCACGAGGCAGCGGTCGAGGCGGCCTACGTGGATTCCGGGGCACGTGTTCACCGTGTCGACGCCAAGCAGCCCGACGAGACGTTCGCGCAATGGGCCGATCGTGTGGCGAGCGAGCTCGGGACCGACGCCGACGTGCTGTTCCAGATGCCGCTGGTCCACAACGGGATCCGCGGTGTCGCCGACTTCTTGGAGCGGGTGATCGAACCCGACTCCGGAGGGGTTCGGTGGGAGCCGGTTGACGCCAAGCTCGCGCGGCGCAGTGCCGCGCCCGGGCACGTGCTTCAGCTCTGCTTCTACGCGGAGGCACTTGGGGCCGCGACCGGTGAGGCTCCGCACCAACTCCAAGTGTCTTTGGGGTCCGGGGCCACGGACGCCGTCGGGTTCGAGGAGGTCCGCCCATATTGGGACCGTCTCCGAGGTCAGCTTGCAGCGGTGATGTCATCGGGCCCAGATGGTCGGACCCGACCCGAGCCCTGTGACCACTGCGGGTTCTGCGAGTTCCAACCCAGCTGCGAGCAGGTGTGGCGAGACGAGGACTCTCTCGTCTACGTGGCCGGCATTCGCAAGACGGATCGTGTCGCCCTCGAGGCGGCCGGCGTGTCCACGATGGCGGCGCTTGCCGATCGGGCGGGACCGGTTGGCGACCTGCGGGACGAGCGCCTCGAACAGCTGCAGGTCCAGGCCCAGCTTCAAGTGCAGGCGCGTGCCGCTCCAGAGAGGCCGCCGCCGATCCGATTGATCCCGGCGGGGGAGCATCCCGAGTGGGGCCACGGGATGGAACGGCTCCCGGCTCCCGACGATGGCGACGTCTTCCTCGACTTCGAGGGCCACCCGTTTTGGCGCCCGGATCGAGGCCTGTTCTTCCTGTTCGGCTACATCGCCCAAGACGACGCCGGGGCATGGCAGTACCACCAGGAGTGGGCGCACGACGAGGCCGAGGAGCGTGACCGGGTCCGCGAGCTGGTGCGCTTCATCCGGGATCGACGCGCGGCACATCCTGGGATGCACGTGTACCACTACAACCACACGGAGCGCTCGGCCCTGGAGACACTTGCGGCCGAGCACGGGGTAGTCGAGCGGACGCTCGCCTCGCTCGTGGAGAGCGGCGTCTTCGTCGACCTCCTGGTCGTGGTTCGCAACGCGATGCAGGTCGGCGTCGAGTCCTACAGCCTCAAGAACCTCGAGGTGCTGACCGGCTATGAGCGCGACCACGAGATCGACAAGGGCGCCGGTGCTGTCGTCGCCTACAACCAGTACACGCATGACCACAACGACGAGCACTTGGCCGCGATTGCCGCCTACAACGAGGACGACGTTCGGGCCACCCGTGCTCTTCGCGACTGGCTGATCGAGCAGCGCCCGAGCGGGATCGACTGGCGCGTCGATCCGGAGGCCAAGGCCGAAGACGAGGACGAGATCGACGCACTTGTCGAAGCTCTCGCGTCCCATCCGGACGGGTCACCTGAGCACCTCATGTCGGGCCTCCTCGGATACTGGCGCCGCGAGTGGCGCGCGTACATCGCGCCGCTGATCGGTCTCCTCGGCAGTGACCTCGATGATCTACTTGCCGACGCCGATGTCCTCGCCGGTCTTGCGGACCCACAGCGGTTCGGCCGTACAACGCGCACCGGTAGGCCGGCGAAGTGGCCTGGCCTCCGGCTCTCGTTCCCGGCGCAGGAACTCGGCCGTGCCTTCGCCGAGGACTCCCCACCATCCGTGATCTACACGACACCGGATGGCCTCCTGGGGTTCGTCGAGGTCGACCGACTGGACATCGCCAACGGTGAGATCGATCTCGTTTGGACGGGCAAGGCCCAGGAGCTCGGCGCCGCGCCCAGCGCAGTGGTGCTCAACGAATGGGTGTCTCCGAGCTCGAAGTGGGACACCTTGCTCGATCTTGCTCGCCAAGTGCTCGACCCAACGGCGAACGGAGCGCCCAACCCGGTCACGATGGCACTGCTCGAAGCCGCCCCACCTGTGTTCGCCGATCGATCCGGCATGGACAGCCTCTCCGACGGCGTTGACGAGCTCGCAGACCTCGCCTGCCATCTGCAGTCGAGCGTGCTCGGAGTACAAGGACCACCAGGCACAGGCAAGACCTTCCGCGGTGCACACATCGCAAAGGCACTCGTGGCCGAGGGCAAGCGGGTCGGGATCATGGCCATGAGCCACCACGCCATCGACAACTTCCTCGAGGAGATCGTCGACGTGTTCGCCGCCGACCCATCGGAGGAACTGCGCGCGATCCGAAGGAGGGGGGCGCCCCCCGATGGGGGACTGTCGGGTGTGACGTACACCACAAAGAACGACGCCCTTGCCCGCGAGGAGTTCAACGTTGTCGCGGCAACGGCATGGCAGTTCGCGGGTCGCGATCTCCGCGCTGCCCCGGTCGATGTGCTTCTGATCGACGAGGCGGGTCAGCTTGCCCTGATCGATGCGGTCGTCGCCTCGATGGCAGCCGAAAGCGTGGTGCTACTCGGTGACCCGCTCCAGCTCCCGCAGGTGGCTCAGGCGAAGCATCCTGGCGACAGCGGAGCCAGCGCCCTCGGTCACCTGCTCGGTGACCAGGTCACCATCTCGTCCGATCGAGGCGTCTTCATTGAGGAGACCCGGCGGATGCATCCGGATCTCTGTCGGTTCATCTCGGAACGCATCTACGAGGGCCGGCTGTCGAGCCACGTCGATTGCGAGCGCCAGTCAACGGGTCACGGCACTGGCCTGCGCTGGATTCGGGCCGAGCATTCGGGGTGCTCCACCGAGTCGGACGTCGAGGCGACGATCGTTGCGAACCACGTCCGGTCGCTACTCGGCATCAACTGGGTCGACAAGTCGGGCGCCACGCGACATATCGAGCCCAGCGACATCATGGTCGTGGCTCCGTACAACGATCAAGTGCGACTCCTCCGCGAGTACCTCGACGCCGACCCGGCGACCCGCAGCGTCCAGGTGGGTACCGTCGACAAGTTCCAGGGGCGCCAAGCGCCCATCGTGTTCTTCACGATGGCGAGCTCGAGCGCCGAAGACATGCCGCGGGGAACGGAGTTCCTCTTCTCTCGGAACCGGCTCAACGTCGCCGTGAGCCGCGCCCAGTGCCTCGCCTACCTCGTCTGTACCGAGGATCTGCTTTCGAGCCGCGCTCGCACTGTGGACGACATGGTCCTGATCGCGACACTCTGCGCGTTTGTCGAGTACGCAGAGGTCGTCAGCTATCCGGCACCGGCTGCTGCGGCATCCCGACGACCCGGTCGGTAGGTGTCAGGGCACGCCGCAGCCGCGAACGTCGCGTCTCCTGACGCTCGCTGCCGATTGGTCCGGGAAGCCCCAACGGCTGGACTGAGCTAGAGCGTGTCGGGCTCCGCTTGGGCCAAGGAGCCGGGCTCGCGTCCAAGGACGGCCAGCAGGCGATCACGGATCCGTTCGCGCCTTGCATCGTAGAAGTCCAGGAAGCCCGACGCGTCCTCTGGCACATCGAGCATGTCGTTCTGCTCGAGATAGCCGCGGAGCCGATCGCGATCCGCAAAGGTGCTCCGAGCCCAGGCGAGCGGCATTCGGTCGCTCTTACCGATGTTCTCTCCGCCGGGTAGGAGCTGGAGATTCCCAAGACCGTCTCGTGCCACCCTGACGATTCTCTCCACTTGTGCCTCGTCGTAGCCGGCGTCGCGTAGGTGGTCGCGGCGCAGAATCGACCGCGGAAAGATGTGGTCGACGTGGAAGGCGCCCGCTGGATCGACATGGCTGTAGAGGATCGAAAGAAGGGAGTAGGTGTCGGGCCTGCCGTAGCTCGAGTCGGAGAGCTCTTCCACCAGCTCCCGATCGAACCGCAGGGACTTGCCCATGCTCGCCATCGCGTCCTCGATGGCATCGCTTGGGAACCCGGCAGCCCCATGGTCATCGATGGTGCGACGAAGCCTGCCGAGCACGGTGTCGAGTCCAGAACCGAACACGCCCGGCATGAGGAGTGCTCGCACCGTCCAGTCTCGGATCCGTGACCGATCACCCGCCGTCGTTGGAGAGGCGAGATACCGCTCGTCGAGCGCTCGACGGTGCAGGTAGTACGCAACGGGGATCAGGACCATCTTCGCGTCGATGTTGTCCCGGGACAGCCCGAACGACGCGAAGAGCTCCGCGGCCAGGTGAAGTCGCGCGGAGATTTCGTCCCAGGCGTCCTCGAGCTGCTGCATGTTGCCTCGGTTGAAGACCTCAGCCCGAAAGCCGACGTCTGAGATCCCGGCGAGCACGAGCCCGGCCTTGAGGATGTGGTCTCGCTCGAACGCGAAGCCGGGCGCCACAGCATTCACGCGGCGGAGCGTCGCCGGGATCTCCTCCCGCGCGTCCTTCTTCTCCCACTGGGCGGTGGCGACGCTCATCAGCAGGTCCGATTTCGAGAGCGGCTGACCCTGGCTGTTGACGCGGATGAAGATGTCCAGCACCCGGTCGAGACTCTCCGTCGACTCGGTGAAGTAGCTCAAGTGGCGCTGCTCGTGGACGGTTCTCCAGAGCTTCCAGAGCGTGTCGAACGCGCTCGGATGGCCGGCGAGGCCTGCGTCGGCGAGAAAGGCGTTGATGTGGGGCGGCGCGTTTGAGTCCGAGCCCCAAGCCAAGATCGTCGAGACCTGAAACCACAGAGGGCCCGACTCGTCCTCGTTTTCTTCCTGCGCGCGTGCTGGCTCAAGGAAGTCGAACCGAAAGAACTGATCCTCGTACTTATCCGTCCCCAGCCCCGGCTCAGCCGCGATGTCGAGATAGAGATACTTGGTCGGGTAGCTCTGCGGGTTGTTGACGCGCCGCCACTTCGTGCGTGCTGCGTGACTTCCGCGAAGGCCGATGTTCAGAGCTGTTAGACGCTGCTGCCCGTCGAGGACGGCAATTCTGTCCTCAGGGGGGAGACTGGCGTGGGGAGGGCAGCCGGGCCTCTCGAGCTCGTGGTAGTCGAGTACGAAGTCGTACCAGCGGTAGCCATCCCCGTGCTCCTTGTCGACCCTCCAGTAGAGGAGCGAGCTGATCGGGTAGTCGCGCATGAGGGAATCGAACAGCGAGCAGATGCGCGATGGTGACCACACGAACTCTCGCTGGATTGCCGGGAGCACGTATCGCCGCGAGGCGATCGCATCGAGCGCATCGGCGATTGTCTCGTCGTTGTAGTTCGGCATACGGTGGACGCTATCGAGGGAGCGGGACGAGCGGAGGAGGTGAGGCCCTCTCCGGCCTCCGCGGCTCTCGACGCGTTTCTCGGCGCCTGGCACTCGATGCGACCACTGCCGTTGAGTTGGCGCATCCCGGCGACTGGGTCGTGGTGCGTCGGCCGACCATTGGGTTGACAGAGACAGACGTGGGTGGTCGCGGACCTTCCTCTGCAGCCCTGCGGTAGAGCTCGACGACCCTCTCGAGAACACGCGCTCGCCAGTCGGCGAGGGTCTCCTCGGGGATCCGGGACTTGCCCACCGTAATGCTGCGCGCGTCTCTCATCCGACTCCCGTCCGGTGAAGGTTCATCTCGCTCGACTCACACTCGCCCCACCAGTCCGGCGGATGGTTGGCACGCCTTACGGATCCCGGAAGCTCAGCCGCTCCGAGGGCAGCCTCGACAGCCTCGTCGATCAGGCGCCCAGGGAACGGGAACTCGACGTTGGCGCAGACTCCATCCCCGCGGCGTCCTTACGAAGGGGCCTCGGTCTCTCGAGCCACCGGCGGATCGTCTGCGTGATGGTCCCGCCGCCGTGTCGCCGGCGAGCTGTCACCAACAGGCTGGCCACCTGGGGCAGCCCGACCTCGAGGCGCTCGGCGACATCGAGGAGCGACGCCGCTCCGCCCGCCAGGGCTTCGAGCACAGCCGCTTCGGCAGCTTCCTCGGTCCGTCGTCGTGCCGCGCTCCACTCGTTGTCCGAGGTGAGGAGGAGTGCGACGTTTGCGCTCGGATCACAGACGACGGCACGACTCGGGAGGTGCGGCGCGATCGCCGACCACTCGTGCCTGGTCGACAGCACCACCGCTCGGACTTGGGCCAGGCGAGCGAGGCGCGCGGCGGCGCGCGGCCGGGGGACCCCGACGACGACGGCATCAGCGGACTCGATTGGGCTCGGTCCGACTCGAGCCTTCCGAAGTCGCGCGAACAACTCCTGCTGGCGAGCCGGCTCTGCGAGCACGAAGACTCGTACCCCTCGTGACTTCCTCGACATCAGCGTCTCCCGTTCGACGGCGCACCACTTCCGTGGTGCTGGACAGGAGGTCGCTCAGGTCAGGAGTCAGTCGCGAATGGTGTGCTTGCTCCGGGGGCTGGTGATGGTGACGACTCGGAGTCCGGTGTTCGCGCAGCCGGACTTACAGGGGCGTGGGGCTTCCGGATCGGTCCACGGCTGGCGTTGAGAGCTACAGGCCGGCCGCTTGGGTGAGCCGGAGCGCCCGCTCCGAGTAGTCGGCGTTCGCCAGGAGGAAGCTCTTCTGCCAGCCCCAGTCGTCCTCGACGAACATGGCGTACTCGGAGGCAGTGAGCTCGACCTGGTCGTTGACGTCGAGCTGCAGCATCCCGATCACCCGGTCGTAGTCCCTCGTGTGATCCTCGGGACGGGGAAGGCTGAGGTAGGCGTTCTCGAGCTTGCCTTCACGGGCCTGCTGGTACAGCTCCTCCACTCGCTCGAGGACACGCTCCCGCCAGCCCACGAGCGCCTCCTCGAAGATCCGGCGATGCCCGTCGCGGTTCTTCTCGAGGATCTCGATCAGCCGGAGCTTGTCCACCGTGATGCTGCGCTCGTCTCTCATCCGACTCCTGTCCGGTGACGATTCGTCTCGCTCGACAGTCGGGCGGACGGTCTTCCGGCCTTACGGACTTCGGGATCTGACCGCTCCGAGGCCGTCACGTAAGGCGCCACCGAGCCACGCAGGACTCATCGATCAACAGTCGAGGAGGTCTTGGTGGCTCAACAGGAAGTGGGCGGTGCCCCCGTCGTGCAGCAGCGAGGCAACGGCCTGGCGGTTGCGGCACTCGTGGTCGGGATCGTCGGTGCCGCATTCGGGCTCATCCCGATCACGTTCTTCATCGCGTTGGTGCTTGGGGTGATCGCCGTCGCGCTCGGTGGTCCGGCCCTGCGCGCTGCCTACAGGGGTCGGGGCCGCAAGGTGATGGCCTGGATCGGGACGCTGCTGGGGGTGCTCGCCATCGTGCTCGGGATCGTCGGCGCAGTGATCGTCAACGACGTGTTCGAGGACACCGAGCAGGAGCTCGAGCGGATCGAGCGCAACCTCGAGCGCGACCTCGACGGGCGGTAGACCGCGTCATGGAGTGGTTCGGCATCCCGTGGTGGGTCTGGGTGTTCGTGATCCCGGAGGTGGTGATGGCGGCGATCTGGTTCGTGATCGTCCTCCCGATTGCGGCCGTCGCCGCGCTCATCGAGCGCATGCGGGAGGACTGGGGCTCCTGACCCCGGCCGCCCAAGGCTCGCCGACGGGTAGTCGTCCCCGTCGACGAGGCTCACAGCCCCGGTGAGCGAGAGCCTCGGTTCGAAGGGCGTGTCCGGTGGATCGTGAAGCGCTTGCACGCGATGTGCTTGCTCACCCGCCCGTTCACGCGCTGCGTGGCCGATACGCACGCACGCGCCTTCTGACGGCGCAGGTTGGCCGTGCCGGTGAAGCGGGTGTAGAAGCTGCCCGACGTCCAGCCGCGCGTCCCTCGCTGGCAGACGTTGATCCGGTGCGATCCCACGCGCTTGACCGTGCGCCATCCACCCGGCGCCCGCACCTGGAGCGTGGCGCGCACGACGGCACGGCAGGTCGATGCGTTGGGGGGCGACAGGATGAACCCGCTGACCTGGATGGAGATGCGGTCGTTGCGGTCGAGGTCGGTCACACGGACCGGGACCGAGGTCGCCGGAGCGACGGCGCTCGCCCACAGCCCGGCTCCGACGACGAGCGCGATGGCGGATGCCTTCGGGAGCCCGGTCATCACAGGCTCCACTGGCCGGTGTCGCCGAAGCCGGACTCGGTCGACCACTGGAAGGTGCGCAGCGGCGCGGTGCTGACCTCGAAGCTCACCCACCCCTGCCGGGAGTCGCCTGGCGCGATCGTGAGCGATCCGAGCGCCGGCTCCTTCACCTCGAAGATGGTCGCGTCCCACTCGACGTCTCGTGCGTCCACGACCGCGGCCCCGTTCGAGATCGAGTCGTCGAAGGGCGCGTCGCCGGTGTTCCGGATCCGCATCCGAACGGCGGCGAACTGG
The DNA here is from genome assembly GCA_028285405.1 of Thermoleophilia bacterium. Lineage (GTDB taxonomy): Bacteria > Actinomycetota > Thermoleophilia > Miltoncostaeales > Miltoncostaeaceae > JANQPH01. The sequence goes on from JANQPH010000011.1 coordinate 64,259, forward strand.
TTGCCCGCGTCGGGCTCGATGAACTGGTTGGTGGACGGGACGGGGTTCTGGACCTCGAGCACGGTCGCCTGCACGGTGGTGTCGAAGCCGTCGAGCGTGATCGAGTCCCCGACCGCCGCCGACTCCTTGCCCGAGCCGGAGGAGTCCGGGGCCGCGCCGTCCTCGGCGACGGCCGGGTCCGGCTCGGAGTCGGGCTCGGATGTCACCGTGGTGTCGCAGCCCGCGAGCGCGAGCCCTCCCGCGATGAGCAGGGGCACCACAACCATGGTCGTTCGTCGCATTCGGACTCCAAGCTGGTTCGCGGGACACGGAGGAGTCCGAGGCATGGGCCGTGGTTCTTACGGGTCCGCCCGCCGTGCGAGCGTAAGTGGCGGTTGCTGCCGGCCTGACTCGTCGATGTCAGCGGCACAGGGAGCGGCATGCCGAGCTGGATGCGGAGGAAGCGGGACCCGTGGGACCGGGTCCTCGCGGAGCACATCACGACCGAGATGCCCGCCGGCAAGGGGCGGCCCTGGTCGAGTTCCGATCTCGACCGGCGGTGGCTCATCGGCGGCGCGGCCGCGGTTGCCGTTCTCCTCGTCGCGGTCGGGGTGCTGGCGGCGCTCACGGTCATCAACAACAGCCGAGCGAGCCAGAACCTCGAGCGCGCGGACCGATGGCAGGAGCGCTCGGAGGAGCTGTCGGATCTGGTGTCCGTTCGAACGAGGTCGCTCAACCGGCAGACCGCCCGACTGAACGTCGCCTCGAACCGGCTGCGCAGTTCACGACGGGCGGTCCAACGATCCGAGGCCGACGTGGCAACGCTCGAGCAACGACAGAGCGAGCTGGCGGACGAGAAGGCCGCGATCGAGGATCAGCGGGGAGCGCTTGCGACGGTCGTCGTTCGGCTCGACGCCTGTCGCCTCGCCGTCGTCGATGCGTACAACGAGCTGAACGCCGGCTTCGACCCCGGTGTGCTCGTCGACAATGCCAACGCCGCCTGCTCGGAGGCGGAGGCGGTTGCGGACGACTACTTGGCGACGTACGGCGCACCATGAGGTGGTTCGGCTACCTGCTGCTACCCGTCGTGCTGGTCGTCGCCGGATGTGCCGGGCTTGCCAGCGAGCCCCCGAGCGCATCGCCTGAGAGCCTCGCTCCGCCGCTCGAGGAGGAGGTGCCGGCGGCGGAGGGGATCGTGCGGGTCCGGGTGCCATCTCTCGCGCAGGACGGCTTCGAGCGGAAGGCGGACCGGCTGACCGTTCGGGTTCGCAACCTGTCGTGCGTCGGCGTTGGGACCGGATCGGGGTTCGCGATCGACGACCGGACGCTGATGACGAACCGGCACGTCGTCGCGGGCGCCAGCGAGCTCGAGGTGAACACCTGGGACGGGCGGACGCTCCGAGTCTCGGCGGCCGAGGTCGGGGTCCTCGGCGATGTCGCCTTCATGGAGGTGGACGGCGAGCTTCCGGTCGTCGGCGACCTGGACGGCAGTGCGCCGACCGGCAGCGAGATCGCGGCCGTTGGGTACCCGCTCGGCGGGGCGTTCACGATCGCTGAGGGCGTCGTGATCGACCGCATTCCCGGCGACGCGTTCGAGGTCCCGGGCGAGATCGTTCGGATCAACGCGGACGTCCAGCCCGGCAACTCGGGCGGCCCACTGCTCGACAACCAGGGGCGCGTGGTGGCTGTCGTCTACGCGATCGAGATCGCAACCGGCTTCGGTCTCGCGATCCCGATCGACACGGTCGACGAGCTGCTGGCCCGGGCGGGAACGACGGCGGTGCCGCCGTGTGGATACGAGTAGGGTCGGCCCGTCGACCGAGCGGACCAGGGCCTACCGCACTGCGCGGTGGGTCTCGAGTGCACGGCGGTGGCCCGCGAAACGCGGAAGCTCCTCGGCCGCTTGGGACTCCCACCACCGACGATGCAGCGTCGGGCGCTTGGTCCGTGGCTTCCCGCAGCTCCAACACGAGCAGAAGCCGGCCACCGCGTTGTTGGCCAGCTTGCCGCGTTGCGTCGGCTGGCTCCAGTGCGAGTAGGAGCACAAGTCGACGTCCTGCCACGAGCCTCCGGCCTCGTATCGCAGGCGCTTTCGGATCACGCGTCCACGGTGGTGGCGGCGCAGCGCGCGCCGCGAGTCTGGTCGAGCCATCCCGTCTCCCACAGGTCGCGCCCCGACCCGGAAGGCCGGGGCTCGGGTCTCTGTGGGAGTGGGTGCACCGGTCGACCGTAGCTCCCCGGTGTCAAACGGGTAAGGGGGCGCCTCCGGTTCCGTGACTGAAGGGCACGGGCATGCGAACGACACGCAGACCCATCGGCCACCGAGCGCGGCGTCGACAAGGTTCGGCCTGAGCCATGGCCCCCCGTCGGTGGCGTCGTCAGGAGCGGATCGCACTCCTCGGGCAGCGGGCAGGCTGGGTGTGCCAGCTGTGCTTCGAGCCGGTCGATCCGAGCCTGTCGGGAAATCACCCCGACGGTGCGACGGCCGATCACGTCATCCCCCGGTCCATGGGCGGGACGAGCGAACCCGGGAACCTGCGCCTGGCCCATCGTCGATGCAACGAGAAGCTCGCGAGCCCGGCGCATCGCTCCGCGCGGGTCTTCCTCGAGGCCGGTGTCGTGCCTCCGGCCAGGTCGGCGGTGAACTGACGTCGCGGCGCTCTGTGTGTTGCGGGACACGTCGGCGAGTCCTGCGACGGGCGGTCCGTTTCTTACGCGGACTCCGGCCGGCCGAGCTCGTCGTCGGCTGGGCCCGCCACCCGTTCCTCTCGCCGCCCAACTCGTGACATCGCCGACGGCCACCAGTTCCACCGCCCGAGCAGCGACACCGTCGACGGCACCAGCAGCGTCCTCACCAGGAACGTGTCGAGCAGGATGCCGAGAGCGATCGCGACCCCGAGCTGGCGCACCTGGTCCGTCGGGCTCGTGAGTCCCACGACGAGGAAGGTGGCTGCCAGGACGAGGCCAGCCGAGGTCACCGTGCCGCCGGTCGAGCGCAGGGCGGTCGCGACGGCATCACGGAGGCGGCGCTTGGCGGCCTCCTCCCGGATCCTGGTCATGACCAGGATGTTGTAGTCGGAGCCGAGGGCCATCAGGAAGACGAACATCAGGAACGGCAGGACGAAGTTGAGCCCGTCGGCACCGCCGATCCACATGAAGATGATCACCGCGAGGCCGAGCGCGGCGAAGTAGCTGAGGGCCACGCTCGCGACCAGGTAGAGGGGCGCGATCAGGCTCCTCAGCACGATCGCGAGCAGGACGGCGATCAGCACGAGCACGACCGGGAGCACCGTCCGCAGGTCGTTGTTCGAGAGGTCCGAGATGTCGTAGGAGACGGCGGCGATCCCGGCCACGCCGACCTCGGCGGCGCCGACCGACTCGCCGACCCGGTCGACCTCGTCCCGCACATCGGGGATGGCGTCGAGGGCGGCGGTGCTCGCGGCCGGCCCGGCGGCGAGGGCGGTCTGGAACTGGACGGTCCGCCCGTCGGGGCTGATGTCGCGTCCGGATGCGCGGAAGGCCTCGTAGAGCGCCTCGGCCACCGCGATGCCCGCCGGCGGCACGAGCGGCAGGTTGGCCGGGTCGCCGAGCTCCTCGCGCAGCTCGACCAGGATCGGCGCCGGGATCGGCCGCCCGGTCGGTGACGTGGGCCCGGTCACCGAGGCGAACACGTCGGACCGCTCGAGCTCGCGCTGCGCTCGCGCGACGCTGTCGAGCTCGGTGAACACCGGGCGGTCGAACCGCATGACGACGGTGGTCGGGTCGTTTGCCGCGGCGGGGAAGTTGGCCTCGATCAGCGCGGTCCCCTTGGCCGATCCGCTCCCGGACGGGCCGTCGTCGGCGGACCCGCCGAAGCCCCCGGCCGAGAATCCGATCGCGCACAGCGCCAGCGCTCCGAAGAACACGACCCCAGCAGCGAGCGCCCGCTTCGGGCGCGCGACGACTCGTTCGGCGATCCGGCCCCAGGCACCTTCGCCGACGTCCTCCACCCGTCGCGGCCAGAAGAGCGCTCGTCCGGCGATGGCGCAGAGCGCGGGCAGCAGCGTCAGGGCGGCGAGCAGCATGATCGCGATGGCCAGCGCCAGCGCCGGCCCGAGGTCGCGGTACATCACGAAGGTCGCGAGCAGCAGTGACAGGAGCGCGACGATCACCGTTCCCGCCGACGAGCTGATCGACGCCCCGATCCGCTCGACGGATCGCACGACCGCGGCCTTCGGGTCGAGCCCGTTGGCCATCTCCTCGCGCATGCGCAGCACCAGGAAGAGCCCGTAGTCGGTCCCGGCGCCGATGACGAGCACCGTGAAGAGGGCCTGGGTCACGGCCGAGACGTCGAAGAGCCCCTCGTTGGCCAGGGCGCCGATCGTGCCGCCGGCGACGACGAGTACGAGGACCGCGGGAAGCAGGGTGATGATCGGAGCGAGCAGGCTCCGGAACACAAGGAAGAGCATCACCAGCACGACCGCGTTGACGAGCAGCGCGGTCAGCTGGTTGCGATCGGCGTTCGACGCCGTGGTGTCGACCTCGATCGCGAGCTCGCCGGTGAGCTCGGCCTCGACCCCGGGCCCGAAGTCCGTCGAGGTGATCTCGCTCCGGATCCGGTCGACGAGCGGCTCGGCCTCGTCGCTCGAGGGCGAGACCGGCGTCGCCACCAGCGCGATCGCCGCCTTGCCGCTGCTCGCGACCCCCTCGGGCCGGACTGCGGAGACCTCGTCGAGCGCTCCGACCCGCGCCTCGAGCCCGTCGAGCTTGGCCAGGTCGCCGGCCGAGAGCGGGCCATCCTCCGAGGCGACGACGATCTCGGCGGTCGAGCCGTTGATCGGCTCGAAGGGGGCCGCCAGCTCGGCGGCCTCGACGCTCGGCGTGTCGCTCGGCAGGAACGCGCTCTGGCGGTTGTCGACGACGCTCGAGAGCGTCGGTGCCCACAGTGCGACGACGACGGTCGCGATCACCCAGATCGCGACGACCAGGTAGCGAAAGCGCACCGCGAGGGCGCCGATGGTGCGCATGTTCCTCCGGGGAAGGGGGTGCGGCGCGTGGGCCCCCACACGCCGCGATGTTCGATCGGCCCCCTCCGCCGGCGACCTGAGGCGGTGCGCCCGTCTCGCTAGAGCAGCTTGGCCTTCCGCAGTTCGCGGAGGGTCTCGACCCCGTACAGCGCGGGCAGGTAGATGTTGAAGGCGCGCATGAGGATCGCGGCTGCGAGCGCGTTCGCCTCGGGCACACCGACGACGACCAGCAGCGCCGCGGTCGCCCCGGCACTGACCCCGATCCCGCCCGGCGTGGGGATGACCCCACCGACCGCCACGGCGCCGCCGGCGACCAGGAGCGCCTCCCAGAACGTGATCCCCGGCCCGGGCAGTGCGGCGACGATCAGCAGCACCGACGCCGAGAACGCCAGCCGCTCGATCAGTCCGCCGCCAAAGATCTCGAGCACCTGTCGCGGCGACTTCAGGGACCGCCATGTCTCGGTCAGGGTCGAGACGAGCGGCGGCACGACCCGCGTGCGCACCCACGGGACCAGCACGATGGCGAGCAGCCCGGCGATCAGCACGGCGGCCATCGCGACGACCAGCGGCCACGCGTCCCCGAGCTCGGAGACGAACGCGCTGCCATGCGCCCCCGCGCCGACGGCGACACCGGCGATCACCAGCACGACCACGTCGACGACCCAGCCGGTCACGGTCGCGAGCGGGGCCTTGCCGACGGCCTCGGCCCGTCCGGAACCGGACTTCTCGGCGTAGTCGACGGTCATCACGAGGCGCGCCGAGTCGCCCGGTGTCGCGAGCGCGAACAGCTGGATCGCGTACTGCAGCTGGGTCGTCCGCAGCCAGGCCAGCGGCCGTCCCATCGCGCCGCGCAGCGCCATCGTGAAGGCGACGAACCGCACCTGCGAGGCGGCGAACGCGGCGATGAGCACCCCGGGGGATGCCGCCGAGAACGCATCGCCGAGCTCGCGCAGGCCGACCTGCGCCAGCGCCAGCCCGATCGCCACCAGCGCGACGATCGTGAGGACGCCGATGACCAGCGTCTTCCACGAGATCCGCCGGACGGGCCCCGCCCAGGCGAGCAGCCGCGAGAAGGCGTGGTGGTGGCCGGCGGTCACCTAGAGCAGCCCGGCCGTGCGCAGCTCTCGCATCGTCACCAACCCGTAGACCGGCGGCAGGTAGACGTTGAAGCTGCGCTGGATCAGGCCGGCGGCGACCGCGGACGCCTCGGGCACGCCCACCAGGATCAGCCCGGCGGCGAGGGCTCCCTCGGCGACGCCGATTCCGCCCGGGGTCGGGATCAGCCCACCGACGACGAGCGATCCGCCGCCCACCAGCAGCGCCTCCCAGTAGGAGATGCCGTGGCCGGTGGCCGCCACGGCGGCCATCAGCGACGCGGCGTAGAGGAGCCGCTCGAGCAGGCCGCCGCCGAAGATCTCGGCCACCTGGCGGGGCGAGCGCAGCGAGTACCAGGTCTCCTTGATCACCCGTACGACCGGCGGGATCACGCGCTCGCGGATCTGGCGGACGACGAAGAGCGCGACGAGCGCGGCGACGACGAAGCAGGCCGCCACGAGCAGGATCGGCCAGACGCCCTCGATGTCGTTGGTCACGCCGCTGCCGTGCAGGCCGCCCCCCACGGCGGCCCCGGCGATCAGGATCACGGCGAAGTCGACGAACCAGCCGGTGATCGTCGCGAGCGGCGCCTTGCCGATCGCCTCTGCGCGGCTGAAGCCGCACTTCGCGGCGAAGTTGACGGTCATCACGAGCCGGGCCGAGTCGCCGGGCGTGGCCAGGGCGAACAGCTGGATCGCGTACTGCAGCTGGGTGGTCCGCCACCATGGCAGGGGCCCGCCCATCGCCCCGCGCAGCGACAGCGTGAGCGCCTGGAACCTCGTCTGCGACGCGACGAACGCGAGCGCGAGAAACAGCGGCGAGGAGTCGGCGAACGCGTCGACCAGCTGGCTGAAGCCGATCTCGGCGAGCGCCAGCAGCAGGAACGTGACCGCCGCGACGGTCAGGATGGCGACGACGACGGTCTTCCACGACAGGTGTCGCAGCCGCCCGACCGCCCACTGGTGCAGGCTCGCGCCCGGGTGGTCTGCGTCGGCGCCCCGAAGATGAATGTGCGGCACCGGAATGTGGCTCACGCACGTCCTTCGGTTGAGGGTGCCGGATTCTCGCGCACGGCCGGCCGGCGTGTGCGCCGGGGCGCGCCGCCTCTCGGGCTCGAGACCGCGGCGGCAGCGTGAGCCAGTAGCATCGCGCCGTGCCGCGGCGCCCCTCCGGCCTCGATCGCCGGCTCGCCCACGTCGAGCGCCCCACCGGGCTCATCCGAACCCTCGGCGTGCCCACACTGGTCGGGATCGGGCTGGCCTCGGTGGTCGGCTCGGGGATCTTCGTGCTCTCGGGCCAGGCGGCGGCGCGCTTTGCGGGGCCGGCGATCATCATCAGCTTCCTGATCGCGGCGTTGATCGCGACGCTCCCGGCGCTCTGCTTCTCGGAGCTCTCGACGACGATGCCGGTGTCGGGGGGCGCGTTTGCCTACACCTTCACGGTGTTCGGCCCGCTGATCGGATGGATCGTGGCCTGGGCGCTGCTCGTCGAGTACCTGGTCGGCGCCGCCGTGATGGCGATCGGCTGGGCCAGCTACGCGGAGAACATCGCGCAGGAGTTCGGCGCCGAGATACCCGGCGCCATCGCGCAGGGCCCGTTCGCGGACGATCCCGGCGTGATGAACCTGCCGGCCGCGATCCTCGTGGGCCTCGCCGCACTGCTGTTGCTGCAGGGCGCGTCAGAGTCGGCCCGCGCGAACGCGATCCTCGTCGCCATCAAGCTCGGCGCGCTGCTCCTGTTCGTGGTGATGGGCGCCACCGCGCTCACGGTCGACAACTGGGACCCGTTCTTCCCTCCGTCGGAGGGGTTCGGTGAGTTCGGCGTCACCGGGGTGCTGCGGGCCGTCGGCGTGGTGTTCCTGACCTACATCTCCTTCGACGTCATCGCGACCGCGGCGCAGGAGGCCAAGAACCCCGGCCGCTCCCTTCCCACCGCGATGGGGGCGACGCTGGCGCTCGCCGCGCTCGTCTACGTCGCCGTGGCGCTCGTGATGACCGGCCTCGTGTCGTACACCGCGCTCGACGTGCCCGACCCGCTGAGCATCGCGCTCGGCGCGCACCCAAACCTGGACTGGCTTCGCAACCTGGCGAACGCCGCCGCGGTGGCCGGATTGGCGGCGGGGGTCGTGTCGCTCCTCTACGGCCAGAGCCGGATCCTGATGCGGATGGCGCGGGAGGGGCTCATGCCGCGGGCGATCGGGCGCGTCGACACCAGGACCGAGAGCCCGCGCACCGCGATCCTGGCGTGCGCCGGCGCCGGGGTGCTCATCGCCGCATTCGGCTCGTACAACGTGCTCGCGATCACGATCAGCGGCGGGACGATCGTCGCCTACGGGATCGTCTGCGCGTCGGTGCTGCGCCTGCGCAAGCTGCGGCCCGATCTGGAGCGCCCGTTCCGGGTGCCGTTCGGCCCGGTGGTGCCGATCGCCGGCATCGTCGCTCTGGCGTGCGTGTTCTTCCTGCTGCCGCCCCGGACGCTCCTCATCGTCGCGAGCTGGATCGCGATCGGGCTCGTGGTGTGGTTCCTCTACACCCGCCACGAGTACCGTCGCGCCGTCGAGGAGCAGCGCGCCGTCGCCGAGGGGGGCCAGTCGGGCTGAGCCCGGCCGCGGCCACGAAACGGCCGGTGTTTCGCGTCGGCCAAATCGGCAAAGGTCCGACCTCCACCCTGTCGAACGCACCGGCACCAAGCGGCTCCGCCGGGGGCCGTCGGGTGGATGTCGAGAGAGTGGAGGTGGACGATGGCCCAGGTCGTCGAGGAGTGGACAGACCCGGCCGAGATGGTCGTCGTGCCACTCGTGCCGATCGCCGGATTCGTCGAGATCCGAGCGGCCCTGCAGCATGCGAACGCGGCGGTGAGCCTGGCGCGGATCGAGGCGGCTGACGACTCGATCGCGAGCGAGCTCGACCGGCTGTCGCTCAGCAAGGCGCAGCGGCTGGCGGACGGAATCTGGGAGTCGATGGAGCGGGCGGGGAACCCCAACCTGCCCCAGACCAAGGCGTTCGCTGAGCTCATCGCCGAGGCGGTCGAGGTCAGCACCGATCCGCTGGAGCGCGACGAGCCCGCTGCGGGGCGGGATCAGCTGGTGGCGCTTGCGGCGGCCGGTGAGGCCGCGTGGCATGAGGTCGAGGACGCCGAGAAGGACCCCGAGGACGAGGTGGTCGCACCCACTCCGGTCGTGGTCACCAACCAGCCGCCACTCGTGATGGCAACGCTGGGTGTGCTCACGGTTGGGATCATCGCCGGGCTTGCGGTGATCGCGGGACTGGGCTGACGGATCGGCCGGGCCTTTGGGCCCGGCCCCTCCGACATCGAGTGACCAGCCCGAGGCCGGCCACTGCCGGGCACCTCGGTCGGCCGCGGGTGTCCGGGTCGAGCCGGAGCACCTCGAGCGCCTGATGCCGGCCCCTGGAGGCGGGGCCCTTACATTCTCCTAACAACCGTCGCGTCACGAACGCCGACTCGCGGAGTTGGCCGATCGAAACGTCACGACGGATGGGAGAACTCGACATGGTGGACCACCGAGCAACAGGCGCCCTCCGGCGACGCTCGCGTTTCGGCTGCGCCTCGCTCTCGCTCGCGGCCGCACTGGGACTCGGCGGCGCCATCGTCGCTCCGAGCGGGGTCGCGGCGGTTGGCAAAACGACCGAGCCGATCAGCGTCACCCCGGCCGGCGCGGTAGGCGACGGGAGCAGCGCACCCGCCCAGGTGTCGGGCGACGGGCGCTACGTCGCCTTCGGGAGCACCTCGTCGAACCTGGTGCCCGGCGACACCAACAACTCGCAGGACGTCTTCGTGCGCGACACCGTCACCGGCACCACGACGCGGGTCAGCGTGGCCACCGGTGGCGCGCAGGCGGACAAGGGCGGTCGCGACCCCTCGATCTCGAAGGACGGCCGCTTCGTCGCGTTCGAGTCGAGCTCACCCGACCTGATCGGCAGCGACGCCAACGCAAGCCTCGACGTCTTCGTCCACGACCGCCAGACCGGCACGACGACCCGCGTGAGCGTCGCCGACAACGAGAACGAGTCCAACGACGACTCACGCGACCCCTCGATCTCGGGTGACGGATCGCGAATCGCGTTCCGGTCGAAGGCGACCAACCTCGTCGGCCAGGTCCTGCCGAGCCGCGAGATGATCTTCGTCCGCGACACCACGACCGGTGAGACGGTCCACGTCAGTCAGGACACCGCCGGGGGTGCGCCAACCAGCGACAACTTCCGGCCCCAGATCTCGGCCGACGGTGGCCACGTCGCCTTCGCGTCGCTCGCCACCGACCTCGTTCCGGGCGACGGCAACGGTGCGGCCGACGTGTTCGTGCGCGACCTCGCCCTCGGCATGACGACGAGGGCGAGCGTCGACTCGGCCGGCGGCGAGGCGGCCGGCGGCTCGGGGGACCCCGGGATCTCCGATGACGGCAGCAAGGTGGTCTTCGAGTCGAGTGCTGCCGACCTCGTTCCCGGCGACGCCAACGGCGCGGTTGACGTCTTCGTGCGTGACCTGACGGCGGGAACCACCAGTCGACACAGCCTCGGCGCGGGCGGATCGCAGCTGGCCAGCGGTGGGAATGACCCCGCGATCTCCGGCGATGGAACCCATGTCGCGTTCCTGTCGATCGACGCCGGTGTGGTTCCGGGTGACGGCAACGGCGCAGGCGACGTCTTCGTGCGCGCCATCCCGACAGGCACGGTCGAGCGGGTGAGCGTCGCTGCCGACGGCGCCGAGAGCCAGTTCGAATCGGGCATGGACGATCGGGCGCTCTCGACCAACGGGGCGCGCATCGTCTTCGATTCGGACGCGCTCAACTTCATCCCGGGCGACGACAACGATTCGAGCGACATCTTCTTGCGCCGGCCGGGCGACCCGCCCGTCGCGGGTGGGGGCGCTCAAGCCCCGGCGGCATCGGGCACGGCTGCCGGGCCCTCCTTGCGGGGGTCGGCGGCACGGACCTGTCGGGGGAAGGCCGCGACCATCGTGGGCACGCCGGGCAACGACGTGCTTCGCGGCACGCGGCGCGCCGACGTGATCGTGGCGCTCGGCGGACGGGACCGGATCATCGCCGGACGCGGTAACGACACGATCTGTGCCGGCCCGGGGAACGACACCGTGCTGGCCGGCCTCGGACGGGACGTCGTACTGGGGCAGGGCGGCCGGGATCGCCTGCGGGGTCAGCGCGGCCGCGACGTCCTGATCGGCGGTCTCGGCCGGGATCGGCTCTTCGGAGACCGCGGCAACGATCTGCTGCGCGGTGGCCTCGGTCGGGACATCCTGATCGGCGGGCTCGGTCGCGACCGGATGTTCGGCGACCGCGGGCGCGACCTGTTGCGCGGTGGCCTCGGCCGGGATCTCGGCATCGGCGGACCCGGTCGCGACCGGTTCTGGTCGGTCGAGGTGCGGCGGGCCTAAGCCGCGTTCGCGACGAACCGGTACAGCGTCCCCGCGGCGATGACGTAGATGGCTCCGTCCCCGTCCCGGCCGAAGCTCGTCACCTGGCCGAGGTCGGGGCCCAGGTCCATCTCGACGCGCACGTCGCCCGGGTCCGGACCGGCGCGCATGCTCCAGACGGTGCCGCTGCAGAAGTCCGAGAACAGGTACCGACCGTCGATGGCGGGCACCGACTCGCCCCGGCTGACCTCGCCGCCGGTGATCGAGCATCCGTCGTCGCGGCCGTACTCGTAGACGGGCGGGGTCGGCGGCGCCGGGCCGTCGATCGCATCGGCGCCCGCGAACTCGGCCGTGCCCTCGAACGCGTTCCAGCCGAGGTTGGCGCCCGCCTGCTCGCCGGCCGGCAGGTAGTCGACCTCCTCCAGGTCGTCCTGGCCGACGTCGCCGATCCAGAGGTCGCCCTGGGCGGGGTCGAAGCTGAAGCGCCAGGGGTTGCGGGCCCCGTACACGAAGATCTCGGGCGCGCCGCCCCCGTCGGCGAACGGGTTGCCGGGCGGGATTCCGTAGGGCAGCCCGCCGGTGCGGGTGTCGACATCGATGCGCAGGATCGAGCCGAGCAGCGTGTCGGTGTCCTGGCCGTTGCCCTCGGGGTCGCCACCCGAGCCGCCGTCGCCCACGCCGACGTACAGGAGGCCGTCCGGGCCGAAGATCACCTCGCCGCCGTTGTGGTTGGCAAAGGGCTGCTCGATCTCGAGCAGGACACGCTCGCCGTCGGCCGCGGTGTCGGCGGTCGCGCGCTCCATCTCGACCACCTTGGTCGTCCCGCCGGTGTCTGTGTAGTTGAGGTAGAAGCGCCCGTTCTGCGCGTACTCGGGGTGGAACGCGAGGCCGAGCAGGCCCTGTTCGCCGCCGCTCACGATCCGGTCGGACACGTCGACGAAGGGCTCGGCGAGCGGCGTGCCGTTCTCGAGGATCTGCACCTGCCCGGACTGCTGCACGACGTAGAGTCGGCCATCGTCGCCCGGCGCCGAGGTGACGTAGAGGGCGTCGCCGAGATCGCTCGCCACGGTCTCGAGGCGCAGACCGTCGGGGCCGCCGTCGGTCGTCGTCGGCGCGGGGGTCGTGGCCTCGGTCTCGATCGTCGCCGGCTCGGCCGAGTCGTCGTCGCCGTTGCCGCCGCAGGCGACGGCGATCGGCAGGACGATCGCGGCCACGGCCAGCGGGACGAAGGTGCGCAATCGGCGCATCGATCCGACCGTAGCGGGCCCCGGCGGCGTGTCGGTGGGCCGCGGGTCCGGGGCCGACGGCCTCGAGGCGTGCCCGCCGGGCACGGTGGGAGACTCCGGGCGTGCCCGTTCCGAACTCGGTGATCGTCGCGTTCTCGCGCGCCCAGGCCTGGGTCTACTCGCGTTCCCGCGGTCGGGTGTGGGGACGCTTCCGCGGTCGCGACGTGCTGCTGCTCTCGACCATCGGCTCCCGCTCGGGCAGGCGGCGCACGACGCCGCTCGTCTACGTGCGCGACGGCGACTCGCTGGTCGTCACGGCGAGCAACGCCGGTCGCGACCACGACCCCGGCTGGGTGCACAACCTGCGCGCTGAGCCGTCGGCGACGGTCACGACCGGCGAGCGCACGCGGGCCTGCGCGGCCCGCTTCGCCGAAGGCACCGAGGCGCGGGAGCTGTTCGGGCGCCTCGTGGCGCACTCGCCCGGCTTCGCCCGCTACGAGGCGATGACCGACCGACGCTTTCCGGTCGTGGTCCTGACCCCGGAGGCGCCGTGAGCGATCGCGTCGGGGTGATCACCGGCACCGGCCTGTACGAGCTTGAGGCGCTCGACCGCCGCCGGGTCGAGCGGGTGGAGACGCCGTACGGATCCGTCCGCGTGTTCACGGGCCGCCTGGCCGGCGCGAAGGTCGCCCACGTCCCGCGGCACGGACCGGGGCACGCCCGCCTGTCGCACCAGCTCGACGCGCGCGCCACCATCCTGGCCCTGCGCGAGGTCGGCGTGAGATGTGTCGTGGCCACCACCGTGTGCGGCGCGGTCTCGGACGAGCTCGAGCCGGGCAACGTCGTGGTCTTCGACGACCTGCACTTCCCGTCCAATCGCCTGCCGAGCGGCGAGCTGTGCACGCTCTTCGGCGAGGGGTACGCGCGGCCCGGGCACTGGATCTTCGACCTGCCGTACTCGGAGTCGGTCCGTCGCGCGGTGATCGCGGGCGCGGACATCGCCGGCCTGGACCCCTGGGACGGTGGAACCTATGGCCACGTGGACGGGCCCCGCCTCAACAGTCGCAGCGAGATCGCGGCGCTCACCGACCTCGGGGTGTCCGCCATCAGCCAGACGGGAGGCCCAGAGACGGTCTTGGCCGGGGAGGCACGGCTGCCGCTCGCCCTCGTGGGGTACGTGGTCGATCGGGCGAACGGCGTTGGCACGCCGACCCCGCCGCACTCGATCGCGCGCCATCTGGAGAGCTCCAAGGAGGTGCTCCAGAGCATGCTCGTCGCGTCACTGCCCGGTCTGGCCGCCGAGCGTCACGAGCCGCCGGGGACCGTCTTCGGGTTCGACGGCTAGGCCCGAGTGCTCGCCGGCGCCGAGAACACGGCGGTCACCCCGGGCGAGAAGTGGACGAGCGGCTCGCCGGCCGGATCCGGCAGGCCGGCCGCCTGCACCATCGATTGCTCGAGCCACCGCACCTCGGCGCTCGCGAGGGGCCAGCGTTCGTGGGTCACCGGCGAGCGCAGGAGCCGGCCTGCCCACGATGTGAGCGCCGCCCACCGGGCGGTGAGGAACTCGGCCAGCTCGTCCTCCTCCGCCGGCTCCCCGACCTCGACCTCGATCGCGGCGCCCGTGTGGGAGGCGCGCGGCCAGCGTCGGGTCAGCGCGTACCGGTGGCGCCCGCCCTCGCGGGCGTGGGTGGCGCGGGCGAGGCAATAGCGCGCGCCGACGCTGGCCCGGGCCAGCGCCACGACGTCGAGGAGAGGCACGTCGAGCGAGAAGAACCAGACCGCCGGCCGGCCCGACGGGTCGCGGACGTAGGTGCGTACGTTCACCTCGACGAACCGCCGGTGGTGGGGGAGGGCCGGCACGCCGACCGGCCGCAGGCCCTCCATCACGAACGGGACGAGCCCGACCCAGGCATCGCCGTCGAAGGTGTCGACGCGAACGCCGCGGGGCAGCAGCTGCTGGACCTCGGCCGGCCGGTACCGCCAGTGCAGGAAGGTGACCTCGCGCCAGCGCTGGGTGAGGATCGGCCGACCGGGAAGCGCCGCCGCCCCGTCCCAGTCGCTCACCCGAGCACGCCCGCGAGCGCCGCGTGCGCCGCGTGGTACCCGCACATCCCGTGCACGCCACCCCCCGGGGGGGTCGACGCCGAGCACAGGAACAGTCGCGGGTTCGGCGTGCGGTGGGGATGGAGGAGCGTGGGGCGGCGGACCAGCTGCAGGCCCCCGTGCGAGCCGCCCGTGATGTCGCCGCCGACGGCGTTGGGGTTGTAGGCGGCGTACCAGGACGGCCCGGCGACATGGCGCTCCACGATCGTGTCGCGAAAGCCGGGCGCGAACCGCTCGATCTGACGCTCGATCGCCTCGGACATGTCGCGCTGGGAGCCGTGCGGCACGTGGGTGTAGGCCCACAGGGTGTGGCCGTCGTCTGGGGTGCGGGTCGGGTCGGCCAGCGACTGCTGCCCGACGAGCACGAACGGCGTGGCCGGGTGCTGGCCCCGCCAGACGCCGGCCTCGGCCGCGGCGATCTCGCCGATCGTGCCACCGACGTGGACGGTTCCCGCCCGTCGGCAGTCCGGGTTGGTCCAGGGGATCGGCTCCGACAGCGCGTAGTCGAGCTTGAACGCCCCGGGTCCGTGCCGGTAGCGGGCGAGCGCCCGCCGGTATCCGGCCGGAAGCTCGTCGCGGGCGATCGCGTTGAGCTGGCCGGGGTTGGTGTCGAAGAGGATCGCCCGTGCTGGCGGCAGCTCCGACATCGACGTCACCTGGTGGCCGCACTCGATCGTCCCGCCGAGCGACTCGAGCAGTCGCTCCATCGCGGCGATCAGCTCACCCGAGCCACCACGCACCACGGGCCACCCCGCCGCGTGACCGGCCGCCGACAGCAGCACGCCGAAGGTCGCGGTCGCGGGCCGGTTGAGCGGGAGGAACGCATGCGCGGCGGAGCCGGCGAAGAGCGCCTTGGCCTCGTCGCTCCGGAACAGCCTGGCGGCGAGCAGCGCAGACGGGGCGCTCCGCAGGCCGAGGCCCGCGAGGCCGAGGGGATCGCGAGGGCGGTGGAGCGCGGGCCCGAGCACGTCCGGGACGACTCGGTCGAAGCGCCCGGCGGGCCGGCCGACGAGCCAGCGCCACGCGCGCCCGTCGCGGCCGAGGCGCTCGCAGGTGGCTCGCAGCGAGCGCTCGAGGACGCCGGCCCGGCCACCGTCGAGCGGATGGGCTACCGGCGCCTGCGGGTGCACGAGGGCCAACCCGCGGGCAGCGAGATCGAGCTCGCGGAAGAACGGGGATGCCGCGGCGAGCGGGTGGATCGCCGAGCACACGTCGTGCAGGTAGCCGGGGCGGGTCAACTCGGCGGTTCGGGCGCCGCCACCGGCGACGTCCGCCGCCTCCAGCACGCGCACCGACCGTCCGGCTCGCGCCAGCGTGATCGCGGCCGCGAGGCCGTTCGGGCCCGAGCCCACGACGACTGCGTCAACCCCCATGGTGGGATTCAACCGCCCTCGCTCGCGCGCGGCCCGGTCCTCCCGACCGGTGTCCCCGCGGCGCTCGGCACCGCGGGGAGTCTCGCTTGGGGCCCGGCGGTGGCCCCGCTACCGCTGTGCCTGTGCCACCCGGTACGCGGTCAGGAACTCGCCGGCCTGCTTGCCCACGCGGAACAGCGTGAGGCCGTTGTCGAAGAACTCGGCGTTCGCGCCGGAGGCCGCCAGCAGGACCTGGCAGGTCATCGGGCTGGCGTCGCCGCAGGCTCGTTCGGCGCCGGTCGGCTGGGCGTCCGCCCGCGTCAGCATCAGGTGGATCCTGGTCCGCTTGCCGCCGTAGCGCCGCTCGAGGTAGTTGGCGATGCGCTGCGGTCCGCGAGCCCACTCGAGCGCCGCCACCGGCAGGCCCGGCTTGCGGTACATCTCGATGTGCACGCCGCCCGCGAGCGCGAGTCCTTCGGCCACGCCGATCCACGCGGGCCGGACGGGCTTGCGGCCGCGCCGGTCCTGGGTGAAGTGGGCGCCCCGGCCGTTGGCGATGGACGTGACGAACGCGGGAGCCATGTACGCGTGCACGCGCTGGGCGTACGTGCCGCCGTCACGGTGCTCCATCCGCGAAAGCATCGCCATCGCGTTGCTGAAGGCACGCCCGGTGGACTCCTCGGGAGGCTGCGGGGGCTGGATGGTCTTGCGGAGGATCTTCCAGCCGTTGCGGTTGCAGCGCAGCCGGAACTCGGTCGGGAACGACCCGAGCACCTTGCCGTTGCAGCTCAGCATTCGCTTCTCGACGACGGGCTTCGGGTCTCGGAACTGGTTGCCGATCTCGTCGATCGCGACCTGCCCTGACTCGGCGCCGTCGCGGGGGCGGTCGATGGCCGCCTTGAGCGCTCCTGCCATCCGCTCGGGAGTGCCGAGCTTGGCGAGGGCGTGCCCGTTGACCTTCGCGAGACCTCGGTGCAGCCCACCGTTGACGACGCCACGGCCGTTGCGGAAGTCGCCACCGATGCGTGACCGCGGTTGGTCGTCGTCGGTGCAGTAGGCCGCCTGGTCGCCGGTCATCTGCCGGAAGACGTTGTCGCCGGTGCAGCTGAGGCGGCGCGGGCCGGTGAGGAGGGTCTTGGCGCCCTTGGCGTCGTAGACCACGGTGCGAGGCTCGTCCGGGTGTCCGTGCCAGCTGCCTCCGCCTTCTGCGGCCATCGCCGGCACCGCCAGGGCGCCCGTCACGAGGGCACCAGCCACCAATCCAGCCTTCAGCATCCAACGGCCTCCAACTCGTTGCGTCCGTGCCCTCACTCACTCGGCTGGAAACCTCTAGAACATGACCCCAAGCGCCCACGAATCCGGCCTGGCCGCGCGAGGGCCGACGATTCCGGACTGGGCGAGCGGTTTCGGCGTTTCGCGCACCCTTCCGATTGGTGCGGCACGGGACGGACGGGCCGGTGGTCACGTGGCTAGGTTTTCGGACGATGCCGTCGCCAGGCTCAGCACCCCAGCCGGTCCGGGCGCTCCAGGCCGCGGGCCAGCAGGTCTGGCTCGACGACCTGAGCCGGACCTCGATTCAGTCCGGCTTGCTCGTGCGGGCGATCGAGCAGTGGGGGGTCACCGGCGTGACGTCGAACCCGGCGATCGTCGCGCGGGCGGTCCGGGGCAACTCCGCCTACGACGCGGCGATCGCGCGGCAGGCCGGCACCGGGTCGGCTCCGGAGCAGATCGCGATGGGGCTTGCGGTCGAGGACGTCGCCGGGGCGGCGGACCTGCTCCGCAAGGTCTGGGTCGAGTCGGGCGGTGCCGACGGGTGGGTGTCGATCCAGCTGCCGCCGCGGCTCGCCGACGACACGGCCGCATCGGTCGAGGCCGCGCTCATGCTCCACGAGCGCGTCGGCCGGTCGAACGTGCTGATCAAGATGCCGGCGACCGAGGCTGGTGTTCCGGCGATCGAGGAGGTGCTGGCCGCGGGTGTGCCGGTGACCGTGACGCTGCTGCTGACGCCGGGCCACGTCGCCGAGGCGGCCGGCGCCTTCGTCCGCGCGATCGAGCGACGGGCCGCGGCCGGTGCACCGCTCGACGTCCGCTCCTACGCCGCCCTCTACGTCAGCCGGTGGGACCGGGACCTGGCGCCGGACGCCGCCGGGCTCGGAATCGCCGTCGCGGACGCCGCCTACGGCGCGTCCAGGTCGGTCTTCTCGGGGCCGCGCTGGGAGGAGCTGACCCACCGGGGGGCACGTCCGCAGACGCTGCTCTTCGCGTCGACGGCGAGCCGCGACCCCGAGCTCGGAGCTGGCTACTACGTCGAGCGGCTCGCGGCTGCCGGGACGGCGAACACCGTTCCGCCCGACGCCCTCGAGGCGTTCGTGAGCGGGGGGAGCGTTCGGTCGACGCTCAGGGGCGAGCCGGACGAGCTGGAGCGGCTGGCCGGGGGAGTCGACGTCGACGCCCGCGGTGCCGAGCTGCAGGCCGGCGCGGCGAGCGGTTCCGCGGACGCCTGGAACGAGCCCCTCGTCGAGCTCGAGAGGCGGGCGGGCGCGGCCGCCGGCTGAGGCACGTCATCGCGGCGCCGACTCCGCCAGGCCGGCCCGGGGCACTCCGAGGCCAAGGGGTCGGGGGACGACCGCAAGCGCGGCGAACCAGAGCGCCCCAACGACGAGCAGGCCCACGCGCCCGCTCCCGGCCGCCGAGAACGTGAGCCCGACGAGTGGTGTCCCGATCAGCGCGACCGCGTTCGCGACCGCGTTGACCATGCCCGCCGCCTCTCCCGGTGCGTCTCGCCGGGTGAGCGCCGCGCCGGCGAACGCGGCAGCGAACGGGATACCTCCGGCCACGCCCACCACCACCGCCCCGAGCGCCGCCAGCGGTGCGCCACCGGCGAGGGCGATGGCGAGCGTGCCGAGCCCACCCGCGACGAGTGAGGCCTGGACGATCGACCGAATGCGCAGCGGGAACCGCGCGAGTAGCCATCCGCCGAAGGGCCGGGACACGACCGACAGCGCAAGGACCGTTGCGGCGATCGCGGAGGCGGCCGTCCGCCCCGCCTCCGTCTCGCGCACGACGAGCTCGGTGGTCCAGATGGCGATGATGAAGCTGAGCCCGTACGCGGCCGCATAGAGGGCGGCGATCGCCCACAGGCCGGGGTCTCGTATGAGCGCCCCCGTCTTGCGCGACGTCTCCGCGATCGGCCCTGACTTCGACCACTCCGGCGCATCACGCTCCGCATGCCACTCGACAGCGATGAGCGCGAGCCCCGTCGCGACGATCACCAGGCTGGCGACGAGTGGGGCTCGCCACTCGAAGGCGCTGTAGAGGAGCGGAACGGTCACGAGCGCGACCCCACCGGACGCGAGCGCGATCCCGCCGTACAGCCCCTGTCCGAGCGCCCCGATGCCGCACTCGCGGAGGTGCCCGATCCCCGCGATGAAGCACAGGCCCGTCCCGGCTCCGGCGATGAGGCGCCCAACGACGAGGAGGCCGAACGACGGCTCCAGAATCGCGACGAGGCTTCCGGTGGCGATCAGGAGGAGGCCGAGCGCGCCGGTGGTCCGGGCGCCGACGCGGTCGCTCATCGCTCCCGCCGGAATCTGGACCAGCACATGGGTGACCAGGAGCGCGGCGGTCGCGACCCCGATCGCCGCAAGGCTCACCCCGTAGTCCGCGGCGAGCCCCGAAGCGACTCCTCCGAGCGCGGACGGACCGAAACCGGTCGCCGCGGCGAGCGAGAAGCCGACGGCCAACCCGAGCCGACGGGTTCGGGCGCGAGCGTCCGCGCCGCTGCTCAGGCGCGACTCCCGACTGAGGCCTGGGGATGGGGGCTCATTGCGCGTCGGTCTTCGTCACAGTTCACGCGATCGTAAGCGGCAGAAGCCGATCAGGGGTCACGACGCCAATATCGTAAGTGAAGTTGACGATCAATCCAACCAGCGTTAGTCTGACTTCCAGATCAGTTAGCGAAGCTAACGCACACACGCGGATTCGTGGGTCCGGCCAGGGGGCGAGCGGAGCGGCAGACGGCCGGTGGGCCTCCCTGGGCCGACGGGAAGGAACGGATGTGAGCCACGTACTGACTGCGGTGGCGCTACGCCAGCCTCAGCTCGACGCGATTCACGCGCGGGTCACCGGGCGCGTACCGCTCCCGCTGAGCGCCGGCTTCTCGGGCTGCGAGGTACGAGTACCGGCTGCGCGATCGAACGTTCGGCACCGGCGCTGTGGCCGGCGGGCAGTGTTCTCGCTCATCCTGCTCGACGGCGAGCGGGTCGACGTGTGCCCGGAGCACGCGGAGGCCGGTGGGCCGTCGAGCGAGTCCCGGCCGCACGGCGACCATCGGGACCCGGGCTGACGCCATGGCCGACACGCACATCAGCTCGCTCGAGGTCGAGGCGCGCGCGTTCGCTCCGCCGAGTGGGTTCTCGGCACACGCCGCCACCATGCTCGACGTCCACGAGGCGGCGCGCCGCGACCCGTTGGAGTTCTGGGCGGAGCAGGCTCGCCGGCTCACCTGGGAGCAGCCGTTCGTCGAGGTGCTCGACGACTCGCGCCCGCCGTTCTATCGCTGGTTCGCCGACGGGCGGCTGAACGCGAGCGTGAACTGCGTCGACCGCCACGCGAGCGAGCGCGGAGGGCGCGTCGCCTACTACTTCGAGGGCGAGCCGGGCGATCGGGAGCAGATCACCTACCGTGACCTCAAGGAGCGCGTCTGTCGTCTTGCAAACGCGCTCGCTGGACTCGGGGTCGCGCCGGGCGATCGCGTCGCGATCTACATGGGAATGGTCCCGGAGCTCCCTGTCGCGATGCTCGCGTGCGCGCGCCTGGGAGCGATCCACACCGTCGTGTTCGGGGGGTTCGCGCCGGAGTCGTTGGCCGACCGGATCAAGGACTGCGGGTGCTCGGTCCTGATCACCCAGGACGAGGCGTGGCGGGCGGGCAAGCGGATTCCGCTCAAGCAGAACGCGGATCGTGCGCTGGCCTCCTGCCCCGGCGTCCATTCGTCGGTCGTCGTCCGTCGCACGGGTGCGGACGTCGACTGGGTCGAGGGGCGGGACCACGACTACGCCCAGATCACCGAGAACGCCTCGACCGAGTTCGCTCCGCACGTCGTCGGGGCAGAGGATCCGCTGTTCATCCTCTACACCTCGGGGACGACCGGAAGGCCGAAGGGCATCGTCCACTCCACCGGCGGATACCTCACCGGTGCAGCGGCGACCCACTCGTGGGTGTTCGATCTGCGTCACGACGACATCTACTGGTGCGCCGCGGACTGCGGCTGGATCACCGGCCACACGTACATCGTCTACGGGCCGCTCGCCAACGGCGCGACGAGCGTTCTCTACGAAGGCGCTCCGAACCATCCCTCGCCGTCGCGCTGGTGGGAGATCGTCGAGCGGTACCAGGTATCGATCCTCTACACGGCGCCGACCGCGATTCGCACGTTCATGAAGTGGGGGGACGAGCACCTGGCCGCGCACGACCTGTCGTCCCTGCGCCTCCTCGGGACCGTCGGCGAGGCGATCAACCCCGAGGCGTGGATGTGGTACCGGGAGCGTGTCGGTGGGGGCCGCTGCCCGATCGTCGACACCTGGTGGCAGACCGAGACGGGGTCGATCATGATCTCGCCCCTTCCGGGGCTCACCGTGACCAAGCCGGGGTCGGCCGGCGAGCCGCTGCCGGGGATCAACGCCGCCATCGTCGACGAGCAGGGCGAGCCCACCGGGCAGGGCCGAGGCGGGTACCTCGTGCTGACCGAGCCGTGGCCCTCGATGATGCGCACCCTCTGGGGTGACGACGAGCGCTACGTCGAGACCTACTGGTCCCGCTTCGGCGGCCTGTACCTCGCGGGCGACGGCGCCCGCCAGGACGAGGACGGCCACTACTGGCTGCTCGGTCGGATCGACGACGTCGTGAACGTCTCCGGCCACCGGCTCTCGACGATCGAGGTCGAGAGCGCTCTGGTCTCGCATCCTGCGGTGGCGGAGGCGGCGGGCGTCGGCCGGGCCGACGAGCGAACGGGGCAGGCGATCGCGGCGTTCGTGACCCTCATCGGCGACGCCGACGGCAACGAGGGCCTGATCCTCGACCTGCGGGACCACGTCGCGGCCACGATCGGGGCGATCGCGAAGCCCGCGTCCGTTGTGCTGACCGACGACCTGCCCAAGACGCGCTCGGGGAAGATCATGCGGCGCCTGCTTCGCGACGTCTCCGAAGAGCGTCAACTCGGCGACATCACGACGCTGGCGAACTCGGAGGTCGTCGAGGAGATCGCCGCCCAAGCCCGCCAGCGGCGCAGCGCGGGCGAGGACGAGGAGTGATCGGCGGGTCGAAGGTGGCCGCCGACCGGACCTCCTGACGGCGACGACCTCCTACGATTCCCTCAGCGCCGACGGGGCAACGAGCTCTCCGCCCGCTACCGCGACTTCGATTGGACGGGGTTGCGCAGTCGGCCGAGCCCCGCGATCTCCATCTCGACGAGATCGCCTGGCTGCAGTGACCGCTGCGGGTCCATGAACTCGCCGCACCCCCACGGCGTCCCGGTGATCACGAGGTCGCCTGGCTCGAGCGTGAACGCCCGCGAGCAGAACGACAGGATCTCGGCCACCCCGAAGACCATCTTCGAGGTCGACGAGTCCTGAACCGGTTCCCCGTTCACCCAGGTCTGGAGACGAAGCGACTGCGGGTCGGCGACATCGTCGGCGGTCACGACGGCCGGACCGACGGGGCAGAACGTATCGAGGCTCTTGCCCCGCACCCACTGTCCGTCGCCGAACTGCAGGTCCCGCGCCGAGACGTCGTTGGCGACGGTGTAGCCAAATACGTGATCGAGCGCGTCGGCTGTCTCGACGTCCTGCATCCGCGTGCCGATGACCACTCCGAGCTCCACCTCCCAATCGACCCTGGCCGTGAGCTCCCGATCGATGACGATCGGGTCGTGCGGCCCGGCCAGGCTCGACGGGAACTTGGCGAACACCAGTGGAGCGGAGGGTTCGTCGAGGCCCGCCTCCGCGATGTGGTCGCGGTAGTTCAGGCCGATCGCGACGATCTTGCCCGGGCGCAGCGGCGCGCCGAGGGTCGCCTCGGAGACGGGGCCGAGATCATCGCCCCCATCCGCCGGCGTGCAGAGCTCGCCAAGGACCTCGTCGGGCTGGTCGGCGGTGGACAACGAGACGAGCCGTCCATCCGCTTCGGTGGCGAGCGCCCATCCGTCTGCGGTTCGAACGTTGTAGATGCGCATGCGGCCCCTCTCCTTTGGTCGACGACCGTTCACAGCTCGGGTGCCGGGGGATTGGATCGGTCACCCATGGCGTGCGCCTTCTCATCCGTCAGTCGTCCGAGAGGCGCTCGACCAAGCTGATCCTGGTGCGGATCGGAATACCCCCCTCGATGCTCATCGAGACCGGACATCGCTCCGCGATGTCGCCCAGACGAGCAACGTCCTCGGCCGAGAGCGTCCCCCTCACCTCGATCTCACGGGAGAGCTTCTTGATCCGGACGTCGATGTTGTCGTCGTCGGCCAGCGCGGGCAGATCGCCGCCGGGGCGCTCCCTGCCCGTGGCCATTCCGGCGATCGCGTTCACGCTGACGCGGCAGTCGTCGAGCTCGATGCCTTCGATCTTGGCCTGCGACGCCAGGGTGGAGATCGTGCACGCCGCAAGGGCCCCGGCGACCTGAGCGAACGGGCTCGGGCCGGTGCCGTCTCCGCCGATCGATCGGGGCTCGTCACCGACCCAGACATGGCCCTCGCCGCGAATGACGGCGCCGACCGACAGCCACCTGACCGCCTGCACCGCCCCGATCGGCTCGTTGATCTCGTTCCCCATGCAGCGTCCCTCCTAGGGCAGCGCCATGCGCAGCAGCTCTGTGTAGTCGGCGGTGTGCCCGTCGACCGTTCCGACGATGCGCCCGGCGCGCATGACGTGGATCTCGTCGGCGAAATCGATCAGGTCCTCGAACTCTGAGCTCGCGATCAGCGCGCCGAGCTTGTTCTCGTGCACGAGCTGCTCGACGATCTCTCGGATCTCCTGCTTCGCGCCGACGTCGATGCCCTGGGTTGGCTCCTCGAGCAACAGGAAGCTCGGAACGCCTTGGATCGCTCTCGCCAGCGCGACCTTCTGCTGGTTGCCGCCGCTCAGCTGTCCGGCGGGCACGTGAATGCCGGCCCCGCGAATGTCGAACATCCGTGAGTACTCGCCGGCGCGCTGAGCCTCGGCGCCGCGCTTTCGGTAGCCCACCCACGACAGCCCGCCGGTCACGGGGAGGGCGATGTTCTCGCGAATGCTGAGGAGCCCGGCGATACCGGCGGTGCGCCGGTCCGCGGGCACCAGCTCGAGACCCTTGCGGACGGCGACCGCGGGCGATCCTGGCCGGAGCGCGGTACCGCCGATGGTGACGTCGCCCCGGTCGTAGGCGATCCTGCCGGCGAGTGCGGCGAGGAGGGGTCCGAAGCCGGCGCCCTGGACGCCGGCGATGCCCACCACCTGCCCCGGCCTGACGGTGAGCGACACGTCCTCGACCTGTCCGTCGACGGACAGGCCACGCACGTCGAGTGTCCCGGAGGTCGCGCCACGGACGCGGTTCAGGCGCTTGCGCTCGCCGCGTCTCTCGCCGTGGTTGACCTTGGTCATCAGGTTGATCAGCCGCTCGCGGTCAACCTCATCGCGGTGGAACGTTCCGACGAGCTTCCCGTCCCGGAGGACCGTGAGTCGATCGGCGATCCGGAGCACCTCGCTGAGACGGTGGCTCACGTAGACGACGGCGACCTTGCCCTCGTCTCTGGCCCTCGCCAGCCATTCCAGCAAGTGGTCGGCATCCGCTGCCGAGAGCACCGCGGTGGGTTCGTCGCACAGCACTACCGATCCCTCGGCGACGAGCGCATGCGCGATCTGGGCGAGGCGCAACTCGGAGACGCTCATCCGGCCTGCCAGGCGATCCGGGTCCAGGCGAGCGCCGACCCGCTCGAAGGCGGCCTCGACGACCTCGCGCTCTGATCTGCTGGTCCTCGAGCGACGCACGAAGGGGCGCTCGAGCCCGAGTAGGACGTTTCGGCCCACCGTGAGCTGATCGCATGCCTCGACCTCCTGGGGCACGAGCTTGATCCCGTGCTTGCGACCGTCGCGTGGCGAGCGCAGACGCACCTGCTCCCCACCCATGACGATCTCTCCGCCATCGGGCTGATAGGCGCCCATCAGCAGCTTGAGCAGCGTCGACTTCCCGGCGCCGTTCTCACCGACGACCGCGTGCACCTCGCCCCGCTTGGCGTCGAAGCTGACCGAGTCGAGCGCCCGCACCCCGGGAAACTCCTTCGTGATGTCGACCAGCCTGATCGCCGCAGGGTCGGCACCACGCGTCGCCGAGCGACCCGAGGGCGACCTGCGCATCCGCCCTCGGGTCGCCTTCCACAGGGCCTGCCCGGTCGTGCGCAGGCCGCCGGTGGGGCTGGCGTCAGCCATCCCCTGGCTCGTATCCCTCTTGGATGTACTCCAGCGTCCTCGCCGTCTCGTCGACCGGCAGGTCCTCCGCTGTGTAGGTCGTCAGGGGGATGCACGTCAGGGCCGGAATGTCCGTGTCTCCGTTGAGGATCGAGACCGCCGTGCCGACGCCCTGGTAGCCCATGGGCGTCGGGGTGATGCCGATCAGCTTGGAGATCGAGCCGTCCTCGAGATCCTCGGCCGACTGCGGATCCAGCCCGTTCGTGATGAACGCGATGTCCTGTGCGTTCGACGGCAGTGCGTCCGGGTCCAGGAGCAGGTTGAACACCGTGTAGACCCACTGCGCGTCCGGGTTCGCCTGGAAGGCGTTCTCGAACGACTGCAGTCCCTCCGCCGGATCGACGTTCTGCGTCGGCGACGCGACGATCTCGATGTTCGGGTACTCCTCGTCGACCCGCTCCTTGAAGCCGGCGACCCGGCTCGCGGACCACGTTGCGTTGGCCGGGCCGGCGATGATGATTCCTGGCCCCGCATCCTCGCCGAGCTCCTCGACGAGCAGGTCCGCGGAGTCCCGGCCCATCTGGTAGTCGTCCTGCATGATCATGTAGGCGTCGGGGGAGGCGGCCTCGGTGCCCACGATGACGACCGGGATGTCCTCCTGCCGGAATCGATTGACGACGGCCACGCCACCCTGGATGTCGGTGGGAATCACGACCGCGGCATCGATCCCGGTCCGGATCAGCTGCCCGGCCTGATCCAGTTGCTGCTCTGGAGAGGCGTACCCCGTACCGGCTGACACCAGCTCCAGATCGACGCCGGCCTCATCAGCGGCGCGAAGAGCGCCGCTCGAGCCGGCTTGGTAGTAGTGGCCCGCGAGCGTGGGCTCCATGAATCCGATGGTGTAGTCGCCGTCGGCTGTCGGTACCTCGTAGGCCGCCGCCTCTTCGGGCGTCGGCTCGACCGTGCACGGGAGGTTGGTCGCCAGCTTCTCGTCGGTCGACAGCGCCTGATATTCGGCGTACGCCTGATCATCGGGCGTCGCCGCGATCTCACGGCCGTCGGCGCTTGCGCCGTTGCCGTCGTCGTCACCGCCGCACGCCGCGAATGCGAATGCGGACATGCCCCCGATTGCGAGGACCAAGCCGGCTTGCCCTGTCCTCTTGAGCAAGCGGGCGCTCCGTGCGCGCCGCCGCCCTCCCGATTTGCGTGGTCCACGTTGGTTGGTGGTGTTCACGTCCCCTCCTTAAGGGTGTGGAGGCAGGCTGCTGCCTGCGACTTGACCTCAGACGTCGTCGTTCGCCGGTCCGTCGGCCGCTTCGCGCATCGGTCCGGCCTGGCCACCTCCACCGCCGCCGCGCCTGCGGAGTCGTCGCACGAGCGACCAGTCCGCGATGTTTCGCCGCTGGTTGAAGACGACCGCGAGGACGAGGACGACCCCGGTTGTCATCTGGCGGGTGAACTCCGAGACGCCCACGATCTCGAGGCCGCTCGTCAGGACCGTGAGGATCAGGACGCCGATCGCGACGCCAAGGAGCCGGCCACGGCCGCCGCCGATGGCTGCGCCACCGATCACGGCGGCCGCGATGGACTCCAGTTCCAGTCCAGCCCCGAGGCTCGCCTGACCGACGGTGACGCGCGACGCCAACATGACTCCTGCCACCGCGGCCAACATGCTGCAGAAGACGTAGGCGAGGATCTCGTATCTGGCGACGGGGATGCCGGAGAGTCGAGCGGTCTCGCGGCTTCCGCCGATGGCGTAGATGTAGAGGCCGGCTCGCAAGCGGTTGAAGAGGATGTAGGCGACGGCGATGACGATGACGGCGATGCCCACCGTTGCCGGGATCGGGCCCCAGTCGGTGGCTCCGAACCACTTGAGGTTCGGATCGCTGATCGGGACCGACGCGCCGTTGCTGAGCTCGTTCGAGAGCCCGATGAGAAACGTGAGCATCGCCAGGGTCGCGACGAACGCATTCACCTTGAGCCTTGCGATCACGATGCCGTTGACGAGGCCGACCCCCGCGCCGGCGGCAAGCGCCAAGAGCACCCCGGGGACCAAGCCGTAGTCATCGGCGTTGAGCGCGAAGACCGTCGACGCGAAGCCGACGGTGGCGGCAACCGAGATGTCGAAGCCACCGACCACGAGCGCCGCCATTTGCCCGATGGCAACGACCATGAGTACGCCGGCCTGGCGGCCGAGGATCTCCAGGGTGTCGGAGCCCCCGAACACATCCGGGCTCCAGATCCAGAAGACGACGTACATGAGGACCAAGACGACCAGGAGCTGGCTCTCGAGCCTCGGAAGGCGCCCGAACAGCGCCCTCACATCCGCGGCGGCGGTGCTAGTTGATTGTGTAGCCACAGTCGACCATCAGCAGGTGGCCGTGGACCATTCGTGCGTCCGGGCCAGCGAGGAAGACAGCGGCCCGAGCGATGTCCTCCGGCTCCGGAAAGACGCCTGCTGGGATCCTCGACTTGATCGCCTCTGCGATCTCCGGGTTCTCCTCGAAGAGCGGCTTGACCATCTCGGTCAGCGTCGCCGTGGGCCCGATCGCGTTGACGTTCACGCCCTTGGCGGCCCACTCGACCGCCAGGGCTCTCGTGAGCTGCGCGACACCGCCCTTGCTCGCCGCGTAGACGGAGAACTCGTGCATCCCGACGACGCTGAACGTCGAGGCGAGGTTGACGATGTTCCCGCCGCCACGCTCGATCATTCGGCGGCCTCCCTCCTGGCAGGAGAAGAAGAGCGCCTTGAGGTTCGTGTCGAGGACCTCGTCCCAGTTCTCCTCGGTCACCTCGAGCGCGGGGCGGTCACCCTGGACGCCGAGGCTGTTGACCAGCAGGTCGGACTCCCCGAGCTCGGCTTCGATCTCGTCGAAGATCGACGGCATCAGGGAGACGTTCGTGAGATCGGCGACGACGGAATGGCTCTTGGCTCCGTGCCGGTCGATATCCGCGACGGCGGCGGCCAGGGCGTCCTCGTCTCGGCCGATGACCGCCACGCTGGCGCCCTCTTGCGCATACGCCGTCGCGATCGCGCGGCCGAGCCCGCGAGAGCCGCCGTTCACGATCGCCACCCGTCCTTTCAGCTTGCCGTCTTGCATGACACCTCCTCTCGGTCTCACCGCAATCACTTCGAGGCGGCCGCGTGCTTCAGCGCGGCCGCGGACTTCACATACTCAGCTCCGCGATCCGCTCGCCGTTGCACACGACCTCGGTGCTGATCGGCACCGAGGCGACGAGCGACTGCTCGACGAAGCAGGCCTGCTCTGCGGTGCGCACCATTTGCTCGACGTCGTCCGGACTCGCGGACGACTCGATGGTGATCGTGTTGGTGACCTTGAAAGCTCGTCCGGACCGGGTCTGGTTCCTCCAGGCCCCGGACTGCTCGTAGTAGTAGGTCTGCTCGACCGTCGCGGATTGCAGGTCGAGCTTGTTCGCCTTCGCGTATTGGGAGATCTGCGTGAGGACGCAGAACGCGCCGGCAGCTGCCAGGTAGGTGAGCGGCTCCGGCGCGCTGTCCTCACCGCCGAGGGGCTGACCCTCGTCGGAGATGACCTGCCAGGCGCTCCCGACGGGATGCTCGTGCGCGACGTGCGCACGCTTTCTCTCGCCGTCGTCGATGGTGGCCGACGCCCGGACGACGATCGCGGCACCATCGGTCTCCTCGGGCGGCAGCCCGGACCGGTCGGCGCGATCGGTCAGCCTGCGGACGATCGGCTTGTCGGTGGGTGTGTCAGGCACTGAGCACGACCTCCAGCCGCTCGCAGGGCTCGACTCGAATGAGTCCTTCGTCGGAGAGCCTGATGTCGCCGATCTCTCCGCAGGCGAAGCTGAACTCGAGCTGCGCGAACGGGCTCCTCAGGGGACAACCCAGCTTCGCGATCTGCTCGAACGCGTGATCGAACTTCGCCGCGATCTGGGCCATCGGCTCCGTCGACATCAGGCCCAGGAGCGGAAGCTCGACCAGGCTGAGCACCTCGCCGTCGGCAACGACGACCTTTCCGCCTCCGACCTCGGCGAGGCAGTTCATCGCGATCGCCATGTCGTCGGTGTTCGTCCCGACCGCGACGAGGTTCTCGCAGACGGCGTTCACCGATGAGGCGATCGCTCCCCGCTGGAGCTCGAACCCCTGCACGAACCCGGCGCCGGCCCCAGTGCCCTTGCCGAACCTGTCGACCATCGCCAGGGGGAGCACGTCCTGCTCGAGGTCCGGCAGGACGACTCCGTCCTCGACCCTGAGGGTCGCCCGGCGCTCATCGGTCACGAGGCTGCCCTGTGTGATCCCGATGACCCGCACGTCGACCTGGGACGCCCCGCTGTCGCTGGTGACGACCAGATGTCCGGGCTCGATCGGCCGGTCGAGCTTCACGCTGCCGAAGAAGGCCCCGGGGTAGTCCTGCGCGGGGAGCTTGACCGTCATCTCGCCGTCCTCGACAACGGTCTTCCCGCCCACCAGCACTCGTTGGATCGAGAAGTCGGTGAGCTCGTCGACGAGCAGGATGTCCGCGTGCCGACCGGGGGCCAGAACGCCCATCTCCTTGTCGAGGCCGAACACCTCGGCGTTGTTGATCGTGCCCATCTGAACCGCGAGCGCGGGTGGCACGCCGTGGGCGATCGCGACCCTGATGTTCTCGGCGATCGTCCCTTCGTGAAGGAGCTTCTCGGGCGACGCCAGATCTGCGCAGAACGCGAGTTGGCGCGGGTCGATCTTGTGCTCGGTGTAGACCTTGACCAGCGCCGGCACGTCGAACGCGCCCGAGCCCTGCCTCATCAGGAGCCGCAGACCCGCCCGAGCCTTCATCAGCGCCTCGTCGGTCCCGACCGCCTCGTGGTCGGTCGAGGCGCCCATCGCCACGAACGCCTGGGTCTGCCGAAAGTCCGCGCCCGCCGCGTGTCCGGTGATCGTCTTGCCCTGCTCGAGGGTCGCCTCGAGCAGGCCGAGGAAGTCATCCCACTTATCGACGATCGGGATGAACGGCGGCTCCTCCAACCCGAAGCACCCGTCCCACGACAGCATCTCGTGCATGTCCTCGACCTCGATGCCCGGTGCGGGCTGCAGGCCCAGCTCCCGGTTCTGCAGGTACGCGAGGGTCGGAACGACGAAGATGAGGCGCAGCGGCGTCGAGTCGAACGCGTCCTTGAAGAAGCGGACGGCGTCCTTGCCGCCGACGATTCCCTGGCCGTAGAAGCCGTCCGCGTTCGCCGTCACACCGCCGAGCAGGAGTCCCTCGACGAACTCGTTGACGCCCAGGTAGCTGTGGTACATGTGGAGATGGGCGTCGATCAGCCCTGGTGTCACATAGCGGCCGTCGGCGTCGACGATCTCGGTGTCCTTGCCACGTGTGTAGGCGACGTCGCCGACGGCAGCGATCCTTCCGCTCTTGATCGCGATGGTCGCCTCGTAGACCTCTCGTGTGAGGACGTTGACGACCCTGCCGTTCGCGACGATGGCGTCCGCGTCGGCCCTTCCCATTGCGACGTCGATCAGGTCTCGTCTTGACACGTTCGCTCTCTTTGGACGTGAGTTGCGGCGCGCGCGGCGTCGTCGGGATCGCCGCGCTCGAACCGGGTGTTCGCAAGTGAACGGAGCATCCAGCTAGTGGGCGGTCCAGCCGCCGTCGACGACGAAGCACGTGCCGGTGGCGAACCTGGACCGTTCGCTCGCGAGAAAGAGCGCTGCTTCAGCCATGTCGCTCGGCTCGGCTGCGAAGGAGCCCGACTCGCCCATGCGCAGCGGGGTCATCCGCTCGAAGGCCTGGAGCATCTCGGGGTCGCTTCGGAGTCCGGCGTTCAGCTCTGTCACCGTCATCCCCGGACAGAGTGCGTTGACGTTGATGCCGTACTGGCCGTACTCGACCGCGAGGCTTCTGGTGAGGTTCACGACGGCGCCCTTCATGGAGCAGTAGGCCGCCATGCCGTGTACGCCCACGAAGCCGAGATTCGAGGCGACGTTCACGATCTTGCCCGCCCTCTTCTCGACGAAGAAACGTATGGCGGCCTGGTTGCAGCAGAAGAGTCCCCTGAAGTTGACGGCGAAGTGCGCGTCGAGAGCCTCGGGGGCGATGTCGACGAAGTCACCCGTCGGACCGATGTTTCCGGCGGCGCAAACCAGGATGTCGAGGCCGTGGCGGTCGATCGCCTCACCGACGACCTTCTGAACTGCATCCGAGTCGGTGACGTCGAGCCTCAGGAAGTGGGCGTCGCCACCGGCGGCGTCGATGACATCGTGTGTCGGCTGACCGCCCTCGCGCGGATCGTCGCGGATGTCGGCCACGAGTACGACGGCCCCTTCCTCGGCGAACTTGAGCGCGATCGCTCGACCGATTCCCGAGCTGCCCCCAGTGATCAGCGCCACCTTTCCGGCGAGGTCACCGGTGCCGGTCTCAGCCATGTCCACGCCCCGGCGAGGTCGTCGTCCTGCTCGTGGTCACGCTGCCGACGGGACGATCGGGCGGCTCGCCGTTCAACGCGCGCACCACTTCAGCGGTTGCCCGGTCCTGGAGCTCGCGCTGCGCCTCGATGGAATAGAAGCCCATGTGGGGAGTGAGGACCGCCCGCGGATGCCGCCTCAGCGGGTGGTCTGACGGCAGTGGCTCCGGATCGGTGACGTCGAGCGCGAGCCCGGACAGCGCACCGCTCTCCAGTGCCGCGAGCGCCGCCTCGTTGTCGATGAGGGGGCCACGAGACGTGTTGATGAGGATCGGCGCCCGCGTCATCGCCGAGATCAGCCCCTCGTCGACCATGTGGTGCGTCTCGTCTGTGAGGGGTACGTGGAGGCTGACGAAGTCGGCGTGCGACACGGCCTCCTCGAGGCTCGCCGCACGACGTACCTCCGGGGCGAGATCATCGACGAGCGGGTCGAAGCAGACGATCTCAAGGCCGAAGCCACGCGCCCGGTCGATCACACGTCGCCCGATGCCACCGGCACCGATCACCGCGAGCACCTGCTCGCCGAGCCGGCGTACGGTGCCGTCGGGCATGGACCACCCGCCCTCGCGGGTCGACGCCGCCGCGGCGACGATGTTGCGCCCGAGGCTGAGAAGCAGTCCGACCGTGTGGTCGGCGACCTCGTCCAGGCAGTAGTCCGGAACGTTCGTCACGGGGATCCCGTGTTGGTCCGCCGCGGCGATGTCGATGTTGTCCGTTCCGATCCCAGAGCGCGAGATCACCCTGCAGCCACCCGTGGACGCGGCGTCGACGACGGATCCCGTGATGGTCGCGTAGCACACAAGAAGCGCCTCGATGTCCCGCGCCGCGTCGACCAAGCTGGCCTCGTCGACGCTCTCGGCGAGAAACGGCTCGCCCCCTGCGGCGCGAATCGCGTCGAGGGTGCGGTCGAGATCAGCGAATACGTGATCAGTGATCAGCACAGGTCGCGTCACGACGCCAGCACGTCCTCGTAGAACGGGTGCTTGGTGAACAGGACCGGCCCGTCCTTCGTGACGAGCAGGTTCTCTTCCAAGCGCACGGTCTGCTCGAGGCCCGGGTGTCCCGCGAACGTCTCGCAGGCGAAGTACATGTTCTCCTCGAGCTCCACCGGGTAGTCCAGCGAGTACGCGCGAGAGATCCACATCCCCTCGTACAGCGACAGGCCGATGGAGTGGGCGAACTGCTGGAGGGTGACGGTGCCGTACTTGTCGTCGGCGTACTCGGGGAACTTGGCCGCGACGTCGGCGGTCGTGTTGCCGGCCTTCATCATCTCGATGGCCGCGTACATGCTCTCGTAGCACTCCTTGTAGAGATCTCGCTCTTTCGGAGTGAACGGGGCGTCGACCTTGAAGCAGCGGACGAAGTCGACGAAGTAGCCGCCGGGCCCAACGGCGTTCTGGTCGATGATCACGAGGTCGCCCTGGCGGATCACCTTGTCGGTGTGCCAGCGACGGTAGGGGCTCGTGTTCCCTCCAGACGCGACGATGATGTCGTAGACGAAGTCGAAGCCGTTGTCGTAGAGGTACTCGTTGACCTTGGCCGTGATGGTGCTCTCACGGACCCCGGGCTTCAGCCACTCGTTCTCGATCTTCCAGAACGACGTGTCGCCGAACGCGCTCGAGATCTTCAGGCACTCGAGCTCGTCGGGCGTCTTCACGATGCGGGCGCCCGACATGGCGGGCCAGGCGCTCACGATGTTCAGCCCGGCGCGATCGAAGGCGGCCATCGCGGAGGGGTCGGCGATGTCGACGCCGATGTTCTCCCCCTGCACGCCGTGCTCGGTCAGCGCGTCCACGATCGACTGGACCATCTTGTCGGCCATCATCTGCTCGGCCGTCTCGGCCCACTTCCAGGTGATCGCGGGCCGGATGTTGCCGTTCAGCCAGGGAGCGTCGATCTTGGCGCACTCGAAGTCCGAGCCGGCCGTCTCGAAGAGGATCGGGTCGCCGTCGCGCGGCAACACGCAGTACCGAATGAAGATGTTGTTCTTCCAGTTCCCCTGGAAGACGCTCGTGATGTAGCGAACGTTCTCGCCGACGAAGCAGACGAGCGCACCCAGGTCGTGCTCCTCCATCTTCATCCGTGCCCGAGCCAGCCGATCCCGCCTCAGGCGATCGAAGTCCACGCGGGCCTGCCAGTCGGTCGCCGTCGTGCTGAATACCCGGCGCGGGTCGTGCTCGTGCGGCTTCCCGAGGAATGAGAGGTCCAGGCCCTTGCCCGTCGGTGTGAGCTCGTGCCCCGCGAATGTGGTCATCGTGTGCTCCAGGGGTGTTGGTCGGTGCTCGGATGTGACGAGGCTTGGCGCTCGTCGGAAACGGGGCCGCCTGTGCGGGCTGCGCTAGCCAGTGCCAGCCGCCTCGTTTCTCCACACGCCGGCACGGCGCGACTCGCTGAGCCTCTGACCGTTGTCTGCCGTGCCGTGCGCAACGCCGTTGCTCCTTGCATCGATTTCCTGCGCCTCGAGTCGAGAACGCAATGCAAGCATGACTAACTAATCCGGAAGCAACGCTAACCGTTGGCCTCGTGATCGTCAACCAGCGGTCACAGAATGGAGCCTGGGTCCATACTGTTCGTCGCTGTCGCTAACCCGTCGTACGGGGCAGCGGGGTGTCGTTCGACGCGGAGCGCCCTGCGACGCCAGCGTCTCGAGCGCAATCGACCGCCCGGATTGCGGGTGGTGGCCGCCCAGGTACACGCGCGAGGCCGATTGCCTCGTCAGGCACGGGCCTCCGCAGCCCGGCCCCTGAAAGGGGGCGGGCCGAAGCCGGTCAGTCGGTCGGCAGCCTCAGCTGTTGCCGTCGCCCGGCGGCAAGCCCGGGACGGGCCCGTCCCCCGGGTCGCGGATCCCCAGCGTCGACAGATCGTCCCGGAGGATCACCGTGATCGCCCTGGTTTCGGTGTCGGTCTGGTTCACGTACCGGTGGGGTATCGAGGACGGGAACGCGATCGAGTCGTCGACCTCGAGGTCGTAGCGCTCGAAGCCAACCGAGATCGTCATGGTCCCCTTGGTCACGAGCACGAGCTCGACGCCCGGGTGACGGTAGGACTGGCCGGCCGACTCGGCTCCGGGCGCATAGACGAGCTCGAGGAACTCGACGCCCTCGAGCGCCGTTGGCGTGAGCCGCTCCCACCGCACGCCCCCCTGCACGTCGAGAGACGCCCGCTCCCCGGCGCGAACCACGTACGGCTCGCGAGACTCGTGACTGGACCAGCCCGTTGCCGAGCCGGCCTCTTGTGGGGCACGTAGCGCAACGGCGTGATCGGTCAGCTCGCCCGGAGGCTTGGATCGCGGCATGCCGCGCGGTGGCGGCTCGCTCGGGGCGCCGGCGTCCGCCGCCGGTGCCTCGGCGTCCACGAAGAAGCTGTCGACGGGAACCTCGAGCGCGCTCGAGATCGCGAACAGCGTTCCGACGGATGGCCGCGAGTTCCCGCGCTCGATCTGACTGATCAGACTCGACGAGACGCCGGCGCTGCGGGCGAGCTCTGAGACGCGCATGTTCTGTGACGCGCGGAGTGTGGCGAGACGCTTCCCGATGCGCTCGGCAGCGGCCGCCGCCGACGCCCGGGCATCGACGGTCATCTTTCGTCCTGCTTCGCCCAATTCACGGCCGGGAGGTTAGCACCAGAGGCGGGCGGACGCGGCTCGGGGCCATTCCGTAACCATTATTGACGGTAGGGCCCGTATCGGTTAGTGTTGCTAACGACACAGTTAGCCTAGCTCGCGATCCACAGATGGTACGACCACTGACCTTCACCCGGCGACACGATGGCGGAGCTCGACCGAGCGTTCGGCGAGCCGATGCGCCGAGCCGTCCGGTCCGCGCTCGCGCAACCGAGGTGGCTGAGGGCATGGGTCGTGGTCGGGGATGGCGTTCCCGCGGGGACGTGTCGACCGAGCCCAGGCAGACGACTGACGCCGAACATACGAGGAGGGGGCGCTGACATGACGGCGATCCGCCGACTACCGAGCCTCCCCCGAGTCAGCACCGAGCAGCTGTGGTCCGCGCTCGGGCTGCCAGCGGTGACGCTCGCGATGGTCCTCTACTTCGCGAGCCAGAGCCCGAACTTCCTCACCGTCGGCAATGCCCAGAACCTTGGCCGGAACATGGCGGCCCTCGCCGTTCTGGCCATCGGGCAGGCCTTTGTGATCGTCCTCGGGGAGATCGACATCTCACAGGGGGCCATCGTCGGGCTCGCAACCATCATGGCGGCGCTCGCGATGCAGGACGTCGGCGCGATCGGCATGCTCGCCGCGCCGCTCATCGGGCTGACGGTTGGGCTCGTGAACGGCCTGCTCGTCGCGTCCTTCTTCGTCCACTCCGTGATCATCACGATCGGAACCCTCACGACCGTGCGCGGCATCGCGTTCGAGCTCTCAGGGGGTCAACCTGTCACCGGGGACTTCTCCGAGGCGTTCACGTGGATCGGGACCGGCTTCGTGGGCCCGTTCCCGGCGCCCTTCGTGATCGCCCTCGGCGTCTGCGTCATCGCGATCCTGGTCGTGCGCTTCACCCGCTTCGGGCCATGGCTGTACGCGACCGGCGGCAACGAGGAGGCCTCTCGGCTCGCGGGCCTACCCGTCACGAGGCTGAAGATCGCCGCCTTCGGGATCTCCGGGCTCATGGCTGGAATCGCCGGGCTCATTCTCGCGGCTCGCATCGAATCCGGGCAGCCGAACCTCGGCGCGGGCCTCGAGCTGCAGGCAATCGCGGCTGCGGTGATCGGCGGGATGGCGCTCGCGGGTGGGCGGGGTGCGCTCGCCGGGGTGCTGTTGGGCGTCGTCGTGCTGACGGTCCTTCAGAACGGCCTCGACATCACCAACGTCTCGTCCTTCACCCAGCAGATCATCAGCGGGTTGATCATCATCCTCGCCGTCGTCGTGGATCAGCTCCGTGGCGGCGGTGTGCTTGCTCGCTGGCGGCGCCGGCCCGGCAGGGCCCGCGTGCCGACAGGCCCGACCACCGGCCCGGCCGACAAGAAGTGAGCACGGTGGGCGCTCCGGCACTCTCGGCGATCGGGCTGAGCAAACGCTTCGGGGCGTCGATCGCGCTCGCCGACGTCTCGCTCGAGATCCTGCCGGGCGAGGTCCACGGCCTCGTCGGCGAGAACGGCGCGGGCAAGTCGACGCTCGTGAAGATCCTCTCGGGTGCCCACCCGCCCGACGAGGGGCACGTCGAGGTCGGCGGCAGGCGGGCACGGCTCGGCTCTCCGCAGGCGTCCCTGCGCTCCGGGATCAGCACGATCTACCAGGAGCTCACGCTCGCGCCGGACATGACCGTGGCCGAGAACGTCGCGCTCGGCCGAGAGCCGCTCGGTGGCCGACTCGTCCTGCGCAGAGGCAAGCGCCGTTCGAGCACTGCCGAAGCCCTGGCGTCGATCGGCGCCCAGGAGATCAGCCCGGCGTCGCGCGTTCGCTCGCTTGGGATCGCCCCCCAGCAGATGGTCGAGATCGCGAAGGCCGTGTCGCGCCGAGGAACGCATGTGCTCGTCATGGACGAGCCAACCGCCGCCCTGTCCGGTGGGGAGGTCGAGCTGCTGCTCGACGTCGTCCGGAGGCTCCGTCGCCAGGGTCTGGGGATCCTCTACATCACGCATCGGCTCGAGGAGGTTCGGGCCGTGGGCGACCGGGTGACGGTGATGCGAGACGGCCAGGTCGTCTCGACCCACGAGGTTGCCCAGGTCACGCAGGACGAGATCGTCGCCGACATGGTCGGTCGCCAGATCACCGAGTTCTTCCCTCCGCGGGACGTCGAGGTCGAGGAGCACGTCGCGATCGCGTGTGACGAGGTCCGGGTGGATCCGCACTCGCCGCCCGTCTCGTTCGGCGTCCGCCGCGGCGAGGTCGTCGGGCTCTTCGGGGTCATGGGCGCCGGGCGAACGGAGCTCCTGCGCTGCATCGCGGGGATCGACCGCGCCTCCGCAGGAGACATCCGGATGAACGGCAAGTCCGTGCGGGCCCGTGGCGCGGGGCCCTCGCTCCGGCGCGGCCTCGGCATGGTCACCGAAGACCGCAAGCGCCAGGGAATCGTCCCCCTCCGCTCTGTGGCGGACAACCTCGCGCTCAGCGTGATGGAGACCGTCAGCGTCGGTGGGGTCTTGTACTCACGTCGCCGACGCGACCGACTCGCGGCCGAGCTCATCGAGCAGCTCAGCGTCAAGACCGAGTCGACTCGGGCGCCGATCTCGTCGCTCTCGGGCGGCAACCAGCAAAAGTGCCTGATCGGGCGCCTCCTGGCCGCCACACCCCAGGTGCTCGTCCTCGACGAGCCGACGCGAGGTGTGGATGTCGGCGCGAAGACCGAGATCTACGAGATCGTCAACGAGCTCAGCGCCAGCGGTCACAGCATCCTCTTGGCCACCTCGGATCTCCCGGAGGCCTACGGGATGTGCGACCGGGTGCTCGTGATGCGAAGCGGCGCGATCGTCGCCGAGCGGGTTCCGGCCGACACCACGACGAACGAGCTCTTGGCGCTCGCAGTTGGCGCCACAGAGCCCCCCTCTTCGCGCGAGGGAGCGGATGCGGTCCCTCTTGCGTGAGTCCCGCTCGCAACCTGCCAATCGGGCGTCGCGACGCGCGACGCGTATCCCCGTGCGCCATCTCGCTGGCCACCTCGGGAGGGCAAGCATGAAAGGACAAGCACCATGAAGCACGCACGAACGACGACCCGGCTCGTCGCGATCGGGGCCGCCGCCCTTGCCACGCTCGCCCTCGCGGCGTGCGGCGGCTCGGACGACAGCGGATCATCCGACGTCGACCTGAGCGAGTTCGAGCCCTCCGCCGAGGTGGAGCGGGGGGTCTCGCAAGAGACGTTCGGCGACGTGGAGGCCGAGGGCGACTACTCGCTCGCGGCGACCCTCCCGTGGCTCGGAGACCCGTTCTGGGTCGGCGTCGCCTACGGCATCGAGAGCCGTGCGGAAGAGCTCGGCGTCGACATGAACCTG
This sequence comes from Thermoleophilia bacterium, assembly GCA_028285405.1. Taxonomy (GTDB): domain Bacteria; phylum Actinomycetota; class Thermoleophilia; order Miltoncostaeales; family Miltoncostaeaceae; genus JANQPH01. The sequence continues at coordinate 103,201 of JANQPH010000011.1, forward strand.
CTGGCAGCAAACGGCTACGGCGACACCACCAACCAGCTGAACCACTTCGACACCTTCGACACTCAGGGTGTCGACGGTGTTGTGGTCGGGGCGGTCGACAATCAGGCGGTAGCTCCGCGAATCAACCAGCTGTGGGAGTCGGGTACACCCATCGCCTACGCAACCGTTCTCGCGGACTCGGATCGGAAGATGGGCGTCTACACCGACGACGCGCTCGCGGGCGAGGCCCAGGCGGAGTACATCGCCGCCCAGGACCCCGACGCGAAGGTCGTGATGTTCTGCGGACCGCCGGGGGTCATCTGGCCGAAGCTCCGGTGCGACGCCTTCAAGGAGACGTTGGCCGAGAAGGCGCCGAACGCGGAGGTGGTCACCGAGAAGTACCACCAGATGGACCGTGCCGTGGTCGCCGAGATCATGGGCAACACCCTCCAGGCATTTCCCGACGCGACCTGGGTCTACAACAACACGGACCTGCAGGCCAAGGGCGTCGTCGATGCGCTTCGGGCCGAGGGGAAGGAGCCCGGCGAGGTCAAGGTCACGAACCTGACGATGAGCGAGGAGCTCGTCGACATCTTCCAGGACGGGTGGATCGAGTTCGCCGTCGCCGAGCGGCCGGTGCTCCAGGGCCGGCTGGCCGTCGATCAGCTGGTCCGCTCGCTGAACGGTGAGACCGACTTCCCTGGCACCTGGCAGATCGAGATGCCCGGCTTCTCCGACATCGAGGAGTTCGATCAGGCCGAGGCGGACCTGAACTACGCACCCGGCGACTTCGACCCCAGCTGATCGAGGGGTTGGATCGTCCAACCGTCACGGGCCCGGGTGGGTGCACGCCTGGGCCCGTGGCTCGTCCTGGGCTCGTCCTCGCTGCGGACGGGTCCGCCGCCCTCATGGCAACGAGGTCGAGCCCGCAGATGCGAACACGCCCCGTCGCGGGGAGCCCGGCTGAGGCCCTACGGGGTCTGGCCGGAGACCCGCTCGAACTCCTGCGCCGCCTCCCGGAGCGCCGGCACCGTCGCGGCGACCGCTCCGAGGTCCCCGTCGGCGACCGCCTCGGACAGGTCCGCGAGCGGTCCCGACAGCTGCTCTCCCGCGGCGACGTACCCCGACCGTTGCTCCTCGAGCTGCGGGTCGTCGAGCGTGTAGCTGGCCATGGAGTCCATGGCGGCCTCGAACTCGTCGACGCTCGCCTGCACCGCTCCGGCCTGCGCCTGCAGCTCGGCAGGGCTGTCGGCGCCAGTGAAGATCGCGCCGATCTGGTTGAGCGCGCTCGATGCGGCCGAGACGTCCAGCAGGTACTGGCCGGCCGCGCTCGCGGTGGTGTTGGTCGGCTGCGTGCCTGGATCCCCGAGCGTGTCGTCGGGTGCGGTCGCGGTCGTCGTCGTCGTGCCGTCGTCGTCGCCGTCCTCGTCGACACCGCACACCGCGAGGCCGATCTCCTCGGCGATCTCCGCGTTCTCTTCGTCGATGTTCCCGCCGCGCTCGCTGATGTCGTTGGCGACGGTGAGCGGGTCCTCGCCGTCGTCGATGCGCTCGATCGCCTCGCTGACCAGCTCGGCCGCCTCGTCGTTGTTGGCGCGCGCCTGCGCCTCGAGGTCGGCGATCTCGGGCGGGACCGGGAGCGCCCTGAGCTCCTCGGTCTGGGCCTCGCCGAGCTCGAGCGTCCGGGCCAGGAAGTCGCGGAGCTCGTCGGGGTTCGTCGGGACGGCGACCGCCGCGAACTGCTCGTCGTAGCGGGCGCAGATCGCATCCGCCTGCGCGATGTACTCCGCGAGGGTGATGCTGTCGTCCCCGCTGTCACCGTTGTCGTCTCCGCCGCCACAGGCGGCGGCGATGGCGATCGCCCCGACCACGATCACTCCGGCGATGCTCTTGCGGGGGATCCTCATCATCGAGCTGCTCCAAGCCGAGGGGTCGAGAGACCGCGAAGCCTGCCAGACCGTCGGTTCTCCGGTTGTTGCGGTCCCCCCCGCCGGCGCCCCCGGGATGCAAGGCTTGGGGTGTGAGTGCCCACCCGCCCGGAGACGACGACGCCGTCCAGCCCGAGACGCTCGTGCGCCTGACCGGTGAGCGGGGCGTCGAGCGGGTCGCGGCCGAGCTCGGGATCGACGCCGACGAGGCCCGGGACTGGCTCGACGCGGTGGACGATGTGGTCCGGGCGCGGGGGCCCGAGCACGCCGCGAAGCTGCTCGCGCTCGTCGTCGAGGAGGCGCGCCTGGCCGGGGCGCCGGTCTCGGTCCCGGACATCACGCCCTACGTCAACACGATCCCCGCCTCCCAGGAGCCGAAGATCCCTGGCGACCAGGAGATCGAGCGGCGCCTGCGCTCGATCGTGCGGTGGAACGCCGCCGCGGTGGTGGTTCGGGCGAACCAGGAGGCGCCGGGGATCGGCGGCCACATCGCCAGCTACCAGTCCGCCGCGACCCTGTACGAGGTGGGGTTCAACCACTTCTGGCGGGCGGCGACGCCCGAGCGCCCCGGCGACCTGATCTACATGCAGGGCCACTCCTCGCCCGGCATCTACGCCCGCGGGTTCCTCGAGGGTCGCATCGAGGAAGAGGAGATGGCGAACTTCCGCCGCGAGACCGGCGGGAAGGGGCTGTCGTCGTATCCGCACCCGTGGCTGATGCCGCACTTCTGGCGCCACCCGACGGTGTCGATGGGGCTGGGCCCGATCATGGCGATCTACCAGGCCCGGTTCCTCAAGTACCTGGAGGGCCGCGGACTCGCCGAGACCGCCGGGCGCTCTGTCTGGGCCTTCATGGGCGACGGCGAGATGGACGAGCCCGAGTCGATGGGAGCGATCGGCCTCGCCGCGCGCGAGCACCTCGACAACCTCGTGTTCGTCGTCAACTGCAACCTGCAGCGCCTCGACGGGCCGGTGCGCGGCAACGGCAAGATCATCCAGGAGCTCGAGACCAGCTTCCGGGGCGCGGGCTGGAACGTGATCAAGGTGATCTGGGGCGAGCGCTGGGACCCGCTGATCGACGCCGACCACGACGGGCTCCTGCGCCGGCGGATGCTCGAGACCGTGGACGGCGAGTACCAGGTCTACAAGTCCAAGGACGGGGCCTACGTCCGCGAGAACTTCTTCGGCGCCTACCCCGAGCTGGCCGAGCGGGTCGCCCACATGAGCGACGAGGAGATCTGGGCGCTCAACCGGGGCGGCCACAGCCCGCACAAGGTCTACGCCGCCTACCGCGCGGCCGTCGAGCACGAGGGTCAGCCCACGATCATCCTCGCGTTCACCATCAAGGGCTACGGCATGGGCGACGCCGGCGAGGGCATGAACATCTCGCACCAGGCCAAGAAGATGGAGGACGAGGAGCTGCTGGCGTTCCGCGACCGGTTCGGCGTGCCGCTGTCGGACGAGGAGGCGATGCGGGCCGCCTTCTACAAGCCGCCCGAGGACAGCCCCGAGATGGTCTACCTGCGCGAGCGACGCGACGCGCTCGGCGGATCGATGCCGGGCCGGCAGGACTACACCCAGCCCGTCGAGGTTCCGTCGATCACGATCCTCGACTCGGTCACCGGCGGCACCGGCGACCGGGAGATCTCGACGACGATGGCGTTCGTCCGCATCCTGTCGGCGCTCGCGCGCGACAAGACCATCGGCGAGCGAATCGTCCCGATCGTGCCCGACGAGGGGCGCACGTTCGGCATGGAGGGCATGTTCCGCCAGCTCGGCATCTACTCGCACGTCGGGCAGCTGTACGAGCCCGAGGACATGGGCCAGCTCGCGTACTACCGCGAGGACCGGAGCGGCCAGGTGCTCCAGGAGGGAATCACCGAGGCGGGGGCCTTCTCGTCGTGGATCTCGGCGGCGACCTCGTACGCCAACAACCGGCTCACGATGATCCCCTTCTACATCTTCTACTCGATGTTCGGCTTCCAGCGGATCGGCGATCTCGCGTGGGCCGCCGGCGACATGCGCGCCCGCGGGTTCCTGGTCGGCGGCACCTCGGGGCGGACGACGCTGAACGGGGAGGGCCTGCAGCACCAGGACGGCCACAGCCACCTCCTCGCTGCGACCAACCCCAACTGCCGCGCGTACGACCCCACCTACGCCTACGAGCTCGCAGTGATCGTCCACGATGGGCTGCGGCGGATCCTCCAGGGGAAGGAGGACGTCTTCTTCTACCTGACGACGATGAACGAGAACTACCCGCAGCCGGCGCTGCCGGAGGACACGCGGGACGGGATCCTGCGTGGGATGCACCTCGTGCGCGAGGCCGAGGACACCGGCGACCGGGTCCAGCTGCTCGGGTCCGGGGCGATCCTGCGCGAGGTGATCGCCGCCGCCGAGCTGCTCGAGGAGGAGCACGGGGTGGCGGCGGACGTCTGGAGCGTCACGAGCTTCACCGAGCTGCGCCGTGAGGGCATCGAGACCGAGCGGTGGAGCCGCCTCCATCCGACCGAGGAGCGGCGCGTGCCCTACGTCGAGTGGCAGCTCTCGGCACGCCCGGGACCGGTGGTCGCCGCGACGGACTACATGCGCTCGTTCCCCGAGCAGATCCGCCCGTTCGTCCCGACCCGGTTCGTCACGCTCGGCACCGACGGGTTCGGCCGCAGCGACACGCGGGAGCAGCTGCGCCGGTTCTTCGAGGTCGATCGCCACCACGTCGTCGTCGCCGCGCTGTGGGCGCTGGCTGCCGACGGCGCGATCGTCCCCGACGCGGTTGCACAGGCAATCGCCAAGTACGACATCGATACGGAGGCTCAACCGCCGTGGCTGCGCTGACCGAGGTACGCGTTCCCGACTTGGGCGACTTCGCCGACGTTCCCGTGATCGAGGTGCTGGTCGAGCCCGGCCAGTCGGTCACCGAGGACGAGCCGCTGATCGTGCTCGAGTCCGACAAGGCCAGCATGGAGGTGCCGTCCCCCGCGGCCGGCGTCGTCGCCGACCTGGTCGTCGCGGTCGGGGACGAGGTCTCGGAGGGTGACGTGATCGTCCGCATCTCGGCGGACGGCTCGAGCCCCGCACAGGAGGCCGCGATCGAGTCGGACACCTGGGCCGAGGAGGAGGAGCCGCGAGAGGAGCCCGAGGGGCCCGCCGCGGACGAGGAGGTCGCGGAGCCGGCGTCGGACGGCTATGCCGGGCCGGGCGCCCGCCGGCTGGCGCGCGAGCTCGACGTGCCGCTCGACGGCGTCGAGGGGACCGGCCGCAAGGGGCGCATCACCAAGGACGACGTGCGTGCCGCCGCCGGCTCCGGCTCGGCGCCGACCCCCGCGGCCGCACCCGCGCAGCCGGCGGGGCTGCCGCCGTGGCCCTCGGTCGACTTCGCCGCCTTCGGTCCGATCGAGCGGGCACAGCTGTCGCGGATCAAGCGGATCGCGGGGCCCAACCTCTCGCGCAACTGGGTGCAGATCCCGCACGTCACCCAGCACGACGACGCGGACGTGACCGACCTCGAGGCGTTTCGCAAGGCGGTGAACGCCGAGCACAAGGGTGAGGGCGTCAAGCTGACGATGGTCTCGCTGCTGCTGAAGGCCTCAGCGGCTGCGCTCCGCCAGTTCCCCGAGTTCAACTCCTCGCTCGAGGGCGAGGAGCTCGTTCTGAAGCGCTACTACCACCTGGGCTTCGCCGTCGACACGCCCGACGGCCTCGTCGTGCCGGTGATCCGGGACGTCGATCAGAAGGGCCTGCTCGACATCGCCCGCGAGCTGGTCGAGCTGTCGGGCCGGGCGCGCGAGGGCAGGCTGCGCCGCGAGGACATCGAGGGCGGCACCTTCTCGATCTCGAGCCTCGGCGGGATCGGGGGCTCCTACTTCACGCCGATCATCAACGCTCCGGAGGTCGCGATCCTGGGCGCGAGCCGGACCACGACGGCCCCGGTCTGGGACGGCGCCGAGTTCCGGCCCCGGCTCATGCTGCCGCTCTCGCTGTCGTACGACCACCGGGTGATCGACGGCGCCGCGGCGGCGCGCTTTGTGACCCACCTCGGGACTCTGCTGTCCGACCTGCGGCACGCGCTGCTGTGAGCACGGACGGATCTCCGGTCGACCTCGCGGTCATCGGCGGAGGGCCCGGCGGCTACACCGCCGCCTTTCGCGCCGCCGACCTCGGTCTGTCCGTGGCGCTGGTCGAGCGCCACTCGAAGATCGGCGGCGTCTGCCTGCACGTGGGCTGCATCCCGTCGAAGGCGCTGCTGCACGCGGCGAAGCTCCTGAGCGATGCGGAGGACGCGAGCGAGATCGGGATCGATTTCGGCCAGCCGAGCATCGACGTCGCGCGGCTGCGGGAGGCGACGAGCACGGTGGTCGGCCAGCTGGCGAACGGACTGGCGGGGCTGGCCAAGCGGCGCGGGGTTCAGATCATCCAGGGCGTCGCGCGGTTCGGGTCGCCCAACGAGCTGGCGATCGACGCGCCGGACGGGCACCGGACCCTCGCGTTCCGCAACGCGATCATCGCGGTCGGCTCCGAGCCCACCGAGCTCCCCGGGCTGCCGAACGACGAGCGGATCGTCTACTCGGAGGGTGCGCTCGCTCTGGGCGAGGTGCCCGAGCGGCTGCTCGTCATCGGCGGGGGGATCATCGGGCTCGAGATGGCGACGGTCTACGACGCCCTCGGCTCGACGGTCACGGTCGTCGAGGCCCTCGACCAGCTGATCCCCGGATGCGACTCGGATCAGGTCGTGCCCCTCGCGAAGCGCATCACCCGCCGCTATGGCGCGGTGCACCTGGGTACCCAGGTGGGCGCGATCGAGGCGGGGGTCGAGGGGCTGGCGGTGGTCTACGAGGGCGGCGACGACCCGCCCCCGCCCGCGACCGTCGACGGCGTCCTGGTCGCGGTGGGGCGGCGCGCGAGCGGTGACCTGATCGGCGCCGAGCTCGCGGGGATCGAGGTTGGGGCGCGCGGAGTCATCCCGGTCGACGACCAGATGCGCACGAACGTGCCGCACGTCTTTGCGATCGGCGATGTCGTGGGCGACCCGATGCTCGCCCACAAGTCGAGCCGGCAGGGCATCGTGGCGGCCGAGGTGATCGCGGGGAAGGCGGCGTCCTTTGCGGGGCGGGTCGTCCCGTCCGTCGCCTACACCGACCCGGAGATCGCCTGGGCGGGGCTCACGGAGACCGAGGCGCAGGAGGCCGGCATCGAGTACGAGGCATCGGCCGTGCCGTGGGCGGCGTCGGGTCGGGCCGTCCTGCAGGGGCGCGGCGAAGGCCGCACCAAGCTGCTGCTCGAGCCCGAGTCGCGCCGGATCCTCGGCGCGGGGATCGTCGGAGTGCACGCCGGCGATCTGATCGCCGAGGCCGTGCACGCGATCGAGATGGGCTCCGACGCGGAGGACCTGGCCCTCACCATCCACCCACACCCGACGCTCTCCGAGACGATCGGCATGGCCGCCGAGGCTGCAGAGGGGACGGTGACCGACCTCTACCTCGGGCGCCGAGCCCGCGCCGGCGGCTGATGGCCGACGAGTCGCCGACTCCCGACGGCCAGGAGGATCCGCCGCCGGCGCAGGTCGATCCGCCCCCCGAGGCAGAGCAGCCACCGCTCGGGCTCGACGAGGCTTGGGAGCGGCTCTCGAGCACGGGCCGGGGTGTCGTCGTGCTCCTGGCGATGGCGCTCGTCATCGGCGCGGGGGTCGGGATCGGTCTGCTGGTCGCCCGCGACGACGGGGGCGGCGGGGAGCAGGTCGTCCTCGCCGAGACGGCCAGCTCGGTGGTGACCGTCGAGGGCCCGCCCGAGATCGAGACCGAGGCCGAGCCAGGGACCGAGGTGGCGCCGGTCCCCGATGCGACCGAGACCGAGACCGACTTCGTTCCGGTTCCCGTTCCCGAGGCAACCGAGACCGACGTGGTCCCCGTTCCGGTGCCCGAGGCGACCGAGACCGAGGTGCTGCCGGTACCGGTTCCCGGCGAGACCGTCACGGAGGGCATTCCCACCGAGACGGGCGAGCTCCCGGGTGACATCCCCGCAGACGCCGCGGTCTACACGTCGGCCAGCCCGGGCCCCGACATCGGTGCGGTGACGGTCGAGCGGGACTCGGTGATCACCTGGACCGGCGGCGGGCAGCGCTTCACGCTGGTCGACCGCACCAGCGGCCGCACGCTCGTCGACTCCTCGGCCGTCGGAGGGCGGGCCAACATCGAGGCGGGTCAGTACGACCTGGAGGTCACCGAGGGCGGCCCGGGCTGGGTGTTCGCGATCACCGACAGCTAGCGCGTCTGGGCGTCGGGCGCCTCGACCTCGAGCGCGTGCTCCCGGTGCCCAGGGTGGCCGAAGTGTCCGTGCGGGCCCGGCAGCCTGAACCTGGCCGGTCGGTGGATGTAGGCGAGTAGCGCCACGCCGAGCAGCAGCACGGCTGCGCAGATGAACATCGCGGCCTGCAGGCCGACGACGAACGCCTGACCTGCCGCGTCGGTGATCTGCTCCTGGCTCAGGGGGGCGTAGCCATCGAGGTTCTCCTTGGCGGCGTCGGAGCCGGCGAGCAGCCCGTCGATCTCGTTGCGCTCGTCCTTGGTGAGCCGGCGCCCGAGCTCCTCCGTGATCTGGCCGAGGCGGGCCTGCTCGCGGACGAGCAGGACGGCGCCGACGATGGCCACGCCGAGGCTGCCCGAGATGTAGGCCATCGTCGAGCGGATGCCGGCGGCGACGCCGAACTTGGCCGGCGGCACGGCCCCGAGCGCCGCCGCGCTGACTGCGACCATCCCGAGCGCCTGTCCGACCCCGAGGGTGACGAAGATGAAGAACAGCGCGAGCTCGCCCGTGGTCGCGTCGGCAAAGGCCATGGCGATGCACCCCGCCGCCATCGTCAGGGAGCCGACCAGCATCGGGATCACCGGCCCGACGCGTTTGATCAGCCTGCCGACGTGGGGCGAGAGAAGCGCGAAGCTGACCGGCCAGGGCAGCATCCGGACACCGGCCTCGATCGCGGAGTAGCCCTGGATGTCCTGCAGGAAGATCGCGACGATGAAGATGAAGGCGTAGACCGTGAAGTACGGACCGACGCCGACCGCGTTCGCCACGAGGAAGTCGCGGTTTCGCCCGAAGATCTCGACGTCGACGATCGGCGCCAGCGACCTGCGCTCGACCCAGACGAACGCCGTGAGCGGCACGATCGAGCCGAAGAGCAACACGAGGATGGCCGGCGAGCCCCAGCCCCACGTGTTCGCCTGGATGACCCCCAGCAGCAGCATCCCGACGCCCACCGCCAGCAGCGCGATGCCGGGCACGTCCACTCTGCGGGTCGCGTCGGGGTCCCGAGACTCGGTGAGGTAGGCCCGGCTCGTCGCGATGCCGACGACCGCGATCGGCACGTAGATCAGGAAGACCCATCGCCACGTGGTCGTGTCGACGAGCAGGCCGTCGATGATCGGCCCGGCCGCCATGCCGAGCCCGGCGGCGATGGCCCAGTTGGCGACGCCCTTGCCGACCTCTTCCTTCGGCACGGCCGAGGTGACGAGCGCGAGCGAGAGCGAGTAGAGCCCCGCGCCCCCGAGTCCCTGGAGGACCCGCCCGGCGATCAGCACGAGCTCGTTGGGGGCGAGGCCGGCGATCGCGCCGCCGAGCGCGAACACCACGAAGCTGGCGATGAAGATGCGTCGCCGCCCGAAGACGTCCCCCATGCGGCCAACGGTCACCACCGCGGCGGCGATCGCCAGCATGTACGCCGAGATCGTCCACTGCAGCGTCGAGAACGACGCGTCCAGGTCGGCCTGGATCGCCGGCAGCGCCACGATCACCCCGACGCCGTCGACCGCGACGGCGAAGATCCCGACGAGCGGGCCGAACACCTTGAGGAGCTCGCGCGGGTTCATCGCGCGAGCCTATTCGGGCGTGGGCCGAAGCCGCTCATGCGTCCGCCCGGCACTGCCGAGACCAGCGGGGCATGGACACGAGGAGCAGGGCGGCGGGCACGGGACCCCCTCCGCTCGAGGTCACGACGTTCGGGCAGGCGCTCAGCCGCGCCGGGGTCCGGAGCCGAGCTCGCGAGCTCGCGACCCGGCCTCCGGGTCGGCCGAGCGTCCGAGTCCGCCTGGCCTCCATGCTCGACGCCGCCCGGTCGGGCCTCGCCGACCGACGCCGCCGCCGCTAGCCGTCTGTTGTCGTCGACCCCTGGTCGATCGGCGTGCACTGTGGCGTCGACGGCTCCTCGGGCCAGCCGCAGACCGACACGAAGGTGCTGCCGACCGCGGTCTCGCCCGCGTCGATGCTGAGATAGCGATCGCCCATGGTCGCCTGGAGGCCCGTGCCGCCGGCACCCTGGCCACCGGCGTCGCCACCGACGATCTCCCAGCCCGACTTCTCGAGCTCGGTCTCGTAGGTGTCGACGACCTCCTGGGGCGTGGCGAGCGTGTCGTAGGACGCCAGCTCTCCGCCCTCGGGGATCGACTGGGTGCCGGTGCTCGAGCCGCCGCTCGGCGCGGGGACCCCCGCGAGCGGCCCCTCGGCCGGTGCGGTCTCGGTCATGGCCGGAGCGGTCGAGGTGGTGTCGGTGGTCGCCTCGCTGTCCGAGTCGTCGTCACCGCCGCATGCCGCGAGCACTCCCGCCGCGAGCACGGCGACTCCGAGCACGCCGAAGGTGCGTGCGCGTCTCATGGTCACCCCCTGGTTGGGACCGGCCCCACGATGGTCGTGGGGCGCTGTCCCGGCGATCGTACGGTCCCGACCGGCCGCGTCAGCTCGCGGTGGGGGGTGGCGTCTCGGGGACCGCCTCTTGGTCGTTCCGAAGCCGATACGTGATCCGGCCCCGGTTCAGGTCGTAGGGCGAGAGCTCGACCCGAACGCGGTCGCCCGGGTTCACCCGGATGCGCGCGCGCCGGAGCCGACCCGCCAGCTTGGCGAGCACTTCGTGCCCCTCAGCGATCTCGACCTTGAAGAAGGTGTCGGGCAGTGCCTGGAGGACATCGCCCTCGACCTCGACGCCTTCTTCCTTTGCCGCCCCGCCTGGGTCCTTTGGGACCTTGTGGCGGCGGGGCCGACGGCCACGCTGGCGCCGTGTTCCCATCAGGCCAGCGGCGAGACGGACGAGGCCTGCGGCCCCTTGCGCCCCTCGGTCTCCTCGTAGCTGACGCGCTGCCCCTCGTCGAGGGTGCGAAAACCGTCACCCTGGATCTCGGAGAAGTGGACGAACAGATCCTTGCCCCCGCCGTCCGGGGTGATGAATCCATACCCCTTCTCGGACGAGAACCACTTGACGACGCCCTCTGGCATCGGCGCTCCTTCGCTTCGGCGTGGATGACAGACACACGCCCGAGCGTCGAGCCCGAGATGCCTTGTCTTTCCCGCGCAATCACATCCGGCAAAGCCGGACACTTCGGGCGTGACGGTAGCGCATATTGCCGCGGTATGGCTCGGAACGGGCCCATTGTGACGCGATCGACGCGGTCGGCTCGCGCTCGTTCGGACGAGCGGATTCGTCGCGATCTCAGCGCGCTTTGGCCGCCCTCGTCACGCCTCTGAGGCGACCGGCTCGGGCTGGCGCAGGATCACCTCGCGGTGCTCGTAGGGGATCGTGATGCCGGCCGAATCGAGCGCCGGCTTGAGCCGTTTCCGGAACTCTCGTCCGACCCGCCACTGCGATCCGGGCTCGGTGTGGAGGAAGAGCTTGATCTGGATCCCCGACGCGGCGAACTCGTCGACCCCGAGCACCCGCAGCCGGGACACCAGCGGGCCGAGGCGCGCGTCGTCCTCGATCTCGGCGAAGGTCGACTCGATGACCTCGATCGCGCGCTCGACGTCGTCGTCGTAGGAGATCAGCAGGCTGAACACGTAGCGCGAGTAGTCGTACGTGCGGTTGCCCGTCACCCGCAGCTCGCCGTTCGGGATCACCCAGCGGGTGCCGTCCAGCGATCGGATCGTGGTCGCCCGCAGGCTGAGGCTCTCGACCTGACCGACGAGGTCGTGCTTCTTCAGCTCGAGCCAGTCGCCTTCGTAGTACTGGCCCTCGAGCGTGATCGAGATGCCCGAGACGACGTCGCTTCCCCAGCCGGCTCCCGAGAAGGCCGCCAGCACCGCGGTCAAGAGCGCCACGGCCACGAGCGGCCCGCTGCCCAGACCGAGCGTGTCCACGAGGACGCCGACGGCGAACACCACAACGACGGCGACGAGCAGGCTGCGCAGAACGCGCTGGGCGGTCCTGATTCGCTGGCGCGATCGCTCGGTGGGCTCGACCTGTCCGTGATCGCGCTCCGTGCGGTTCGCGATCGAGCGGTCGATCAGCCTCGCCCCGACGACCCCGATAGCGAGCAGCGTCACGATCGCGATCGCGGTGGCGACCCATTCGAGGAGCACGCGAAGACGCTAACGGTGGCTGCGGCTGGTCAAGCCCGCCGCCGACCGCGAAGATCTCGCGGATGCCCGACGACGCAGCAGACCTCTCCGCCCGGGCGATTCACGCCGAGGACTTCGCGGTCGCCCGAGCCATCGTCGACGGCTGGTTCGACCGGCCCGTCGGTCTGGTGATGCACCGCCTGTTCTTCGAGGAGCTCGGTCCGTCCGGCGTGTGGCTCGGGGACGACGGTGCGCCGGCCGGCTTCCTGCTGGGGCTGGCCAGCGAGGCGGATCCGGAGCTGGCCTACGTCCACTTCCACGCCGTGGACCCGGCGTGGCGGCGCAGGGGCGTGGGGGCCAGGCTCTACCGCGAGTTCGGGGACCGGATGCACGAGCGCGGACGTACGCGCGTGCGTGCCCTGGCGCCCCTCTGGAACACCGCCTCGCAGCGCTTCCACGAGTCGCTCGGCTTCGTCGGCACCGAGTCCCCCGGCCACGTGGGCCCGGGGCAGGACCGGATCGTCTACGAGCGCGCGCTCCCGATCACGTCGCCGTGACGATCACGGACCCGCGCCGGGGTGGTGGCGCGGGTCCTGCGGCCCGATCCGGCGACCCGATCGGACCACTGCGGGTCACGCCTCGTTCGCGTCGGCTCCGCCGTCGCCCTTGCCGGGGTCGCCCCTGTTCACCCGCGGGGGCGGCGTGTCCTCGTCGCCCGGGTCGGACACGGTGTTGGTGTCCGGGATGATGCGCACGCGCTCGCAGGAGCGGTGGACGATGTCCTCGTCGCGGGCGAAGACGACGTCCCGGCCCCGGCCGCAGAAGATGGTGTCGACCTGCTGGTCGAGCGCCCGCGAGAAGATCACGTCGCGGCCCCGGCCGCCCACGGCGACGTCCTCGCCGGCCCCGAGGTAGATGGTGTCCCAGCCGTGACCGCCGAGCACGCGGTCATCGCCCGAGCCCCCGCTCAGGACGTCACCGCGCCAGCCCCCGAAGAGCGTGTCGTTGCCGGCCTGGCCGAGGGCGATGTCCCGTCCGGGACCCGACTGGATCACGTCGTCGTCGGGGCCGCCGAGCAGGGTGTCGCGCCCGCGGCCACCGAGCAGGACGTCGTTGCCGGGGCCGCCACCGACCAGGTCGGGACCGCGGAAGCCGAAGGCGACGTCGTTGCCGGCGGCGGCCTGGATGACGTCGGCGCCGCGCGTTCCGCGGAGGACGTTGTTGCCGTCATCGCCGTTGATGACGGCGGCGGCCGCAAGCGGTGTCGCGACCAGCGCGCCGACCGTGACCAGCGCGGCGATGCGGGAAGAGGAAGGCATGGATGCTCCGAACGGGGAGGGATGGAATGGCGGCAATCCTCTCCGGCCGTTGTAAAGGGGCTCGGCGCGGACATGTAAGCGTTCCGCGCAGGCAGGTTCGGGATTCGTGTCGATCGCGCTGGGCGCGATGGGATCGCGCCCAGCGACGGCGCAGGAGTGCCCCGTAGCCTGCTCGCGTGAGCCGACAACAGCGCCTCACGCTCGTCGCCATGGCCTGCGCCGGGTTCATGATCGGGATGGACTTCACGGGCGCCGCGACGATCGTGACGTCGATCGAGATCGACTTCGGCACCGATCTGACGACGACCCAGTGGATCCTCACCCTCTACGCGCTGACGTTCGGGATGGGAATCGTGACCGCGGGCAAGCTGGCCGACGTCTTCGGCCATCGCCGGGTGCTGCTGATCGGGATGGCGATCTTCGGGCTCTCGTCGTTGACCATCGCGATCGCGCCAGACGTCTGGATCGCGATCACTGCGCGGGGGGTGCAGGGGGTCGGGGGAGCGCTGATCTGGCCCGCCCTGGTCGCGATCTCGTTCAACTCGGTGCCGCCGGCGATGCGCGCGACCTCGGTCGGCCTCGTGCTCGGCGGGGCGGGGTTCGGCAACGCGATTGGGCCGATCATCGCCGGCGTGTCCGCCGAGCTCCTCACCTGGACGGTGCTCTTCTGGGTGAACGTGCCGCTGGTGATCGGGGTCGGCGCGCTGGTCCTGCGCTATGTCCCGCGGGACGCCGAGCGATCCGCCCGGGAGCCGCTCGACCTGCGCGGGATCGCGGTGCTCACCGTCGCGCTCTTCTGCGCCATGTTCGCGCTCGACGTCGGCGCGAGCGAAGGCTGGACGGCTCCCGGGGTGATCGCACTCTTCGCCGTCGCGGTCCTCGGTGTGGTGGCGTTCTTCGCGCTCGAGCCACGGGCGGTGGATCCCCTGGTCCCGCCCGAGCTGGGTAGGGACCGCGGGTTCGTCGCGGCGCTCCTGGCCAATGGACTGCTCGTGCCGGTGTGGTTCAGCACCTTCCTCTACCTGCCCCAGTACCTCGAGAAGTCGCTCGATACCTCGGCGCTCCTGGGGGCGGTCGGGATCGTCCCGGGAATGCTGGTCTTCGCGGTGCTCTCACCGATCAGCGGCCGCTTCTATCGAGCGCTCGGGCCGCGGCCGCTGATCGGCGTGGGGTACGTCGCCTTCATCCTCGCCGGGCTCAACTTCGCGGTCGCGCAGCCGGGCTGGGGTTACCTCGGCGTCCTTCCCGGGCTGCTCCTCCTCGGGGTCGGGGCCGGCCTGGCGATCGCGAGCGCGGGGACGGCGGCGGTCGCCGCGGTGGACCAGCAGCACTCGGGCCTCGCCGGCGGCCTGTCGTTCATGGTCCATCTGCTCTTCGGGAGCATCGGCGTGGCGGTCGCCACGGCCATCTTCACCGGCGTCGCGAGCCTCGACGCGACCGGGGACGAGTTCGCTCGGGGGATGAACGCGGTGTTCGCGTTCGCGACGATCGTGGCCGTCGTCGGCCTGATCAACACCTACTTCATCCGCACCAAGGACGTGCGGCTCGGCACGGCCGACGGGGCCGGTCAGTCCTCGGCGTAGCGCTCGCCGCGCGCCCGGTGGTCGTCCATCCGGGTGACCTTCTCGAACTCCTCGAAGCCCATGAGCAGGTCGCCGGGCTGCGTCAGCACGCCGTCGGCCCGAAGGCGTCCCATGGCCGTCTCGATCGCGCGAGAGGCGGCCATCAGCCCGGTCAGTGGGCTGACGATCAGCCGGTGGCCGAGCTCGTCGAGCTCCGATGGGGTCAGGAGCGGCGTGCGGCCTCCCTCGATCATGTTGGCGACCAGCGTGACTCCCGGGACCTCCTCGCGCACCCGGCGCAGCTCGTCGACGCTCTGGGGCGCCTCGACGAACGCGGCGTCCACGCCGAGATCGCGGGCGGCCTTCGCGCGCACGATCGCCTCGTCGAGATCGATCGCCGCTCGCGCGTCGGTTCTCGCCACCAGGTACAGGTCGATCCCGGTCTCGGCCCGCCACTCCAGTACCGCGCGCAGCTTGCCCAGCCACTCGTCGCGGTCGACCACCCGCTTGCCGGCGAAGTGGCCGCAGCGCTTGGGCCACTCCTGGTCCTCGAGGAAGATCCCGGCCGCCCCGGAGCGCGCGAGCGTCTCGGCCGTGTGCCGCGCGCTCAGCGCGTTGCCGTAGCCGGTGTCGGCGTCGACGATCACCGGACCGCCGCCGATCCGCGTGACGGCCCGCGCTGCGTCGGCCATGTCGGCGAGCGCGACGTAGCCCAGGTCGGGCACCGCCATCCGCGACGCCGAGACGGCAAAGCCGGAGACGAACAGGACGTCGAAGCCGGCGTCGCGTGACAGTCGGGCCGTGAGCGCGTCGTAGACACCCGGCATCAGGACCGGCCCCGCGGCGACCGCCCGGCGGATCGCCTCGGCGCTGTCTCGAGGAACGGGGGCCGCGGTGCTCACGCCCCGAGCGTACCGGCGATCAGCCCTCCGGGCCGGGGTCCAGGCCCCGGACCAGCACCCGCGCGACCAGGCCGCCGACCTCGACGGCGCCCTCGTCCTGGCAGGTCGCCATCAGCATGCCCTTCAGCATGTCGGCGCCGACCTCCACCGGGATCTCGCGCGTGAACTCGCCGGAGTCCTGGCCGCGCTGGATGAGGTCCACGACGTAGGAGCGGATGACGTCGCTGTCGCGTTGCTCGGCCAGCTCGTCCTTGTTCACCACCAGCACCCGGTAGCGCACGATGACCCCGGTCAGCGCCTCGACCAGGCGGACGACGGCGTCACCCGCCGGACCCTCCTCGGGGCGGCTGGCCAGCACGGCCTGCTCGGCTTCCGAGACCGCCCGGTCGTGGATCGCCTGCATCAGCGCCGCCCGGTTGGGGAAGTGCCGGTAGAGCGTCGCCCGGCCCACGCCCGCCCGCGCCGCGATCTCGCCCATCCCCGCGTCGGGACGCTCCGACAGCGATGCCAGGGCGGCGTCGAGGATCCGAGCGCAGTTGCGCTCGGCGTCGCTTCGCCGCTGCGGAGCTTCGATGGTCACAGGTCGGTTATCTCTCGGGCGGCGGGGTTGAAATCGGGACAGCCATGTCTCAGAATGCCGCCGCAACTGAGACTCTAGCGTCTCATTCCGTGCCCGACGGTGGAGAGTAACCCGATGAGTGACGACAACGGCCAGACCGGGCAGGACGCTCCACGTCCGCGCCACGAAGGGTCGATGGCGCGGCTGGCCCGCGCGTGCGCCAAGCACCGCCGCGTCACCATCATCTCGTGGCTGGTCGCCGCGGTGGTGATCGTCTTCAGCGCGATCGGGCTCGGCGGGCAGCTCGCCGACGAGTTCACCATCCCCAACTCCGACGCCCAGCGGGCGATCGACCTGCTCGAGGAGCGGTTCCCGCAGGAGGCCGGCGACAACGCGCAGGTCGTGTTCGCGGTTCCCGAGGGCGAGACCCTCACCACGCCGCAGAACACCGCCGAGGTCGAGGGCGCGCTCGCCGAGGCGGGGACGATCAACGGGGTCACCCGAGTCGGCGACCCGTTCACCGATCAGGGCGGCGGCATCAGTGAGGACGGTCGGATCGCGTACGCCGAGGTCCAGTTCGACCAAGCGGCGTTCGAGGTCCCGCTCGAGGACATCGAGGCGCTCCAGGACGACCTGAACGAGCAACTGTCCGGAACCGGCATCCAGGCCGAGTTCACCGGCCCGGTCATCGTCGCCGCGGAGGCTCCCGCACCGTTCGGGACGCCCGAGCTGATCGGCCTCGGCGTGGCGATCCTGATCCTCCTCTTCATGCTCGGCGCGGTCGTCGGCGCGGTGATCCCGATCGGGATGGCGCTGATCTCGGTCATGCTCGGGATCTTCCTGCTGCTGATCGCGGCGGACTTCACGACCTTCAACACGATCACGCCCGTGCTCGCGGTGATGCTCGGGCTGGGTGTGGGCATCGACTACACCCTGTTCATCCTCACCCGCTTCCGCGCGGCCCTCTCGCAGGGGATGAGTCCGGTCGACGCCGCCGCCGCGGCCGCCTCCACGGCCGGCCGAGCCGTGGTGTTCGCCGGCATCACCGTGGCGATCTCGATCTCGGCCCTGCTCGTCATCGGCCTCGACTTCATCACCAAGCTCGGGCTCGGCGCGGCGATCACCGTCGTCACCGCGGTCCTGGTGGCGGTCACGCTGCTGCCGGCCGTCCTGAGCGCGCTCGGCCACCGCGTGAACAAGTGGAAGGTCCCGTTCATCACCCGCGAGGGCAGTCCCGCGGCCGACGAGCGCTCCTTCTTCGCCAAGTGGGGCCGGTTCGTGACGCGCAACGCCACCCCGGTGCTGATCGTGACCCTCGTGGTCCTGATCGTGCTCGCGGCGCCCGTGGCGTGGGCGCGGCTGGGGGCCGCAGACAGCGGCACCGCACCGCCCGGGACGACCCAGCGCGAGGCCTACGACCTGCTCGCCGAAGGGTTCGGCCAAGGCTTCAACGGTCCGCTGCTCGTCACGGTGGACCAGGCCAACGACCCCGACGCGGGCGAGGCGCTCGCCGAGGTGCTCGCCGCGCAGGAGGGCGTGGCGTTCGTTCCCCCCGCGATCGAGAACGAGGCCGGCGACACGGCGATCATCACCGTGTTCCCGACCTCCTCGCCGCAGTCGGCGGCCACCCAGGAGCTCGTGCGCGAGCTGCGGTCCGGGACGATCCCGACCGCGCTCGAGGGTTCCGAGGCCGAGGCGTTCGTGGGCGGCAACACCGCGGCGTTCGAGGACATCGCGACGCAGATCGAGGACCGACTGCCGCTCTTCCTGCTCGTGGCGATCGGGATCGTTTTCATCATCCTCTCGATGGCGTTCCGCTCGGTCGTGATCGCCCTGAAGGCGTCATTGACGACGCTCCTGTCGGCGCTCGCCGCGTTCGGAGTGCTGATCGCGGTCTTCCAGTTCGGCTGGGGCAACCAGATCATCGGCCTGGACACGACGGGACCGATCGAGACGTTCCTCCCGCCGATCATCTTCGCCATCCTGTTCGGCCTCTCGATGGACTACGAGGTGTTCCTCGTCAGCCGCATCCGCGAGGAGTACGTGCGCCACGGCGACGCCCGGCGCGCGATCACCGACGGGATCTCGGCGATCGGACGGGTCGTGGTCGCGGCCGCGCTCATCATGGCGAGCGTGTTCCTGTCATTCGTGTTCGAGCCGGACCGTGGCATCAAGGAGTTCGGTCTCGGGCTCGGTGTGGCGATCCTGATCGACGCCTTCATCGTCCGAATGGCGATGGTGCCGGCGATCATGCACCTCATGGGAGACCGCATGTGGTGGATGCCGAAGTGGCTCGATCGGATCCTGCCGCGCATCACGATCGAGGCGCCCGAGTCGGATCCCGAGGAGGACGAGGACCGGGAGGGGTCGCAGCCGGCGCCGGCCGCCGGGTCGTAGGCCCGGACCGGCCCGCTGGGTCGAGGGCCGCCGGCACATCCGTCGGCGGCCCGTCGATCGGGGAGCGAGCGCGTAGGTTGCGCTCGGCTCCGGCTACATGCTCGTGGGTGCCCCGGGCTCGCGGGTACCGCGCCACACACCGTTCAGCGCCGACTGCAGGTACACGGTGTGAAGGCCGAGCACGATGAACGCGAGGACCAGCGAGAGCAGCGGCATCACCCGGTCCTCGGCCCCCGACATCTCCTGCGTCTTCGCCACCCGCTCCGGCGTCGTCCAGTTCGTCCAGAACCAGGGGACGATGATGTACGCGCCCGGGAAGATCGCGAGCACCGAGTTGGTCGGGTTGTTGTCGAGCGGCTGACCGATCGCGGCGCTGTAGTCGCGCATCTCGCGATTGATCTTGTACCACCAGACCAAGCCGTAGATGCCGAGCGTGATGATGCTGAGCGCCCACACCCCCCACGGGTGGCGGATCTTCACGTCGGCACCCTGGATGGTCAGCTCTTCGGCCATCGGGGTCTCCTCGATTCGGGCCCCAGCCAGGAACTGAGGCTGGCGGCACACTACCCACGGAGTCGGGCGGGAGCGGCGCGCGACCGGGCATCTCGAGCGACCGGAACGGTCGCGCTCGACATGAGCGCGGGATGTCGCCAGGCTCGCGGCCGGTGCGCCATGTGGACTTGATCACCCGGCTCGCTGTCGCGGCCATCGCCGGCGGGGCCGTTCTCTACGTCCTGCGGTTCGTGGCGACGGGCGGCGAGATCGGGCACCGCTTCCTGGTCCTGAACACCGTCCTCGCGGCGATCCCGCTCGTCGCGGCGGTCGCGCTCGTCAAGAAGCGCCGGCGCCGGCTCGAGGCGATCGTCCTCGGGCTCGTCTGGCTCGCGTTCCTGCCGAACGCGCCGTACCTCGTCACCGACCTGAAGCACCTGCCAGAGCCGGGCGGCGCGATCTACTGGTTCGACCTCGTCCTCATCTCGACGTTCGGGATGATCGGCCTGCTGTTGGGGAGCGCGAGCATCTATCTGGTGCACGACGCCGCTCGAGGGCGAGGCGGGATCGGGCGGGGCTGGCTGCTCGTGGCGGCGATCATCCCTCTGGTCGGGATCGGGGTGTCGCTGGGGCGGTTCGCTCGCTGGCACACCTGGGACCTCCTCCTGGCGCCTCAGCTCATCCTCGGCGACGTGCTCGGAGGAGTCATCGATCCGCTCGGCCATCAGAAGGAGGTCGCGGTCGCGATCGCGATGGCTTGGCTCGTCGCCGGCGCCTACCTGGTCTTCTTCGCCCTGATCGAGGCGCGGCCAGGGTCCGGGGCGGCCGGTGCGATACATCGTCATCCGGAGCCGCCGACTCACGGGCGCGAGGTAGGGTCGTCCCAGTGGTCCTCGCACGACGACAGTGGACGATGACGGGACGCGGATCGTGACCTGCGGCACGCGCCTCGAGTGGCCGGTCGGTGCCGGGCGCAGCGAGCTGTCCGGTCAGGGCAGGCCGCCGCGGTGCTCGTCCGTTCGGCCCGTCGTCCGCAGGGAGTAGATCGGGGGTCGTGGCCCAGCGCGTCGACGATCTGGTCGTCGGAAGCGGTCCGCTCGGAGCGATCGTGGCGCGCCGTCTGGCCGAAGGTGGGCGCAGGGTCGCGATCGTGGAGCGCGGCAGGGCCGTCACCGACCCTCCCGGCTCGCACCTTCGCAATCAGCCCGAGGCGGCCGATGACCCGGATGGGTTCTTTCCGCTCGGCGCTCGGTACCGAACCCTCTACGACGAGCGAGCGGCCGAGGATGGCCTGCCGGGGGCCTTCTGGACGTCCGTCGTCGGCGGCAGCGGCATCCTCTGGACCAACAACTGCCCCCGGGCCGTCGAGGGGGTCGATCGCCCGGACGAGCTGAGCTCGGGCGAGTGGGCCCGGTGCTACGCGCAGGCCGAGCGCTACCTCGCCGTCCGATCGGATCTCTTCGTGGACTCGTTCCGGCTGCGCGCCGTCGGCGACCGGCTGGAACGGGCCCTGGCGCCGGCCCACCGCTCGGTCTCGCGCCTGCCGTTGAGCGGATGGCGAGGTCGCGACGCGCCGATCCACTACGCCGCCCCGGCCGACGTGCTCGCCAGCGGGCCGCCCGTCGAGATCGTGCGCGGTGACGTCACGAGGATCGGCCTCGGTGGCTCCCGGGTCACCGGTGTCGAGGTCGATGGCGTGCTGCGTCCCGCTGCGAACGTCGTCCTCGCCGCCGGGGCGGTCGACACCCCGGCCATCCTGTGGCGCTCCGGCGTCCGCCCGCCCGCGCTCGGCAGGTTCCTCTCGTACCACCACGTGCTCATCGCCCAGGTCGTGCTCGCCGACGGACTCTGGGACCAAGGTCACCCGGACGATCCGCCGCCGCGCCTGGGAATCCCACCGACGCCCGACAGGCCCTGGTTCGCGATGGTGCTCCGCGACACGTATCCGTTCGCGCCCGGGCCGTCGGACCGCGACGTGCCCGACGCGCGACTGCTCGAGCTTCAGCTCTTCTGCCCGATCGACCCGCGGCCGGACAACCGGCTTCGCGTGGACGACGACGGTGAGGTCGCGTTCGAGATCGCCCCGAGCGCGGCCGACCAGTCGCGCATGCAGGCGCTCGAGCGGGACGCGGATGCGATCTGCGCGCTGATCGGCCGGTTTCGCGAGGGGTGCACACCGCGGTGGCTGACCCCCGACTCGTCTCACCTCATCGGCTCCTGCCGCATGGGGATGGACGCCGGCACGTCGGTGACCGACACGTGTGGGCGGGTGCGCGGGTTCGAGAACCTCTATCTGGCGACCAACGGCCTGATCCCGTCGCGGCTGGCGGTCAACCCGACGCTGACCGGCGCGGCGCTGGCCGTACGGACGGCGGACGACATCCTCGCCTGGTGACCGAGACGGCTCGGTCGGGTGCGCTCAGTCGCCGCTCGAGCCGGGCCGCGTGGCGGTGAGCCGGTCGACGATCCACTTGCGGGCCGACCCGATCCTTGCCTGCTCGTCGGCATAGCGATGCTCGGCGCGCGCGGCTCTGTTGGGGTGGCGCGAGTAGCGGTGGTGGGCCCAAGGTGAGCTCGGCTTCGCGAGCCGGATCGCGCCGATCAGGCTCACGGGCAAGAAGAACACGCCGATGATGCCGGTCGCGATCTTGCCCTTCAGGATCGTGACGGCCACGAGCACGATGTTCGTCGCGGTCAGCGCCATGCCGCCGAGGAGTCCGATCCGGCTGCTGCGCTCCAGGTCGTCGACCCCGACGGGGCTGAGGCCGAGGAACAGCAGGCCCATGAACAGGCCGACCAGGATCACCGCGTCGATCGACTGGCGGCCCTCACTGCTCCAGTAGACGTCCTCCAGGTGCAGCCACAGGGCGAACTCGTCCATCGCAAGGGCTGCACCTCCGCCGAAGAGCGCCGCGAACACGACCGTCCAAGGCCCGCTGGGGTTGATGCCGAACTCGAGGATCCCGGCGGCGAGCATCATGAAGATCCCGAACACCAGGTGGTGGATGTGGATTCCGCCGGACTCGACGTTCCCCGGCCACCAGCTGACACCGCGCCGGATCATGTGCACGGAGAGGCGGATGAACCCGAACGTCAGGATGAACGTGGCCACCATCCAGAAGAGCGGGCCCTTGCCGGGCTCGAGGATGAGCCGGTCGTAGAGGTCGACGATGGGCAGCTGGGCTCCGTTCGGTCACGGGCGACGTGCTGTCAGACGTGCACGGGGAGTCTGACCGAGGGTGCGGGCTGCCGAGGAGGCGCTGCGGCTACCGGTCGTCGCCGCGCGGCAGGCTGCCGACGCTGACCGGGTGTGCCGTGGCGGCGGTGACCGCGTGCTCCGGATCGGGCTCCTCGCCCGGCGTGCGCTTGAAGAGGAAGGCCGCGAGCACGGCGCACCCGACCATCACCGCCGCGCTCGACCAGAACCCGATCGAGATGGCCTCCGCGAGTGAGTCACGGGCGGCGTCGATGACCGCGGGCCGTCGGTCGACCGGCACGATCGAGAGCAGCTCGGCCTGCTCGGACGGCGTCTTGGACGTGAGCTTGGCCGTGCTCTCCTCGCTGAGGTTGCTGAACCCGAGGTCACGGAGCCGGTTGGAGAGGAGCACGACCTCGGACGCGGCGATGATCGCCGCCATGGCGGCGAGGCCGAGCGTGCCGCCGGCCTGGCGCATGCTCTGGATGAGCCCGGACGCCTGGCCGCGGAGCTCGGGCGGAGAGGCGGACAGGGCGTCGGTGTTGAGCGGGCCCATCACGAGACCGAGCCCCGCGCCGAGGCAGACGTAGCCGGGGAAGAGCAGCCAGTAGTCGAACTCGCCGAGCACCGCGGCGAACGCGGCCATTCCCACGCCGCCCAGGAGCGCCCCGCCGATGGCCATCGGCCGGGGCCCGAGCCGGGCGTACCACCCGCCGGAGAAGATCGAGACGAGCACCAGCGGGGCGGTGACGGGCAGCAGGGAGAGCCCGGCCTGGAACGGGGTGAAGCCGAGCAGGTTCTGGACGTAGATCGCCCCGAACACCGTGAGCCCCATCAGCGAGAACTGCACGAGCGCGAGCACGATGTTGTCAGCGAGGAAGCTGACCCCCTTGAAGAGCCGCAGCTCGAGGAGCGGAGCGGTCCGTCGCAGCTCGACGAAGACGAACGCGACGATGAAGGCGAGCCCGCCCAAGACGCAGAAGAGCGTCGCCGGCGACGTCCAGCCCCACACCGGCGACTGCATGAGCCCGCCGACGAGGAGTCCCAGGCCGGCAACGAGCAGCACCGCCCCCGGCCAGTCCATCGGCAGCCGCTGGAGGACGCGGGCGTCGGGCCGCGCGACGCGAACCGCGAAGATCGCGAACGCCGCCAGGGGCAGGTTGATGACGAAGATCAGCCGCCAGTCGATCTCGGCAAGGCCGCCACCGATCAGGGGAGCCGTCGTGGCGAAGAGCATCATCACGCCGAGGGTGATCCCGACGGCCTTTCCGCGCTCCTCCTTGGGATAGGCGTTCACGAGCAGGGCCAGCGACACCGGCGTGAGGAGCGCCGCGCCGAGCCCCTGCGCGCCGCGGGCGGCGAGCAGCATCTGGCCGTCGAGCGCGACGGCTGCTGCGAGCGAGCCGCCGAAGAACGCCGCCACGCCGATGATGAAGAGCAGCTCGCGGTCGAACATGTCGGCGAGGCGACCGGCGACCGGCAGGAACATCGCGGCCAGGAGCAGGTAGGCGTTGATGACCCACTGCTGCTCGATCCGCGTCAGGTCGAGGTCGGACTGGAGCGTCGGCAGCGCGACGCTCACGACGAGCATGTCCAGCACGGTCATGCTGCCGGCGACGGTCGCCGCGTAGAGCATCCATCGCCGACGGCCCGGCGGGAGGGGCGCGACCCCGGGCTCGGGGCTCACGCGAGCGCTCCGAAGGAGCCAGGAATCTGGGAGTTCTCGGTCATCTGGGGCGCGGGCGGACCGTACAGCACGCCTCCGCGGCCCCAGCCGCACCGGATTGTGAGCGAGCTAGGTCTCGCTGGGCGGGGTCCGCGACGACGGCGGCCCGAGGAAGGGGCAGCCCGGCGGGGCCTCGAGCCAGTGGACCCCACCCGCGCCGACCTCCTCCGCGTCGGGGCCGACGAGCAGGGCATCGATGTGGAAGAGCAGACGGTCCACGGTGAGCGGCGACCGCGGGTACCGGATTGGAGACGCGATCACGACGGCGGGTCCGCCGTCGGCACCGGCGATCGAGAGGAAGTCGCCGACGTTCTGGGTCACGAGGACGCGCCCCTCGCGCGCGGCCTGGGCGAGGACGGCCGCGTCGTCGGTCGGTCCGTCGTGGTCGGCGCCGGCACGGGTGACGTCGTAGCCGAGCTCTCCGAGTCGTTCGGCGAGCTTCGGCGAGAACCCCTGGTCGAGGAGGACCCTGGTCACCGGGACCGACCCTCCGCCCACTCCGCGTACGCGCGCTCGGCGAGCTCGGTCTCGGTCCGCAGGCGCGCGTCGATCTCGCTGGCGTCGGCGCGGTACTCGGCCAGGGCCGCGTCGACGTCGCTCGGGTCGAGACCGAGGTGGCGGGCGGTCGGCGCGATCCGGTTGCCGACCGTGCGGTAGGTCGCGATCACCTCCCACACGTCGGGTCCGTGCGCCAGTGCGGCCCGCGGCCCGGCCGGCCCATCTCGCTGCACGATCTCGTCAGCCACGCGCACATCGTGGCGCAGTCGTGCTGGCGCCGAAAGCGGTGTGCGGCCTACGCTGCGGCCATGGGTGACCGCGAGGAGAGGATTCGCGCCGCCGTTCGGGCGGAAGGCGCCTTCTCGGCATCGCGCTCGAGCGGGCCCGGCGGGCAGCACGTGAACACCTCGGCGACGCGGGTGGAGCTGCGCGTCCCGGTGGAGGCGCTTCCGCTGTCGAACGCCGAGCGGGAGCGCGTGCGCGCCAAGCTCGGCGGCCGCATCACGGCGAGCGACGAGGTGCGGGTCGCGATCGGCACCGAGCGAAGCCAGCTGCTCAACCGGCGGCGGGCGGAGGACGTGATCGTCGAGCTGGTCCTGGACGCGAGCCGGACCGAGCGACCCCGGCGGCCCACGAAGCCGACCTCGGCCGCCGTGGCGCGGCGGCGGGCGGCCAAGCAGAAGCGGTCTCGGCTCAAGGCGGACCGATCGCGGCCGGTCGACCCCGACTGACTCAGGCGGGCGAGTGCGCGAGCGCCGGGCGCCCGGCGTCGGGAGCGCCGGGGTCGCCGAGCGTCCCGATCACCCCCGCGATGTCGCCGTCCGAGAGCGACCCGGCCGCGACGGAGATCACCTCTCCCGCCTGACCGATCGCGAGCACGGCCGGCACGCTACGCACGGGCGCCGAGGTCGCCGCCGGTCGCTCCGCGAGGTTGACCCGGAGCACCGGTCGCTCACCGGCCGCGTGTTCGACCCGCCGGGCAGTTGGCTCGCAGCGCGCGCACCCGGGCGCGACCAGCACCACCAGCCAGGGGCCCGTGCCGGTGAGCCCGAGCGCCGAACGTAGGTCTGCGCCACCCCGCCGGTTGAGCAGGGCGAGGCGGTACACCTCGCACCCGACGCAGAGTCCGGTCAGCGCGGACAGGGCGGCCAGCCCGGCGACGAGCCCGGCGATCACCATCGCCGCGATCACCGCGCCGACCG
>JANQPH010000009.1 GCA_028285405.1 Thermoleophilia bacterium
CGTCGCATCCTGGGGCTGAATCAGGTCCCAAGGGTTGGGCTGTTCGCCCATTAAAGCGGTACGCGAGCTGGGTTCAGAACGTCGTGAGACAGTTCGGTCCCTATCTGCGGTGGGCGCTGGAGATTTGAGAGGAGTCGTCCCTAGTACGAGAGGACCGGGATGAACGGACCTCTGGTGTATCAGTTGTCGTGCCAACGGCACTGCTGGTTAGCTACGTCCGGACGGGATAACCGCTGAAAGCATCTAAGCGGGAAGCCCACCTCGAGATGAGATCTCCCACTCTTCGGAGGTAAGGCTCCAGGGAGACGACCTGGTCGATAGGCTGGATGTGTACGCGCGGCGACGCGCTCAGCAGACCAGTACTAATCAGCCGAGGACTTGACCACTTTTCACGCCGGCGTGTCGCTATGCAGTCTTGAGGGTATGCCCTCGAGGGTTCCCGGTGGTCATAGCGAGGGGGAAACACCTCTTCCCATTCCGAACAGAGCAGTTAAGCTCCTCTGCGCCGATGGTACTCCGGACGAGGGTCCGCGGGAGAGTAGGTCGCCGCCGGGATTGAGTTTGAGAAAGGCCGGACTTTGTGTCCGGCCTTTTTGCGTTTCGGTGGCCGTTCGCTGGGTGGAGCGAGCTAGGCTGAATCTCGGCGAACTCCGGGAGGACTGATGGCGGCGGCACGGGCGGTTGTGGTGACGGGCGCGACCGGAGGGCTCGGCGCCGGCGTGGTCGAGGCGCTGCTGGACGCGGGGTACCGGGTCATCGGCACGTGGATCGTCCCCGAGGAGCGAGACCGGGCGGTCGAGCGGTTCGGCGATCGCGCGGAGTGGATTCAGCTGGACGTGGGCGCTCCCGAGTCCGTGGGGGCCCTGGCGGCCGAGCTCGGCCGGGACGGCGCGCCGTGGGGGGTCGCCCACCTGGTCGGGGGCTTTCACGCCGGCGATCCGGTTCCCGGGATGGATCTCACGGCGCTCGACACGCAGGTCGCGCTCAACTTGCGGACGGCGGCGGTGGTGATGCGCGGCTTCCTTCCGGGGCTCGTGGAACGCGGTGGCGGGCGGCTGGTGGCCATCTCGAGTCGGGCCGCCGTGCGGCCGTTCGGCGGGGGTGGCGCCTACGCGGCGTCGAAGGCCGCGCTCATCGCACTGACCGGCGCCGCGTCCGAGGACGTGAAGGCATCCGGGGTCACGGTGAACTGCCTCCTTCCCAGCGTCATCGACACGCCCGGGAACCGGGCGGCGATGCCCGACGCGGACCCGTCCGACTGGGTCGCCCCGACGCAGATCGGCGAGCTGATCGCCTATCTCATGAGCGATGGCGGTGCCGCCGTCACGGGCGCCGCGCTGCCGGTCGACGGGCGGGTCTGAGCGACCAGCGCTGCGGGTAGGATCGCCGGGTGAGCACGAGTGATGGGGCTCCAGACTGCGTCGTGATCGGGGGAGGCCTGTCGGGCCTCGCGGCCGCGCACGCGCTGCTTCGGGCGGGGCGGACCGTCCACCTCGTCGAGGCCGCCGACGAACTCGGGGGCCGGGCGCGGACGTCGTGGCATCGGGGACGGCCCGTCGACGAGGGCTTCCAGGTGCTCCTGCGTGGCTATCGCGAGGTCCGGGCCCTCGCCGGTGCCGTCGGCATGCCGCGGCACGACATGCGGCCGATCTCGGGCGGCGCGGTCTTCCAGCACGGCGACCGCCGGCACCAGCTCGCCGGCGGCCCCGCCGGTATTGCCCGGTTTTCCGGGTTGTCGGGTGGCGAGCGGCTTCGGTTCGCGCGCTTTGCCGCGGAGGTGCTGCGCCGACCCGAGGCGGCGCTCGCGGAGCCCGCCACGGAGGCGCAGACCGCTGCCGAGCTGCTGGTCGAGCTCGGCTTCTCCCGCGAGGCGATCGACGGGGTCTTCCGCCCGCTGTTCGGGCCGATCCTGCTGGACCGCACGCTGTCCACCGACCCTGGCTACTTCCGCTGGCTGGTGGCGATGCTGGCCCGCGGGCCGGCGATGATCCCGAGCGACGGCCTCGGCATGGTCTCGGACTGGACCGCATCGTCGGCGCGCCAGCTCGGCGCGACCATCGAGACGGGGACCCGGGCCACCGGCTTCGGGCTGGACGCGACCGCGACGCGTGTCGCGCAGGTGCGCCTGGAGGGCGGGCGGACGCTTCGGCCCGCGTACACCGTGCTGGCCGTCGACCCGCCGGCCGCCGAGGCGCTGCTCGCCGAGCACGACCCCGGGACGGTGCGCCGGCTGCCCCGTGATCCGGCCGGCACCGTCACAGCGGCGTTCGCGCTCAGCGAGCCGCTCTACCGCGGCAAGGCGATCGTCCTGGACTGCGACCCGCCCGCGGACGAGCGCGATCGCGTCGACCTGGTCTGCCAGACGACGAACATCACCCGCCCGAACGTCCCGGGAGGCCCTCACATCCTCCTGGCCATGCGCGTCACGACGGGAGGCGGTCCGACCGACGGCATCGAGGACGCGACCGAGCGGGTGGTCCGGCGCTGGTCGCCTCGCTACGACTGGATGCGCGGCGCCACGCACATCGGCACCTACGCGCACCCCTTCGCCCAGTTCCGGCTGTCGCCGGAGGTTCGACGCGAGCTGCCGGGCCCGCGCACCGCGCTCGACAACGTGATCTTGGCCGGAGACCTCACGCGGCATCCCTCGGCCGAAGGCGCGGTGGGCAGCGGCCACCAGGCGGCGCGAATCGTGGACGCGCTCCTGCCGTGAAGCTCGTCGGCGGCCGTCGGGTCTTCAGCCTGGCGGAGGTGTCGTCGGCGATCGCGCGCCGCTTCGAGGACGTGCCCTCGTTCTGGCTCGAGGGCGAGATGCGCGACCTGCGCCCACGCCGCGGGCAGGTCTTCTTCCGCCTGGCGGAGGGGGAGGAGTCGATCGCCGCGTCGATGAACGCCATCGTGTTCGAGCGTCTCGCGCGGCGACCTGAGGACGGCACGAGGG
The DNA here is from genome assembly GCA_028285405.1 of Thermoleophilia bacterium. Classification (GTDB taxonomy): domain Bacteria; phylum Actinomycetota; class Thermoleophilia; order Miltoncostaeales; family Miltoncostaeaceae; genus JANQPH01. The sequence continues at coordinate 2,942 of JANQPH010000009.1, forward strand.
TGCACGCCTACGGGCGGGTCTCCTTCTACCGGCGCCGCAACGAGCTGAGCCTGCGGATCGAGCGCCTCGAGGAGACCGGTGAAGGGCTGCTGCGAGCGCGGATCGCGGAGCTGCGCGGGAGGCTCGAGGCCGACGGCCTGCTGGATCCCGCTCGAAAGCGACGGCTGCCGCTGCTCCCGCGCCGCGTCGGCCTGGTCGCGAGCGCCGACGGCTCGGCGTGGCACGACGTGCTCGTGAACGTCGCGGCGCGGTTCCCGGGCGCGGACGTGGTCGCCGCCGATGCGCTCGTGCAGGGTGACGCGGCCCCGGCGTCGATCGTCGCCGCACTCGAGCAGATCGTCGCGCTGCCGCGCGTCGATGTCGTGATCCTCGCGCGCGGGGGCGGCTCCCTCGAGGACCTGATGGCCTTCAACTCCGAGTTGGTGTGCCGAGCGGTCGCCGCGGCGCCGGTGCCCGTCGTCTCGGCCATCGGGCACGAGGACGACGTCACGCTGTGCGACGAGGTCGCGGACCTGCGCGTCTCGACCCCGACCAAGGCGGCCGAGGCCGTGGTGCCCGACCGGGAGGCCCTCGAGGTCCGCCTCGATGCGGCGGATGCGGCGATGCGCCGTGCGCTCGCCCGGGGCGCGGCTGATGCGAGATCGGCGCTGGAGCACGGATCGGGACGCCTGGCGCGCGGACTCCGGTCCCGTGGCAGGCGCGCCGAGGACCTCCTCGGGAGCCTCGACGGGCGGATGCGGTCCGGTCTTGCCAGGAACGCGGTCAGCGCGGCCGAGGGCCTCGCTCGCGCCGAGCGGGGGCTGGTGGCCGGAGCACAGGGCGTCGCCCGCAACGCCGGGCGCGACGTCGATCGGCTGGGGCGCATGCTCGAGCTGCTCTCGCCCGAGCGGACCGTGTCGCGCGGGTATGCGATCGTCCGGGGGGAGGGCGACCGCGTCGTTGCGGGCGTCGAGGGGATCGTGGCGGGGTCGTCGGTCTCGGTGGAGATGCGCGACGGCCGCCTGACAGCGGATGTCACGGGGGTCGAGCGGTGAGCGACGAGGCGAGGCCCGCGGCGGGCGACGATCCGCACACGTTCGAGCGGTCGCTCAAGGCGCTCGAGGCGATCGTCGTCCGATTGGAGCAGGGCGAGGTCGGTCTCGAGGAGGCCGTCTCGCTCTTCGAGCAGGGCCGCGAGCACCTCGAGCACTGCCGGGAGCGGCTGGCGCTCGCACAGGCACGGATCGAGGAGCTCACGGGTGCGCCCGACAGCCCCCCCGCCGACCCGCTGGAGGGCGGCGGGGTGGGGTCGCGCGGACCGCTGGATCAGGAGGGAAGCGGCCCGAGGTAGACGATCGACAGGTTGTCGAGCGTCGCGTTGTCGGGTGGATCGGCGGTCCTCGCCTGAACGATGAACCGGTCGCCGGCCTGGGCCGTGAACTGCGTCGCTCCGGTGAGCGCGTGGGCGACGACGTTCGTATCCGAGTTGCCCCCCGCGACGATCGCCGTGAGCGGCGTGCTGCCGCGCAGGCGCACGATCTCGACGAGACGCTGCTTGTCGTTTGGCGGGGCAACTCCGGGAAACTGGACCGACACCGAGATGGCGTAGACGCCGTCACGGGGGACGTCGACACCGAGCTGGTCGGCGCCGTTGAAGAACGGGCCGGTGTCGTACCCGCCGTTGATCGCCGACCCCGGGTTCACGTCGAGCGGGAACGGGGTCCCCGCGGGCGCGGTGCTCAGGCTGGTCTGGGCTCCGCGCCCCTGGAACCCGAGCGGGGCCGCCAGCTCGGGTGCCCCGACCGTGCCCGGCCCGAGCGTCGGGTTGGGGTAGGTGCCGGCGAGATCGCCGCCCGCGGCGACGCCGTTGATCGTGGCGTTCGACCCGGCGGGCCCTGCTGGCCCCTGTGGTCCGGGCGTTCCGGCGGCCTCGATCACCGCCCGGTATGCCGGGTCGACCTTCGACGCGTCGATCGCGCCGTCCGCGATCGTCTCGCGGGGCAGCCCCCCGCCCACGGCCCGCTGCTGGACGATCGGCCCGCTCTTGGCGCCGACCTGCTCGCCGTTCTCGCCCAGATAGACGCCGAGCAGGTTCCAGACGCGCTTGCCCATGTTGATTCCGGCGCTTGCACGTGTGCTCGCCGCCTTCGCCTCGGCGCTGGCCTCGGCCGCGCTCGGACCTGCCTGCGCTCCCGCCTCGCCGGTTCCGGCGTCGATGGCGAGGATGCCGCCGGCACCGAGCGCCGCGCCCACGGCGATGCCGGCGAGGATCGGACTCCTCCGCATTGACTCCCCCTCATTGATGAGTTTCGGCGAAGAAGCCTGGTGCAGGCGTCCGGCGTTGCCAATGCGGATCCGGCCCCGACGACGGCCTCGGTCGCGGGGCGTCCGACAGCGCTCCCGGAGGGGGCACGACCTCGCCGAACCCTCTCGTCGTGCTCAGGCCGCCCGTGCTGCGGCGCGTGGGCTGCCCGCTACCCGCGCCCGGCGCCATCGCTCGAGCCGCTTCAGGTCGCGCTCGATCTGCCCCATGGGGACCTGGCAGTCGACGCTCGAGACGTTCGCGAACGCCAGCAGCTGCTCCTCGTCGGAGCGGAGCGTCATCCACTTGGCGAGCATGTCGTCACCCGCCGGCAGCATCTCGACCTCGCCGTTCGGGCGCCGCTCTGGGAACTCGATGCAGTACTCGCGCACCGGCGCCATCGAGCGCGGCAGCAGCGCCACGACGGGCAGGTTGGGGTAGATGAGGTAGCGGTACCTGGGCCCCGGGGCCTGCGCGCGATCGGGCCGGAGCGGGCGCCGACCGTCGACGCACATGAACCCCAGGTCGCGGTACATCTCCCACTCCTCGCGGTTCACGACCGATCGAAGGAGCTTCAGCGAGCGCTGCTCGGCGTGGGCGCGGCTGAGGCGGGGCTCACCGACCCATGAGCGCGCCCTGCGGCGCCTGGCCCGGCGCCGCGACACGGCCACATGGCGCGCGACGGCAGCGACGATGGCGAGGCAGCTGACGAGGAGGAGGACCCAGAGGCCGGTCACGACCGCGGCCGGTGCGCGCCGGGCGCACCGCCCATCGCCCGTGGCCAGAACAGCACGCGATCGGCTCCGGCGGGGATCTGGTCGAAGTCCGTCACCAGGAGCGCCTCGCGCCGGCCTCCCTGCTCCTGGAGCGGAACGCCCGCCCACATGCCCTCGTCCAGCTGGCGGCGAAACTCTCGGACGAGCTGCTCGCGCTCGTCGTCGAGCCGCGGATCGCCCTCGGTGATGACCGTCTCACCGTACCCGGGCATCATGCGCAGGAACTTCATCGACCCTCCGGCCCCGCGGGGCGCCGCCGAGGCATGCGGTTATACCGGCAGCTCACGAGGCCCGCAATCCGCCCAGGCCTCGGCCGCAAGGACCGCCTACTCCGCAGATTCCGGAACGGCAGCCTCGGCGGCGGCGAACCCGATCTTCGAGTGGGTGCCGTCGCATAACGGCTTGTTCTCCGATGCGCCGCAGCGGCAGAGGGCGATCATGTCCTTCTCCGCCGTCTGCGTGTTGCCGTCTGCATCGACCAGCTCGATCGGGCCTGAGACGAGGTACGGTCCGTTCTTCGTGACCCGGATCTCGACGTCGGACATGACGCTCCTTCCGCTCTCGTGACGACCGCCACGGATCCTACGCCCGACGGGCGGGATCTGACCACCGTCAGAGCCCAGCTGCCGAGCCTGGCGGAGGGTCCCTACCTCAACACGGGCGGCGCGGGGCCGATGCCGCGCGTTGCCGCAGAGGCGATCGCCCGTTCCGCCATGCGGTCCGCGTCGACGGGCCGCATGGGCCTGCCGGCCATCCTGGCCCTCGACGAGCACATGGCCGACCTGAGAACGGCGGTCGCGCGCGTGCTCCGAACGCAGGCGGAGCGCATCGCGATCGTCCAGAACACCACGCACGCGGTGAACGTCGTCGTGTGGGGGCTGGACTGGCACGCCGGTGACGAGGTGATCACCACCGCGCTCGAGCATCCGGGCGTCGGTGCCCCGCTGTTCGTGCTCGCAGCGCGCCACGGGGTCCGGGTCCAGGCGATTCCCCAGGACGAGGCGCACGACGATCTCGCCGGCGCTGTGGAGCGGCGCCTCGGCCCGCGCACGCGGCTCGTCGCGTTGTCGCATGTCGCGTATACAACTGGCGCGGCGCTGGACGTCGCCGGCGCCGCCGCGGCGGCCGGGTCCTCGGGTGCGCTGACTCTGGTCGACGGTGCGCAGTCCGTCGGGGCGATCCCGGTCGATCCGCATGCGCTCGGGGTCGATGCCTATGCGGTTCCCGCCCAGAAGTGGCTGCTCGGGCCGGAGGGCCTCGGCGCGCTCTGGATCAGCGAGTCGGCCCAGGAGCGCGTCGCGCTGACGTTCGCGAGCTACGAGAGCGGCGACGGCCATCTTCCCGGCGGGGAGTTCCAGCCGCACTCGGCCGCCAGGCGCTACGAGCTGTCGACCCCGCCGGCGGACCTGGTCGCGGGGTGGAGGGCATCGCTCGACTGGCTCGAGGAGATCGGCTGGCCGTTCATCCACGCCCGTACGCTGGAGGTCACCAACCGCACGCGCGCCCTGCTGGAGCAGATCCCTGGTGTCACCGTCCTGACACCACCCGGCCCGCACGCGGGCCTCGTGTCCTTCTCGCTCGCCGGCCACGAGCCCAGCGCCACGAATGCCGCGCTGGCCCGCATCGGCGTGATCATCCGGCCGATCGACCACCCCCCGTGTCTGCGCGCCTCGACGGGCTTCTTCACGAGCGACGACGACCTCGAGCGCCTGGCCGCCGAGATCGCCGCGCTCGCAGGCTGATACCGTCATCGCGGTGAGCGAACGTCTCGTGATCGAAGGCGGGCGTCCGCTCTCGGGCGTCATCGTCCCGAGCGGCAACAAGAACGCCGCGTTGCCCATCCTTGCGGCCAGTCTCCTGACCGACGAGGAAGTGGTCATCGAGAACGTCCCCGACATCGTGGACGTCCACACGATGCTCGCGCTCCTCGACGACCTCGGAGTGACGATCCGCGAGGATGGCGACAACGCGGTGGCGCTTCGGGCTGCCGACGTACGGCGCACCGACCTCGACGCCGAGCTGTGCGGCCGCCTGCGCGCCTCGCTCCTGCTCGCGGGCCCGATGCTCGCCCGGTGCGGAGGCGTCCAGGTGCCGCTGTCCGGCGGGGACTTCATCGGCCGCCGGCGCGTCGACACCCACCTCCTGGCGTTCCAGGCGCTCGGCGCCGACTTCGAGGTCGATCGGGGCTACTCGCTGCGGGCGCCCTCCGGGCTCAGCGGCACCGAGATCTTCCTCGACGAGGCGTCGGTGACCGCGACCGAGAACACGCTGATGGCCGCGGTGCTCGCGCCGGGCCAGACGACGGTCCTGAACGCGGCCAGCGAGCCCCACGTGCAGGACCTCGCGCGCTTCCTGGTCGCCATCGGCGCGCGCATCGACGGGATCGGGACCAACCAGATGGTCGTGCACGGCGTCGACCGCCTCGGCGGGGGGCGTTTCGCGATCGGCCCGGATCACATCGAGATCGCCTCGTTCATCGGCCTCAGCGCCATCACCGGCTCGGACATCACGATCGCGCCGGTACGCCCGGCGGACCTGCGGATGATCCTGCTCACCTTCGAGCGGCTCGGCATCCAGGTCGAGATCGACGGCGACAGCCTGCGCGTCCCGCCGACGCAGTCGCTCGAGGTCGTGGCGGACGCCGGCAACGCGATCCCGAAGATCGACGACGGGATCTGGCCGGCGTTCCCGGCCGACCTCACGAGCATCGCCACCGCCGTCGCGACGCAGACGCACGGCGAGGTGATGATCTTCGAGAAGATGTTCGAGAACCGCCTGTTCTTCGTGGACAAGCTGGTGGCGATGGGCGCGCGGATCATCCTGTGCGACCCGCACCGCGCCGTCGTGAGCGGGCCGAGCCGGCTCTACGGGGCGCGCGTCGAGAGCCCGGACATCCGGGCCGGGATGGCCATCCTGATCGCGAGCCTGGCGGCGACCGGCCAGAGCGAGATCGGCAACGTGCTGCAGATCGACCGCGGGTACGAGCGCATCGACGAGCGCCTGCGCGCGGTCGGGGCCCAGATCGAGCGGATCGATGACTGAGCGGGAGCGATCGAGCCAGCCCGCGGGCCTGCCCGGCGGCGTTCGCGACGTCCTTCCCGTCGAGGCGGCCGAGCTGCGCCAGCTCGAGGAGGCGCTCGGCGAGTGCTACGGGCGGCGCGGGTACCGCGAGGTCATGACGCCGGTGCTGGAGCTCGCCGAGGTGATGGATCGCGCCCAGGAGGGCGAGCCGACCCCGGCGTTTCGCATGTTCGACGACCACGGTCGCGTGCTCGTCCTGCGCCCGGACCTGACGATCCCGGTCTCGCGGCTGATCGCCACGCGCATGGGCGAGCGCGAGTCGCCGGTTCGCGTGTCGTACGTGGCCCGTGCGTTCCGGCCGCCTCCGCCGGGACGTCCCCGGGCGGCCGAGCAGCGCCAGAGCGGCGTCGAGCTGGTGGGCCTGGGCGGGCCGGACGCGGACGCGGAGGTCATCTCGCTGCTCGCCGAGGCCCTTCGGGCGACCGGGCTGCGCGGCGCTCGGATCGCGATCGGGGACGTCGCGGTCACCGAGGCCGTGCTCGCCGCGCTCGATGTCGCCGGAGCGCCCGCGGCGCGCCTGCGATCGGCGATCGGCATGCGCAACTTCGTCGCCTGGCGGCGTGGCGTCACGGCGCTCGGGATCGCCGGGGAGGAGGGGAGCCTGCTCGCCGATCTGCCGAGCATGCGCGGCGAGGAGGAGCTGCTCTCGCGCATCCGCGAGGTCGTCCCGGGCGCCGCTGACGCCTGCGATCGGCTCGTCCGGCTCCTCGAGCTGGTGCGCGCGCAGGGCGCGGCCGATGCGGTCACCATCGACTTCGGCGTCCTTCGCGACTGGCCCTACTACTCGGGAGTGGTCTTCGAGGCCTACGCCGACGGTGTCGGCGAGCCGGTTGCGATGGGCGGTCGCTACGACGACCTGGCCGGTCGGTTCGGCCGTCCTCGGCCAGCCGTCGGGTTCGCGGTGGGCCTCGAGCTGCTGCACCGCGCCCTGGCGGACGTCCGGGGGGCGGGCGCGAGGCTGCGCGGCGTGGTCCTCGCGGGCGCGCTCGACACCGAGATCGAGACGGCGGCGGCGATCAGGGCCTCGGGGTGGCGGGTGATCGCCGCGACCGGCGGTCAGGCAGGCGCCGAGCGCCTCGCCGACGAGGACGGCTGGCGGTATGCGGCCTGGCGTGACGGCTCGGGATACTCGGTGAGCGATCGCGAGCAGGGCGAGCTCATTCGGGGCGGCCGGCTCGAGGAGGTCGTCCCATCGCTCGGCTGACCATCTGCGTCCCGCTCGGGGCGTTGCTCGCCGACTCGCTCGACGCGCTCGAGGCCGCCGGGCTGCCCGTCGAGCCGCTGCGCGAGGCCGGTCGGCGGCTGGTGATCGACGGCCCGGACGGGACTCGCTTCGTGACCACCCGTCCCAGCGACGTCCCGACGTACGTCGAGGCCGGCGCGGCGGACATCGGGATCGTGGGCCGGGACGTGCTGATCGAGCAGAACCCCGATCTGTACCAGCTGCTCGACCTCGCGTTCGGTCAGTGCCGGATGGCATACGCGACCCCCGGGGGCCAGGATCAGACGGCCGACGTGATCGATCGCCTGGGCGCGGTCCGAGTCGCCACGAAGTATCCGCGCTCGGCGGCCGCCCACTTCGCGCGCACCGGCCGTCACGCCGAGGTGATCAAGGTGAACGGCTCGGTCGAGCTGGCGCCGCTGGTGGGGCTCGCGGACGGGATCGTGGATCTGGTCCAGACCGGCACGACGCTGCGGGAGAACGGGCTCGTCGAGCGCGAGCACATCTTCACGTCCTCCGCGCGCCTGGTCGCGAACCGCGTCAGCCACAAGCTCCGCGCCGAGGAGATCGACAACGTCACGAGCCGGCTCGAGCGGCTGCCCGACGCGCCATGAGCGAGTCGTCCCCGAGCGCTGCGGGACGGGTGGAGCGCGTGTCCGTGACGGCGGGCGAGGAGGCGAGCCTGGCCGGATCGATGCGCGAGCCGATCGAGACCGGGGTCGCGTCGACCGTCGCCGAGGCGATCGCCGACGTGCGCCGGCGCGGGGACGCCGCGTTGGTGGACCATGCGCGCCGCTTCGGCGCACCCGACTTCGGTCGCGAGCAGCTGCGCGTGCCGCCGGACGCGATCGCACGCGCGACCGCGGCCGCGGCGCCGTCCCTGCGCGATGCCATCGAGGCGGCGGCGACACAGGTCCGTGAGGTCGCCCGCGCGCTCGTCCCGGGCGGGGCCGAGCTCGAGCTGGCGCACGGGCAGCGCATCGCGGTCCGCACGGTCCCGGTCGCGGGGGTCGGCTGCTACGTGCCGGGAGGCCGGGCGCCGTACCCCTCGAGCCTCGTCATGAGCGCAGTTCCGGCCCAGGTCGCCGGCGTGGAGCGCGTCGTGGCCGCGAGCCCGCCGGGGCCCGACGGCACGGTGGACGCGGGGATCCTGGCCGCCGCAGGGATGCTCGGAATCGACGAGGTGTTCGCCGTCGGGGGCCCGGCCGCCGTCGCCGCGCTGGCGTTCGGGACCGAGACGATCAGCCCCGTCGCGGTCGTGTCGGGCCCCGGGAGCTCGTGGGTGCAGGAGGCAAAGCGGCAGGTGCTCGGCCAGGTCGGCATCGACGGCCTGGCCGGCCCGAGCGAGGTCCTCGTGATCGCCGACGGCGACGCCGACCCGGTCGCGGCGGCGCTGGATCTGCTCGCCCAAGCCGAGCACGGCCCGGACTCGATCGCCGTGCTGGCCTGCGTCGGTCCCGCGATCGGCGAGTCCGTCACCGCGGTCCTCGACGAGGAGGAGCCGCCGATCGGGCGTGTCGTCATCGCGCAGTGTCCCGACCTCGACAGCGCGGTGGCGCTCGCCGACGCGTTCGCGCCCGAGCACCTGGAGCTGATGGTTCGCGACCCACATGACGTCGCCGCGCGCATTCGTCACGCCGGCGCCGTCTTCGTCGGCCCGAACGCCGCCACCGCGTTCGGCGACTACGTCGCCGGATCGAACCACGTCCTGCCGACGGGGGGCGCGGCCCGGTACGCGTCGGCGCTCGGTCCGGCCACATACACTCGGCGTATGGCCGTGGTGGAGATGACCGACGACGCGGTCTCGGGCCTCGTCGGCCACCTCGCGGTGCTCGCCGACGCGGAGGGGTTTCCGCTACACAGAAGGTCGGCGGAGGCAAGGAGAACCGAATGAGCCGAGCGGGCGAGCGAACCAGGACGACGGGCGAGACGGACGTGCGCGTGCGCGTCGACGTCGACGGCCGCGGGCAGGTCTCGGCAAGCACGGGGGTCGGGTTCTTCGACCACCTGCTGGAGCTCCTCGGCCGCCACGCGCTGCTCGACCTGGACGTGCAGGCGACGGGCGATCTGGAGACCGGGAGCCACCACACGGTCGAGGACGTCGGCATCACGTTCGGCCTCGCACTCGACGACGCGCTCGGTGACCGTGCCGGGATCGAGCGGTACGGGTGGGCGATCGTGCCGATGGACGAGTGCCTCGTGCGGGCCGCGCTCGACCTGTCCGGCCGTGCCTACATGCGGGCGAACGTCCCGCTGCCGGCCACGGTCATCGGCGGATTCGAGACCGACCTGCTCGAGGAGTTCCTGCGCGCGGTTGCCTTCAACTCGCGGATGACCCTGCACGTGACGGCGCTCGAGACCGGAAATCCCCACCACCTGATCGAGGCGAGCGTCAAGGCGCTCGCGCGCGCCATCCGCATGGCCGTGGCGCCCAGCGCTCGTGAGCCGGGCGTGCCCTCGACCAAGGGGACGCTTTGAGCGAGCAGAACGGCGGGCCCCCGGGGGAGGGGCTCGACGTCGCGGTCCTCGACTACCGGATGAGCAACCTCGCAAGCGCGACCAAGGCGCTCGAGTCGCTCGGTGCCGACGTGCGCGTCGTCGACGACGGGGAGCAGCTCGGCACTCCCGACGCCGTGGTCCTGCCTGGGGTCGGCCACTTCGGCGAGGCGATGGCCCGGATGCGAGCCCGGCGCCTCGACGTCGCCGCTCGGCGCGCCGCCGAGGACGGGCGACCGCTGCTCGGCATCTGCCTGGGGCTGCAGCTGCTCTTCGAGCAGAGCGACGAGAGTCCGGGGGTCGACGGCCTGGGGTTGCTCCCGGGCGCGGTCCGGCGTCTCGAGACCGAGGAGAAGGTCCCGCACATCGGGTGGAGCCAGGTCGAGTGGCGGCCCGGGGTCCCGTTCGCGCCGGAGCCGGGAGACCCGCACTCGTCGATCTACTACTTCGTCCACTCCTACGTCTGCGAGCCCGAGGCGCCAGAAATGGTGCTGGGGACGGCATCGCACGGCGCATCGTTCGTCGCCTCGGCAGGCTGGGGAGTCGTGCACGGAGTGCAGTTCCACCCCGAGAAGTCGAGCGACGCCGGCCTCGGGCTCCTCACCCGCTGGCTGAGGGGCGTGAGCGCCCGCGACGGCGTCCAGGCGGAGGCGCGAGAGTGATCACCCTCTATCCGGCCATCGATCTCAAGGACGGGCGGGCCGTCCGCCTCGTGAAGGGCGACTTCGACCAGTCGATGGTCTTCAACGAGGACCCGGTCGCCCAGGCGCGCGCCTTTGCCGAGGCCGGCGCGACCTCGCTCCACGTCGTGGATCTGGATGGGGCGCGTACCGGCGAGCCGGTGCACGCGCCGGTCGTGGCCGAGATCGCCGCCGCGTTCGGCGGGACCGTCCACTTCGGCGGCGGCCTCCGCTCGCGAGCCGCGATCGAGACCGCGCTCGCGGCCGGCGCCGAGCGACTCGTCGTTGGCACGGCAGTGGTCGTCGACCAGGAGCTGCTGCGCTGGGCGATCGACCGGCTCGGTGACGGCCTGGTCATCGCGCTCGACGCGAGGGACGGGAAGGTCGCGACCCACGGCTGGACCCAGGTCAGTGAGCTCGAGGCCGAGGAGGTCGCGCGCGACCTGGTCCGGACGGGTGTTCGGCACCTGCTCTACACCGACATTGACCGCGACGGCATGCTCGATGGGCCGAACCTGGCCTCCCTCAGGCGTGTCGCCAGGTCCGCTCCGCCGCTCACGGTGATCGCATCCGGCGGCGTCTCGTCCCTGGACGACATCCGGCGCCTGCGGCAGCTCGGGATCGACAACCTGCGCGGTGTCGTGGTCGGCCGAGCGCTGTACGAGGGTCGCTTCACGATCCCGGAGGCGCTCCACGAGCTGCAGGCGGCCAACACGTGATCCGCCTCATTCCCTGCCTCGACGTGGATCGGGGGCGGGTGGTGAAGGGCGTCAACTTCGTCGGCCTGCGCGACGCCGGCGACCCCGTCGAGCTCGCGGCCAGGTACGACCGCGAGGGCGCCGACGAGCTCGTGTTCCTCGACATCACGGCGAGCCACGAGGGCCGCGGCACCATCGTCGAGCTGGCGGAGCGGACCGCGAACGAGGTCTTCATCCCCTTCACGATCGGGGGTGGGCTCCGGACCGAGGAGGACATCCGCGCGGTTCTCGCGGCCGGCGCCGACAAGGTGTCGCTGAACTCCGCCGCCGTCCGCGACCCCGAGCTGATCGAGCGTGCGTCGGCCCGGTTCGGCAGCCAGTGCATCGTGGTCGCGATCGACGCGAAGCGCCGCGACGACGGGACCGGGTGGGAGGTCTACCTGAACGGCGGCCGCGTCCCGACGGGGCTCGAGGCCGTCGCCTGGGCCCGGGAGGCGGTCGAGCGCGGAGCCGGCGAGATCCTCCTGACCAGCATGGACCGGGACGGCACCGGCGACGGGTTCGACGTGGAGCTGCTCGCCGCCGTCGACGCCGCGACGTCGGTTCCGATCATCGCCTCGGGTGGCGCCGGGAGCCTCGGGCACTTCGCGGAAGCGGTCGCGGCGGGCAATGCGGACGCCGTGCTCGCAGCGTCGGTCTTCCACGACGGGGTGTACTCCATCGCCGAGGTGAAGGAGGCGATGGCCGGGGCGGGCGTGCCCGTGAGGCCGGTGAGAGGAGCGAGCGAATGAGGGCGGTCACCAGTCCCGACGCGCCTGCTCCCGTTGCGGGGGCGCCCTACAGTCCCTGCGTGGTCGCGGGACCGGGCGAGCTCGTGTTCGTCTCCGGCCAGCTCGGCATCGACGTCGCGACCGGTGCCCTGGTCGAGGGCGGGGTCGGGGCGCAGGCGCGCAAGGCGCTCGAGAACCTGGGCGCGCTGCTCGACGCCGCGGGCTGCGGTGTCGGGGATCTCGCGAGCGTGACGCTCTACCTGACGGACCTCGCCGGGGATTTCACCGACGTCAACGCCGTCTACGCGGATGTCCTGGGCGAGGCGCGACCAGCTCGCGCGGCGGTCGGCGTCGCGGCCCTTCCGCTCGGGGCGAGCATCGAGGTGCAGGCGATCGCGGTTCGGGCGACGGGCTGAGGGCGGGGCCCGAGGGGGCCTATCTGAGTGGCCCCGTCCCGAGTCGCCCTGCCCTGAGTCGCCCTATTCCTGCCAGGTGCGCCGCTCGATCAGGCTGTCGATCGCGATCCGGTCGATGTAGTCGGGCGCGTCCGAGAGCGGCCGGCCCGCGTTTGCAGGATCCTCGACCCAGGCGCGGAAGCGAGCCGTCACCGTGTCGAACTCCTCGTGGAGCTCTGTGATGGTGAGGGCCTCGTACCGCGCGAACGCGGCGATGAGCGCGTCGTCGGCGATCGGGGCGTTGCGGGGAAGCTTCTCGGAGAGCGGATCGTGAGCCACGACAACCAGTCTATGCAGGTGCTCGAGCGGGTCCTTGCGCACCCTGCGCTGGCCGGCGCCGCGGGGGCGATCCCCGAGGACGTGCTGGCGGTCGGTGGGGTCGTGCGTGATGCGCTGCTCGATCGGCCGGCCGGCCCCGATGTCGACCTGGTGGTCGACGGCGACCCTGGTCCGGTCGCGGAGTCGCTCGCGGCGCGCCTCGATGGCCGGCTGACCACCCATCCGGAGTTCCGGACCGCTGAGATCCGGCGAGTGGACGGTCGCGTCGTCGACCTGGTCGGGGCGCGGGCGGAGCGCTACCCCGAGCCGGGCGCCCTGCCCGAGGTGCGCGCCGGCACCCTCGCCGAGGATCTCGCCCGTCGCGACTTCTCGATCAACGCCATGGCGCTGCGGCTGGCCGGGTCCGAGGCGGGCACGATCGTCGACTCGCACGACGGGGGAGCCGATCTCGCCGCCGGGGTGATCAGGGTGCTGCACGCGGTCTCGTTCACCGACGATCCGAGCCGGGTCGTGCGGGCCGCCCGATACGGGGCCCGGCTCGGCTTCGTGCTCGAGCCCGACACCGAGCGGCTCGCGCGCGCGGCCGCCGGAGCCGTCGATCCGGAGAACGCTCGCGTTCAGGCCGAGCTGCTGCGGCTGCTCGACGAGCCCGAGATCGCCGAGGGGCTCGCCCGGCTGAGCGACCTCGGCGTGGGGTGGCTGGCGCCTCGCGGAGCGCTGGTGCCGGCGGTCGGCGCCGTGCTGGAGGCCTCGCGCCAGCTCCGGGTGTCGAGCGAGGACCGCGCGGCGGCGATCCTCGCGGGCGCGGCAGACGCGACGCCCGAGGCCCTCGGGCTGCCGGGGCCGTTGGATCGGGCGCTCCGGGACGCGCGGGCCGGGGCCCAGGCGGCGGACGCCCTGGGGGTCGGGCCGAGGCTGTCCCAGGTCGACCGCCTGCTGGATGGTCTGGGCGCCGCGGGAGCGGTCGGCGCTCTCGGCGCCGGCTGTCCCCTGGTGGCCGAGTGGTGGCCGAAGCGCGGTGGCGCGACGCTCGAGATCACGGGGGACGATCTGATCGACGCGGGGGTCGCCCCGGGGCCCGCCCTCGGGCGAGGCCTCATGGCCGCGCGCGCGGCCTCACTCGACGGCGAGGCGGCGGACCGGGGCTCGCAGCTCGAGCTCGCGGTCCGGGTCGCGGGCCGGTGAGCGGGCCCGAGGTCCTCCGCGTCGAGACCGACTCGGCCGCCGCGCTCGCGTTCACGACCCGACGCGAGGGAGTGAGCACGGGCGGCTTTGCGAGCCTCAACCTCGGCGGGAGCACCGGCGACGCCGCCGCCGCGGTGCGCGACAACCGGCTCGCGGTCTGCGAGCACCTCGGGATCCCGGCGGACCGCGTCTCGATGTGCCGGCAGATCCACGGCGCTCGCGTGCACGAGGTGGTGCGACCGCTCCGCCGGGGTCGCTTTGCCGGCGGGCTCGTCGGATGGCCCCACGGCGACGCGCTCGTGGCCCGCGCTGGGGCGCTTCCCCTGGCCGTTCTCGGCGCGGACTGCCTGCCGATCCTCATGTGGCGCCGGGACGGGTCGGGAGTCGCCGCGGCGCACGCCGGGTGGCGCGGGCTGGTGGACGGCGTGGTCGAGGCGGCAGTGGAAGCGCTCGGCCAGCCCGCTCGCGTCGGCGTCGCGATCGGTCCGGGCATCGGCCCTGCCCGCTACGAGGTCTCGCAGGAGCTCGCGGATCGGTTCGCGGCCCGTTTCGGCGCCCGTGTTGTCCGGAAGCGCCACGTGGACCTGGCCGGAGCCGCCAAACTTGCGCTGATGGGCAGTGGCGTTCCCGCAGCGCACATCCAGACGATCGACGCGTGCACGTACGACGAGCCGGACCGGTGGTTCTCGCACCGGCGGGACGGCCCCGGATGCGGCCGCCAGGCCGGGCTGATCTGGCTGGAGGACGCATGATCGATGTCGAGATCCTGCGCGAGCGGGTCGCGGCGACGACCGGCGCGCTCGCGGATGCGGCGCCGGGCGCGCCGCCTGAGCTCCTGGTCGCCGGCAAGTACGTGGACGCGGGGGAGATCTCGGCGCTCGAGGCCGCGGGGGTCACGCTCGTCGGCGAGAACCGGCTGCAGGACCTTCAGGCCAAGCGTGCGGTCGGGACCAGCATCACGTTCGACTTCATCGGCCATCTGCAGCGGCGGAAGGTCAAGGACGTGCTGCCGTCCGTCCGGCTCGTCCACTCGGTGGACTCGGAGCGATTGGCGCAAGAGATCGCCAAGCGCTCGGAAGGGGAGACCCGCGTTCTGGTCGAAGTCAACGTCGCCGAGGAGGAAACGAAAGGTGGTATCGTGCCCGGACGACTCGACGAGTTCGTCGAGGGATTGTCGGAGCTGCAGCAGATCGTGATCGGAGGCTTGATGGCGATGCCCCCGTTCAGCGACGAACCGGACCGCAGCAGGCGGTACTTCAGTGACCTGCGCGAGCTCCGCGACCGGCTCCAGCAGAGATACGACGGCAGGCACGACTTTCGCGAGCTGTCGATGGGGACGAGTCAGGACCACATCGTCGCCGCCGAGGAGGGTGCGACCATCGTTCGGATCGGTCGAGGCCTCGTCGAGCCAGCCAGAGTGGGAGCGTAGATGGCCGTCAGGGACATGTGGCATCGGACCCTCGTGTACTTCGGGATGGCGGACGAGCCCGAGGACTACGAGGACGAGTTCGACGACGAATACGACGACGACGCCTACACGCGGCGCGGGACGGCGCAGGACGATCTCGAGCGCACCTACAAGGAGCGCCCGAACGTCAGGCGGCTCGGTCCCCGGCGTGGCGACGAGGAGTTCGACGACATCTTCGCCGACGACTCCTCCGGCGGCCGGGGCGGAACCGCGACCGCCGTTCGCCCGGTGCAGACGCGGACCCGCGAGACGGCCGAGGTCCACCTCGTCATCCCGAAGAGCTTCAACGACGCCCAGCAGATCGCGGACAAGTTCAAGACCACGGTGCCGGTCATCCTCAACCTCCAGGGGGCCGACACCGATCTCGCCAAGCGGTTGATCGACTTCTCGAGTGGCCTGACCTACGCGCTCGACGGCGGCATGCAGCGGGTCGCGGACAAGGTGTTCATGCTGACGCCCCGCAACGTCGACGTCTCGGCCGAGGAGCGGGCGCGACTGCTCGAGAAGGGCTTCTTCAACCAGTATTGAGCGACTCGGCGACCGAGCCGGCCGACGCCGGGCGTGGGGGCTGGCCCGCTCGGGTGGCCGTGATCGGTACCGGGGCGATGGGTGGTGCCATCGCCGCCGGGCTCGCCAGGGGCCCGCGCGCCTCGGCGGGACTCGAGGTCACGGACGCCCTCCCTGACGTCGCCGGGGCCGTCGCCGCGCAGACGGGGGCGACGGTCGTCGGGCTCGCCGACGCGGCGAGCGCCGATGTGGTGGTGCTGGCCGTCAAGCCCAAGGACGCCGCCGCCGCGCTCGAGTCGGTGGCGTCGCACCTCGGCGAGCACTCCGTCGTCGTCAGCGTGGTCGCCGGCCTCGCGATCGAGCGCATCCGTGGCCTGGTGCGCGCACCCGTGGTTCGCCTGATGCCGAGCCTCGCCGTCCGCTTCGGGACCGGCCTGGTCGTTGCCGCGGTGAGCGCGGATCAGGAGGAGGCCTTGACACGTGTCAGGCCGACGCTGGAGCACCTCGGCGAGTTGGTGCAGGCGCCGGAGGCCCTGTTCGGCGCGGCGACCGCGCTGGTCGGAAGCGGCCCCGGGCTGCTCGCGCTGGTGGCCGAGGGGCTCGAGGACGGCGCGGTCGCCTGCGGGTTCTCTCGCGGCGATGCGAGGGAGATGGTGGCGGCCACGATCGCCGGCACCGCGGCCCTGCTGGCGGACGGCACGGATCCGTCCGACCTGCGCCAGCGCGTGAGCTCGCCGGCCGGGACGACCGTCGCCGGGCTGTCGGTGCTCGAGCGTGGCGCCGTGCGCGCCCACGTGGCCGATGCGGTCGCCGCGGCGGCCAGCCGGGCGTCGGAGCTCTGACGCGTGGAGATCGTGACCGACTACGTCGAGGCGCTGTTCCTCGTCTACACGATCGTGATCTTCGTCCGGATCATCATGTCGTGGATCCAACGTCCCCCGATCCAGCCCGCCTGGCGGGCGATCTGGGACTTCTTCTTCCAGAGCACCGAGTGGTACCTCAGCATCTTCCGTCGCGTGATCCCGCCGATCGGGATGTTCGACCTGTCGCCGATCGTCGCGCTGATCGTGCTGTTCATCCTCCGTGGCCTCGTGGTCTCCCTGCTCGGGAGCTTCTGATGGGTGCGCGCGCGCCGGACCCGGAGTGGCTGACCCGGAGTCAGCGCGGCGTGACGGTCGAGGTCAAGGCGGTGCCCCGGGCCCGGGCGACGGCCGTGGCCGGCGTCCACGCGGGGGCGCTGCGGGTCCAGATCGCCGCGCCGCCCCACAAGGGGCAGTCGAATGCGGCGCTCTGCGCCTTCCTGGCGGAGGCGGCGGGCTGTCGCAAGAGCGCCGCGCGGATGCGCCGGGGGTCCGGCGGGTCGCGCAAGCTCGTCGAGATCGACGGCGACCCCGACGTGATCGCGGCCCGCCTGGCGGCGATCGCCGGGCCGTGACGAGCGACTCGGGCCTCGGGACGCGCGAGGCGCTCGCGCGCGCCGTCGGCCGGCGTCAGCGACGCGAGTCGCGGGCGCGCTGGCAGCTCGCCGGGCTGCTGGCCCTCAGCGTCTTCGTGCTCGACCAGATCACGAAGATCGTGATCCGCGCGACGCTCGAGCCACGCGAGTCGATCCCGATCTTCCCGGGCTTCGACATCTCGCGATTCCGGAACGAGGGCATCGCCTTCTCGCTGTTTCCGGGTCGCCAGACCGTGATCGCGACCTTGACCGTGATCGCGCTCATCGGGATCGGTCTCGCGCTGATCCGGCTGGTCGGTCGGAACTCGTTCGTGGCGGCGGGCGCCGGCCTGCTGATCGGCGGCAGCCTGGGCAATCTGGTCGATCGGATCTGGCGCGGCGGGGTGACGGACTTCCTCGACCCGATGAAGTGGCCGGCGTTCAACGTGGCCGACATCGGCATCGTCTGCGGCGCCGCGTTGATCGTCCTCGGGCTGCTGCGCGAGGCGGACGAGCCGTCCGGTGACGAGCGAGCAGACGAGTAGCTCCGAGCGGTTCACGCTCGTCGTGGACGCGAGCGCCGAGGGGATGCGCCTCGACGCCCTGCTCGGGCGGATGGACGAGGTCGGAAGCCGCGCCGAGGCGCAGCGCCTGATCGAGCGCGGCGCCGTCACGGTCGACGGAGCAGCGCGACCGAAGCGACACCCGGTGCGAGCGGGGGAGCGGATCGAGGTCGAGGTCGACGTCCAGGCGAGCGAGCCGTTGCGGATCACCCCCGAGGCCGTGCCGTTCGAGGTGCGGTACGAGGACGAGCAGATCCTGATCGTCGACAAGCCGCCCGGAGTCGTCGTCCACCCCTCGAAGGGGCACGCCGCCGGGACCCTCGTGCACGGCCTCGCCGCGCTCGGCGTCGCGGGCGGCGACCCCGAGCGTCCCGGGATCGTGCACCGTCTCGATCGGGACACGAGCGGGCTGCTCGTGGTCGCTCGCTCCCCGCGGGCGCATCGTCGGCTCGGTCAGGCGATGCGCCGCCGCGAGATCGAGCGGACCTACACGGCGCTCGTGCACGGCAGCCCGCCACCGGCGCTCACGATCGACCTTCCCGTGGGTCGGGATCGGCGCCGCAGGACGCGGATGGCCGCCGGTCCGGACGCCGGTCGAGACGCCGTGACCCACTTCCGCGTCCTCGAGCCGCTGGCCGGGGTGGCGCTGGTCGAGGCGCGCCTCGAGACCGGCCGGACCCACCAGATCCGGGTGCACGCGGAGTCGGCGGGCCATCAGATCGTCGGCGACCCCCTGTACGGGCGCCCCGGCGCGCCGACCTTCGGTCTGACACGTCAGTTCCTCCACGCCTCGCGGCTCGAGCTACCCCACCCCGAGTCCGGCGAGCCGGTCGCGGTCGAGAGCCCGCTGCCGCCGGATCTCGCAGAGGCGCTCACCCGCGCCCGGGGGCGCTAACATCCACCGGCTCGGGAAATCCGCCCGGGCACAAACCAGACCGGTCAACAACCCCGGCATGGCGCGAATGAATGGCGGTGCTCGGCCCGGGGCCGGGTCACCTCGCGCAGCCGGCGCTCGTCCAACCGCCACCAAGGAGAATCGCCCTGTCTGCCGTCACCATGAAGCAGCTGCTCGAGTCCGGCGTGCACTTCGGCCACCAGACTCGCCGCTGGAACCCCAAGATGCGCCGATACATCTTCGGCGAGCGCGGGGGCATCTACATCATCGACCTCCAGCAGACGATCGTGCTGCTCGAGCGCGCCCGCACCGAGGTCCGCGAGATCGCCGAGCGCAACGGGACGGTGCTCTTCGTGGGCACCAAGAAGCAGTGCCAGGAGTCCATCCAGGCCGAGGCCGTGCGCTGCGGCATGCCGTACGTGTCACATCGCTGGCTCGGTGGGCTCCTCACCAACTGGGACACGATCTCCAGCCGGATCAAGCGCCTGCACGAGCTGCGACGCCAGAAGAAGGAGGGGCAGCTCGACCTGCTCCCGACGCGTGAGCGCCTCACCCGAGAGGCCGAGCTCACCAAGCTCGAGACGAACCTGGGCGGCGTCGCCGACATGGAGCGGCTCCCGGACGCGGTCGTGATCATCGACCTGAAGAAGGAGTCCATCGCGGTTCGCGAGGCGAATCGGCTCGGCCTCGAGGTGATCGGCCTGGTCGACACCAACTGCGACCCGGACGAGGCCACCCTCGTGGTCCCGGGCAACGACGACGCGATTCGCTCCTGCGGGCTCGTGCTGCGGACGCTGGCGGACGCGATCATCGAGGGTCGGGGCGGGGTGCCGTCGGACGCGGCCGCGAGCAACGGCCACGCCGGGGCAGACGGCGCGACTTCCGCCGAGGCACCTCCCGCGCCGGCGGGCGGTGCAACCGATGCTGACGCGGCGCCGACCGGACCGGCAGACTCCGGGGCGGGCCCGGACGCACCAGCGGGTGAGCAGACCGCGCCGGCGCAGGAGCCGGCGGCCGACGCGACGGAGGGCGACAGCCAGTGAGCACCACGATCAGCGCACAGGCGGTCAAGGAGCTTCGCGAGAAGACCGGCGCCGGGATGATGGACTGCAAGCGCGCCCTCGAGGAGGCCGGTGGCGACATGGAGGCCGCCACCACGGCGCTGCGCAAGAAGGGGTTGGCGGATGCGGCGAAGCGGGCGGGGCGAGCAGTGAACGAAGGCCTGATCCACTCCTACATCCACAACGATCGGGTCGGCGTCCTGGTCGAGGTCAACACCGAGACCGACTTCGTCGCGCGCAACGACGAGTTCCGTGAGTTCGTGCACGACTTGGCGCTGCACATCGCAGCGATGCGTCCGATGTGGGTCAGCGCCGAGGACGTGCCCGAGGAGTACAAGGACTCCGAGCGCGCCATCTACGCCGAGCAGGTGAAGAAGGACGGCGTTCCCGAGCAGGCGCGCGAGAAGGCGATCGAGGGCAAGCTGAGCAAGCAGCTTCGCCAGGTCGTCCTGCTCGACCAGGAGTTCGTTCGCGATCAAGCGGAGAAGAAGCCGCGCACGATCGAGGAGCTGAGAGCCGAGACGGCGGCCAAGGTGGGCGAGAACGTCACCATCCGTCGCTTCGCGCTCTTCGAGCTTGGCCAGTAGCCGCAGCCCAGGACCCGCCTCGATCGGGAGCCCCGTCTTCGAGCGGGTCCTCCTGAAGCTGTCCGGTGAGGCCCTGATGGGCGAGCAGGCCTACGGGATCGACCCCGAGCGCATCTCGGCCATCGCTCGTCAGGTCGACTCGACCGCCCGGGCCGGTGTCGAGGTCGCCATCGTCGTCGGCGCCGGGAACATCTTCCGAGGGCTCGAGGGCACCTCGATGGGCATGGACCGGGCGACAGCCGACTACATGGGCATGATCGCAACCGTGCTCAACGCACTGGCCATCCAGGATGCGCTCGAGAAGCGCGATCTGGCGACGCGGGTGCAGTCAGCGATCGAGATGCAGGAGGTCGCCGAGCCCTACATTCGCCGGCGCGCGATGCGCCACCTCGAGCGGGGGCGGGTCGTGATCTTCGCCGGTGGGACCGGAAACCCGTTCTTCACCACGGACACCACCGCCGCGCTCCGGGCGCTCGAGATCGGCGCCGAGTGCATCCTGATGGCGAAGAACCGCGTGGAGGGCGTCATGGACGCCGATCCGCGAGAGGACCCCGGCGCCAAGCTGATCCCGAGGATCAGTCACCGGGCCGCGATCGAGCGGGGTCTGCGGGTCATGGACACGACGGCGCTGACGCTGTGCATGGACAACGACCTGCCCATCTTCGTCTTCAATATGGCCGACGAGCAGAACATCGCCAGGATCCTCTCGGGAGAGAGCGTCGGAACCAGGGTCGAGAGCGACTCGGCCGGGTCCTCCGACGCGGGGTCGCGGGCGGCGAGCGAGGGGGGAGAGCGATGAAGGAGCAGATCGCCGACGCCAAGCGCCGGATGCAGGGCGCGGTCGCGGCGTTCCAGGGCGAGCTCGCGAGCGTGCGGACCGGGCGGGCGACCACCGCGCTGCTCGACCGGGTCAACGTCGACGCCTACGGCACGACGACCCCGCTCAAGCAGCTCGCTGGGGTGAACGTCCCCGAGCCCCGGCTGATCACGGTCCAGCCGTACGACCCGTCGATCTTCGACGCCATCGAGAAGGCGCTGCTCGAGTCCGACATCGGGCTGAACCCCTCCAACGACGGGCAGATCATTCGCCTGGCCGTGCCCGAGCTCACCGAGGAGCGGCGCAAGGAGCTGACCCGGCTCGTCAGCAAGATGGCCGAGGAGGCCCGCGTCGCGGTCCGGAACGTCCGCAAGGACGTCAACAACGAGATCAAGCGCGCCGAGAAGGACGGGGAGATCTCAAAGAACGAGCTGTCGAGGTATCAGGACGACGTTCAGAAGCTCACCGACGCCGAGGTCAAGGCGATCGACGAGCTGATGGAGCGCAAAGAGGCTGAGATCCTCGAAGTCTGAGCGCTTCGGCCGGCGACGAGCTCATGACGATTCGCACTCGCTTGAAGGCCGCGCGCACGGTCCTCCGACTCGGCCAGCCCGCGGTCAGCGAGGTCCCGGCCGGCGCACCGCCCCGGGGCGAGATTCCGAGGTCCGTGGCGATCATCATGGACGGCAACGGGCGCTGGGCCGAGCGCCGAGGCCTGCCGGTCGCGGCCGGCCACTCGGCGGGCGCCAAGGCGCTCAAGCGGGTGGTCCGCGCCGCTGGCGACGCCGGCATCGACGATCTCACGGTCTTCTCCTTCAGCACCGAGAACTGGGGCCGCCCGGCCGACGAGGTCGAGGAGCTGATGAGCCTGTTCTGCGACCAGATCGACAGCGAGGTGCCCGAGCTCGTCGAGGAGCGCGTGCAGATCCGGTTCATCGGCCGGCGGGAGCAGCTCGCCGACCGGCTGCGCGAGCGGATGGAGGCGGCCGAGGCCGCCACGGCCGGTGGCGAGCGGCTCCGGCTCTTCGTCGCGATGAACTACGGCGGCCGGCAGGAGATCCTCGACGCGGCGCGCCGGTTCGCCGAGGAATACGGGCCCGAGGCCGGCGAGGCCGAGTTCGCCCAGTGCCTCTACGGCCCGGACCTGCGGGACCCCGAGCTGGTCATCCGCACCAGCGGCGAGCAGCGCATCTCGAACTTCCTCCTGTGGCAGTCGGCGTACGCCGAGTTCTACTTCTCCGACCGACTGTGGCCCGACTTCGGACCTGACGACCTGCTCGATGCGGTCGCCCACTATGCGCGTCGAGAACGCCGTTTCGGCGGACGCTGAACCGCCGGCCGAGGAGCCTGGCCAGGAGCCACCGCCGCGACGACTGCGGCGCAGGCGTCTGGCGGGGCTTCGCAGCCGCCTGCTCGTCGCGATCCCGGGCGTCGTCGTCGCGATCGCCGTCGTGGCGCTCGGCGGGCCGATCTTCGCCGCCGCCGTGGCCGTGCTGGCGATGCTCGGGCTGTATGAGCTCTACAGCCTGACCGCCGCGTCGCGGCCGCTGCGGTGGGCCGGCTACCTCAGCGTACTCACGATCATCGGGCTGGCGGCGTCCCTGGCGAGCCCGGAGCGAGGCATCGTCCTCGGTGTCGCCGTCTCGCTCGGGTTGGTCGCGCTGGCCGGCCTCTGGCTGAAGCGGCGGGACGACCTGGTCGGCCGGGTGTCGGCGACGCTGTTCGGCGTCATCTACATCGGGGTGCCGCTCGGTCTCCTGGTCGCCATGCGTGAGCTGCCCGACGGCGCCGGTGTGGTCGTGAACGTCCTGGTCGGCACTTGGGTCTTCGACTCGGCGAGCTACCTGGGCGGGCGCCAGTGGGGTCGGACCCCGATCGCGCCGCGGACCTCCCCGGGGAAGACCGTCGAGGGCTTCGTGATCGGGCTGGTGGCCGGCGTCTTCGCCGTCTGGGTGGCGGGCCTCTACATGGACTGGATCTCGGCGCCCGAGTCGCTTCTGATCGGCCTGGTCGCGTGCATCGGCGCCTATTTCGGCGATCTGTTCGAGTCGATGATCAAGCGCGATGTGGGCGCGAAGGACGCCGGCAAGCTCCTGCTCGGTCATGGCGGCGTGCTGGACCGGTTCGACGCGCTGCTGTTCAGCGCCCCGCTGGTCTACTTCGTCACGGTCTTCGCCCTCATATAGGGCGCCCGCGCTCGCGAGGTCACAGGCCTGAGTCGTGCGCTGGCTCGCGCCACCAGCCACGGCCCCGGTACCGGAGCAGCGCGAGCAACACCCCGGCTCCGACGACCGCCACTCCTGGGATCAACGAGGACGCGGGCAGCGAGGTCGCCAGCACCAGGCATCCGACCAGGCCCACGATCGGCACGACGAGCGGCTGGAGGCGCATGCGGCGCGGAAGGCGCATCGCGCTCCCGTTGGCGATCGCGTAGTAGGTCAGCACCAGGACGCTCGAGAACCCGATCGCCGCGCGCAGGTCACCGACCGAGATGACGATCAGCACCCCGACGGCCGCGGCGATCTCGGCCCGGTGGGGCACCTTGGCCCGACTCGAGACCGCGGCGAGGACGGGCGGCAGGTCCCGGTTTGCGGCCATGGCGAACGTCGTGCGCCCGATGCCGGCCAGCAGGGCGAGCAGGACCCCGAGCGATGCCACGGCCGCACCGACCCGAGCGACCGGCTCGAGCGAGGACAGGTCGCTGGCGCTGACGGCCGCCTCGAGGGGTGCGTCGGTCGCCGCGAGCGCCGGCGCGCCCACAGCCGCCAACACCGTGACGGCGACGATCGCGTAGATCACCAACACGATCCCCAGGGCGATCGGGATCGCGCGCGGGATCGTCCGGCGCGGCTCGCGAACCTCCTCGCCCAGCGTCGCGATGCGGGCGTAGCCCGCGAAGGCGAAGAACAGGATCGCTCCGGAGGCGAGGATCTCGCGCGGTCCCGCGTCGGCGCCGATGGGATCGACCCGGCCTCCATCGAGGCCTCCGCCCGCGAGCACCGCGATCACGATGATCGCCAGCGCGGCGAGGGTGATGGCGACGATCACGGCCGTGACCGAGACCGTCTTTCGCACCCCCGCGAGGTTGACGAGCAAGACGCCGATGACGACCGCCGCGGCGATCGGGCGGGCGTAGTCCGGGGCGACGTACGCGGCAAAGGTGAACGCGATGGCCCCCGCGCTCGCGACCTTCCCCGAGATGAACGCCCAGCCGGCGAGGAACCCCCAGGAGTCGCCCAGCTGGCGGCGACCGTACGCGTAGGTGCCACCGGACTCCGGGTAGTTGGCGGCCAGATCCGCCGAGGAGGCGGCGTTGCAGTACGCGACCACCGCCGCGACGCCCAGTCCGATGAGGAGCGCCGAGCCGGCCTGGCTGGCGGCCGGACCGAAGGCGGAGAAGACGCCGGCGCCGAGCATCGAGCCGAGGCCGATGAGCACGGCGTCGCGAAGCCCCAGGCGGCGGGCGAGGCGGCTGGGTGCCGTCTCGGCGGTCTCAGCCACCGGTAGCCTCCCGGGAATGGACTGGGACCTGCTCGAACGGCTGACCGCGGCGCCGGGCCCCTCGGGACACGAGGGCCCGATCCGGGAGGTCGTGGCCACCGAGCTGCGCGACGTCGCCGAGGAGATCAGCGTCGACCCGGTCGGCAACCTGGTGGCACGCCGGCCCGGCCCCGGGCCGCGCGTCGTGCTCGCGGCGCACATGGACGAGCTCGGCTTCATCGTGAGCCATGTCGAGGAGGACGGCTTCCTGCGCGTCGTCACCGTCGGCGGTCACGACCCCAGGGCGCTGGTCGCCGCGCGGGTGGTCGTGCACGGCCGGGAGGATCTGCCCGGTGTGATCGGCGGCAAGCCGGTGCACCTGATGGAGCGGGCCGAGCGCGAGAAGGCGCCCAAGGAGAAGGACCTCTACATCGACATCGGCCTCGACGGGGAGCGGGCGCGCGAGCTCGTCCGGCCGGGCGACCCGGTGACGCGCGCGGCCCAGATCACCCGGCTCGGTGACCTGGTGAGCAGCCCGGGCCTCGACGACCGCGCCGGGCTCTACGTGATGCTCGAAGCCATGAGGACGCTCGGCGAGCATCGGTGCGATCTGCATGCGGTGGCGACGGTACAAGAGGAGGTCGGCCTGCGCGGGGCCCGCGTGGCCGCCTCACGGATACGTCCGGAGCTGGGGCTGGCGATCGACGTGACGCTCGCCAACGACGGCCCCGGCGTGCCCGCCCGCGAGCGCGTCACCGAGCTCGGCGAGGGGGCGGCCATCAAGGTGCTCGACAGCTCGGTCATCGTCCCCACGGACATGGTCGATGCGCTGGTCGGGTTGGCCGAGGAGCACGAGATCCCGCACCAGCTCGAGGTGATGCCGCGAGGCGGCACGGACACGCGTGAGCTCGCCCTCGGAGGCGACGGGGCACGTGCGGGCGGGGTCTCGATACCGCTTCGTTACACCCACCAGATCACCGAGGCGGCTCACCCCGACGACCTGGATGCCTCGGTGGCGCTCGTGCGGGCGTTCTGCGAGCACGCCCACGAGGTCTAGCCGGGCGGTCGTCTCCTCGGGCGCAGCGTCCGGGGGGTGCCAGCCAGGATCGTCAGCAGGTCGTCGATCGTCGCCAGTGGGGTCGCCAGGGCCCGGGCCGCGGCGACGCCGCGGTCGACGACACTCGAGCGGGTGATGGTCGAGGCGGTCGTGCTGTCGACCTGCGGGTACCCCTGCGACGGTCGGGCGATCCGGAATCCCTGCGCCATGTGCGCGCCGGCCCGCTTGACCGCGGTCAGCTCGCGGATCGTCTCGATGCCCTCGGCGATCACCCTCGGGCCCAGGGCGACGCAGAAGGTGGTCAGGATCCTCACGATCTCGAGCAGGTGGAAGCTCTGGTCGCAGCCGCGCACGAGCGACTGGTCGAGCTTCACGTAGTCCGGTCTCAGCAGCGTGATGCGCTCGAGGCTGTTGTTGCCGGTCCCGGTGTCGTCCAGGGCCACGCCGACCCCGGCACGTTGCAGGGCGCCGGTCGCGTCGGCGAGTGCCGCCAGGTCGTCGACGTCGGCGTGCTCGGTCAGCTCGATGACGACGGACTCGGGGGAGCCGCCGCGGGCGCGGATCGCGTCGGTCAGCCACTGCGTGGTGAGGGTGCCGTCGAGCAGCGTCGTCGGCGACGCGTTCACGAACAGCCGGGCCCCGGTCGGAACGTCCGGGAGGGAGTCGAGGGCGCTCTCGACGCAGGCGTGATCGAGCTGGCTTCCCAGGCCCGCTCCCTCCGCGGCGCGGAATGCGTCGAGGGGATCGTCGAACGCGGCGACCATCGGGCGCATCAGCGCTTCGTACGCGTGTGTCCTCGCGTCGTCGAGGCACACCACGGGCTGATGGTGGATGGTGATCGCCTGCGGCCCGAGCAGCGTGCGGGCCTCGGCGTCCCGACGCATCACGGCCGGGTCGCTGGTGCTCATGCGCACAGGTTTCAACGCGGACGGCCGACGTCCTTCGGTCCGCGCGGCCCGCGATGTCGAGCGCGGGCTCGCTCTCGCGGTGGCCTCGGCGACCGGCGCTACCCTTGGAGGGATGCGGCGCGTTCTGGTGCTGGGGTCAACGGGGTCGATCGGCGTGCAGGCGCTCGAGGTGATCGAGCGCGAGCCCGACCTCGAGCTGGCGGGGTTGAGCTGTGGGTCGCGGGTGGACGAGATGCTCGCCCAGGCCCGTGCCGCCGGCGTCACCCACACCGCCGCGGCCGTCGGCGGCGGCACGGTCGGCTTCGACGCGGAGCTGGCCGGCCTGATGGACGCGACCGCGCCGGACGTGGTGGTCAACGCGATCGTCGGGGCCGCGGGGCTGCGCCCGACGCTCGCCGCGCTCGAGCGGGGGCTCCCGGTCGCGCTGGCCAACAAGGAGAGCCTGGTCGTCGGGGGTGAGCTCGTTCGCGCGCTGCGGGAGCGCACCGGGGCCGATCTGCACCCGATCGACAGCGAGCACTCGGCCCTCTGGCAGCTGCTCGAGGGGATTCCGCCCGAGCGCGTCGCGAGCGTGGCCATCACGGCATCCGGTGGGCCGTTTCGAGGCAGGACGGCGGACGAGCTCTCGGATGTCGGCGTCGACGACGCGCTGGCGCACCCGACGTGGTCGATGGGGGCGAAGATCACGATCGACTCGGCGACGCTCATGAACAAGGGGCTCGAGGTGATCGAGGCCCGGCACCTGTTCGACCTGGACGACGAGCAGATCGAGGTCGTCGTGCATCCCCAGTCGATCGTGCACGCCCTGGCGCGCCTCACCGACGGAGCGCTGCTCGCTCACCTCGGCGCCCCCGACATGCGGGCTCCGATCGCGCACGCGCTCGCGTGGCCGCGGCCGCCGGTACCGAGCCTTTCGCCGTTCGACCTCGTGGGTCGGGAGCTCACGTTCGAGGAGCCCGACACCGAGTGCTTCCGGTGCCTCGCGCTGGCGCGCCAGGCTGGTCGGGATGGCGGCACCGCGCCGGCGGTGCTGAACGCGGCGAACGAGGTGGCGGTCGAGGCCTTCCTGGCCGGCCGTGTGAGGTTCCTCGACATCGGCGCGCTCGTCGAGCGGGCCCTCGCCTCGGTCCCCGGCGAGCCGGCGGACAGCCTCGAGGCCGTGGAACGGGCGGATGCGGCTGCGAGGGACGTCGTCCGCGATGCCGTGGACGGCCGGCGCCCCGGCGCCCCGTCGACCGCGGGGGTGGGCGCGTGATCGATTTCCTCGACTCGCCGCTTCGGATCCTCCTCTTCGTCCTGATCCTGATCGCGCTCGTGATCGTCCACGAGCTCGGCCACCTGCTGGTGGCCAAGTGGACCGGGATGCGCGCCGAGCGGTTCTCGGTCTTCTTCGGCCGCCCCATCTGGTCGGTCACCAGGGGAGAGACCGAATACGCCGTCGGATGGATCCCGCTCGGGGGCTACGTGAAGATCACGGGGATGGTGCGCGGCGAGGACGTGCCTCCCGAGGCCGAGCACCGCGCGTACTACAACCAGGCGACCTGGAAGAAGCTCGCGACGATCTTCGCCGGGCCGGCGGTGAACATCCTGCTGGCCTTCGTGCTCTTCTGCATGGTCTTCTGGATCGGGTTCCCGTCGGCGTCCGCGACCAACAGCGTCGCCCAGGTGCCCGAGACGGACTCGCCCGCGGCGGTCATCGGCCTGACCGAAGGCGACGAGATCGTCGCCGTGCAGGGTCAGCCGACGCCGGACTTCGAGGAGGTCCGGGACGCGCTGCAGGCGCGGCCCGGCGAGGTCACCTCGATCACCTACGTGACCGAGTCCGGCGAGGAGGTCACGCGGACGGTCCGCCTGCGCGATGACGGCACGCTCGGGTTCCGCCCGGACATCGAGCTCGGCCCCACCCAGCGCGCGGGACCGATCGAGGGCGTCGTCGAGGGCTCGGATCGCACGGCATTCGTGATCACCGAGACCGGGAAGGTCATCGGGTCGGCGTTCGTCGACTCCGAGGCGCGCAGCCAGGTCAACTCGGTCGTCGGGATCGGGGCGTTCTCGACCCAAATCAG
Organism: Thermoleophilia bacterium; assembly: GCA_028285405.1. Lineage (GTDB taxonomy): Bacteria > Actinomycetota > Thermoleophilia > Miltoncostaeales > Miltoncostaeaceae > JANQPH01. The sequence continues at coordinate 31,709 of JANQPH010000009.1, forward strand.
CGGCGTGGCGCAGTGGATCCAGTTCGCGGCGCTGCTGTCGCTCGCGCTCGGGATCTTCAACCTGATCCCGATCCTTCCGCTGGACGGAGGGCACATCCTGTTCGCGCTGGTCGAGGCGGTGCGGCGCAAGCCCATCTCGCGCGCCGTGTTCGAGCGGGTCTCCATCGTCGGGTTCGCGGTGATCATGGTGATCTTCTTCGTGGCGCTCTCGAACGACGTCAGTCTGATCAGCGACCTCCGCAACGGGACCGGTCCGTAGCGGCAACCGATCGCCGCGCCCCCGGTCTAGAGTTAGGGCCGTGAGCGAGCGACGACACAGCGTCGGTTGCCGGGTGGGCGACGTGACCGTGGGGGGTGGCGCACCGGTCGTCGTCCAGTCCATGACGAACACCGACACGGCTGACGCCGTGGCGACGGCCACGCAGGTGGCCGAGCTGGTCGACGCGGGCTCCGAGATCGTCCGGATCACGGTCAACAACCGCGCTGCCGCGGCCAAGGTGCCCGAGATCGTCACGCGCCTGAGGGAAGACCACGGCGTCGAGGTGCCGCTGGTCGGCGACTTCCACTACAACGGCCACACGCTCCTGACCGAGTTCCCGGAGACGGCCGAGGCGCTCTCCAAGTATCGAATCAACCCGGGCAACGTCGGCCGGGGCGCGCGGCACGACCGGAACTTCGCGACGATGATCGACGTCGCCATCGAGTACGACCGCCCCGTTCGCATCGGGGTCAACGCCGGGTCGCTCGACCCGGAGCTGATGGACCGGCTCATGGACGAGAACGCCGAGCGCGCCGAGCCCAAGAGCGCGGAGGAGGTGCTCCGCGAGGCGATGGTCCGGAGTGCGCTCGACTCCGCCGAGGCCGCCGAGGCGATTGGCCTCGCGCACGACAAGATCGTGCTGTCCTGCAAGGCGAGCCGGCTGCCGGACATGGTCGCTGTCTACCGGACGCTCGCGGAGCGCTCCGACTACCCGCTCCACCTCGGGCTCACCGAGGCCGGCATGGGGGCAAAGGGGATCGCCTCGACAGCGGCGGCGCTGTCGGTGCTGCTCGAGGGGGGGATCGGGGACACGATCCGGGCGAGCCTCACGCCGGAGCCGGGCGGTGCCCGCGACACCGAGGTGCGGGTTTGTCTGGAGATCCTGCAGGCCCTCGAGCTGCGCGCGTTCCGCCCGCGGGTCACCGCGTGCCCGGGCTGCGGCCGGACGACGAGCACCCTGTTCCAGGAGCTTGCCCAGCGGATCGAGGGGGAGCTCGACGAGCGGATGGCCGTGTGGCGCACCGAGCGCCCGGAGGCCGCCCAGCTCCAGGTCGCGGTGATGGGCTGCATCGTGAACGGGCCCGGCGAGAGCCGCGCCGCCGACATCGGCATCAGCCTGCCGGGCACGGGCGAGTCGCCGCGCGCCCCGGTCTACGTCGACGGCGAGAAGGTCGCCACGCTCGAGGGCGACACGCTCGCCGACGACTTCATGCGCATGGTCGAGGAGTACGTCGACAAGCGTTTCCCCGTCGCGGCATCGACTTCGGCCTGACCAACTCGAGGTGAGGACATGACGGTTCCCGACGGCTGGCGCATGCCCGACGCACCCCTCGGCGATTCATGGCGTCTGTCGGGGCGCCTGTGGCCGACGCTTCGCGACGATCCGTCGGACGCGGAGGCAATCAGCCACAAGCTGATGATCCGCTCCGGGCTCGTGCGCCAGCTGGCGGCCGGGCTCTACTCCTTCATGCCCATGGGCTGGCGCGTGATCAGGCGCGTCGAGGCCATCATCCGCGAGGAGATGGACCGCATCGGGGCCCAGGAGGTCCATCTTCCCGTGATGCACCCGGCGGAGATCTGGGAGGCGACGGGTCGCTACGGGCTCGACGAGCAGTTCTGCCTCGAGGACCGGGGTGGGCGCCCGATGGTCCTCGGCATGACCCACGAGGAGATCATCACCTGGCACGCGGCGCGGGAGCTGCGCTCGTACCGGGACCTACCGCAGTCCTGGTACCAGATCCAGGTGAAGCTGCGCGACGAGCCCCGTCCCAAGAGCGGGCTGCTCCGCGTCCGGGAGTTCTCGATGAAGGACTCGTACTCGATGGACCGGGACGACGCCGGGCTCGACGCGTCGTACGAGGCCCACACGGAGGCTTACGCACGGATCTTCGACCGCTGCGGCCTCGATTGGTTCCGAGTCGAGAGCGACGTGGGGATGATGGGTGGGCGCGGCGCGCACGAGTACATGGCGCCGAGCCCAGCGGGGGAGGACGTGATCGCGCTCGGCGACGGCTATGCCGCCAACGTCGAGCTTGCGCGCTCGACACCGATCGACCCTGACTTCGGCGACGTTCCGGACGCCCCCGAGGAGTTCGACACCCCGGGGGTGGGCACGATCGACGAGCTGGTCGAGTTCACGGGGCTCCCCGCCGGCCGTCTGGCGAAGTCGGTCGTTGTCGTCGCCGACGACGGCCCCGTTCTCGTGGTGCTGCGCGGGGAGCACCAGGTCAACGAGGCGAAGCTGAATCGCGTCGTGGGACCACACCGCCCGGCTCAGGAGGACGAGATCCGCGGATGGTTCGGTGCCGGGCCGGGTTCCCTCGGACCCGTCGGGGTCTCGGACGTCCGCATCGTCGCGGACGAGACGATCGCGGTCGGGCACTACGTGACCGGCGCCAATCGCGACGGGGCCCACCTGCGGGGCGTCGTTCACGGCCGGGACTTCTCGGCAGAGCTGGCGGACGTGCGCGAGGTGCGGGAGGGCGAGCTCGACGCGACCGGCGCGCCGCTCCGGCTCGAGCGCGTGATCGAGATCGGGAACATCTTCAAGCTCGGCACCAAGTACTCCGAGCCGCTCGGCGCCACCTACCTCGATCCGGACGGCGTCGAGCAGCCGATCGTGATGGGCTCCTACGGGATCGGGCCAGCGCGGATCGCTGCCGCCGCGGTCGAGCAGGGCAACGACGAGGCGGGGATCGTCTGGCCTCGGGCGATCGCGCCATTCGACGTCCATCTGGTGCTGATCGGCGCCGCCGGGACACCCCAGGCCGAGCTCGCCGAGCGGCTCTTCGGCGAGCTGACCGAGCTGGGGCTGGCCGTGCTCCTCGACGACCGTGAGGACAAGAAGCCCGGCGAGAAGTTCGTCGAGGCCGAGCTGCTCGGCTGCCCGGTCCGAGTGACCATCGGCAAGCGGACGCTTCCGGACGGTCCGCTGGAGGTGCAGGTCCGGCGCGGACGCGAGGTGCACGAGATCCCGCTCGCACACGCGGCAACGGGTGTCCGCGAGGTCTGGGAGGGCCTTCGCTGAGTCGCCTCGGCGTCGGGCTGCCGGCGCCAAGGCCTGTGGTACCGTGATCCGGCGTTCGGGGCGTGGCGCAGTCTGGTAGCGCACCCGGCTGGGGGCCGGGCGGTCGCAGGTTCAAATCCTGCCGCCCCGATTTCGTGTGGCCGGTGGCCACGAACCCGCGAATCGCTCATCGCGTACGGTGTTCCGCCGTGAGCGCGAACGGCAAGGTCGACATCGGTCGGGCGGCGCCCAGAGGCGGCGTGACTCGGCGCCTCCGCTGGCTGCCGAACGCCGTCACGGCTGCCCGGCTCGTCGGGGTCCCGGTCGTCTCGGCCGTCGCCCATCGGGCCCGGAGCCGCACGTCCCCGCCCGCGGCGCTTCTCTTCGGCGCGGTTGCCGCCACCGACTACGTGGACGGGGCGCTCGCCCGGCGACTGGACGCCAAGACCCGGTTCGGGCAGATCGCCGACCCCGCGGTCGATCGGCTCCTCAACCTCGCCGGGATCGTCGCCCTGCTCCAGGTCAGGCGCCTCCACGCCGCGGGCCCGGCGCTGCTCATCACGCGGGAGCTGCTCGCGGTGACCGGGTTCATCGTCGCCGCTCGGCGGGGGGTCCTGCTCGAGGTCGACCTCGCCGGCAAGGGCTCGTCGGCCCTCACGATGATCGCGACGGGCCTCGCGCTGCTCACCGACGACCCGGTGGCCGACGTGGTCTTCTGGATCGCGGTCGTGGCGGCGATCGGCACGTTCGTGCACTACGCGTTGCACGCGCGGCGCCTGCTCGCCGAGGCGAACGGGGCTGAGGTCGAGGCACACTCAACCTCGAGCCAAGCTTGAGGGCGCCGACCCCTTGGCTATTCTGTTGAAAGACCGGAACCTCCAGGAGCGGTGAATGGAAGTCAGCCCCGACCTCACCACGCTGTCGGATGACGAGCTCAAGGCGCTGATCCACGAGCTCACCGAGCAGGAGCGGGACATCTCGTATCAGCGGCGGGTCCTGCACGGGCGCATCGAGCTGCTGAAGAACGAGCTGGTGAAGCGGCTTCAGGGCCAGGACGAGAGCGTCCTGGGGGACGTCGACGTCGAAGAGCTCAGCCGCATCCTCGCCGGCAGGCTCCCCGATGTCGTTCGCCTCGAGGGTGACGACGAGCCTCGCGGGTAGACCGCTGGCCGGCGGGCGAGCATCGAGATGACGTTCTGTCCGGAATGCGGTCTGCAGCAGAGCCAGGGGAACCGGTTCTGCGTTCGGTGCGGGACCGAGCTCGCCACCGAGGGCCAGCCCACCGATGTCACGGGGCCGATCCCGATCGAGGAGATCCGCGGCGACGCCCCGCCGGCGGCGCTGCGCGCGGGCGACGTTCCGTCGCTCTCGGTCCGATCGGGCGAGCCCGCGGGCACGGTCTTCCTGCTCCACGGCGACCTGATCACGATCGGGCGGAGCCCGGAGTCGGACATCTTCCTCGACGACATCACGGTCTCGCGCGAGCACGCGCAGCTGCATCGGGCAGGCCCGCACTATGAGCTGCGTGACCTCGGCAGCCTGAACGGGACCTACGTGAACCGCGACCGGATCGAGATCGGCTCCGTGCTGCGCGACGGCGACGAGGTCCAGATCGGCAAGTTCCGGCTGGTGTACTTCGGATGAGAGAGGCGATCGAGGAGCCGACTCCCGAGCCCGCCGGCGAGCCGGCCGGCAACGGCGAGTCCATGACGATCGGTGCGGTCTGCACGCTGCTGCAGGCCGACTTCCCGACCCTCAGCATCTCGAAGATCAGGTACCTGGAGGACCAGGGCCTGATCTCGCCCGAGCGCACGCCGGGCGGCTACCGCAAGTTCCCGCCGCGCGAGGTCGAGCGCCTGCGGACGATCCTGCGACTGCAGCGGGACGAGTTCCTCCCGTTGCGCGTGATTCGCCAGGAGCTCGAGAGCTCGGCGACCGGCGCCTTCAGCGTGGCCGAGCAGGCCCGGCAGATGAAGCGCGCGCAGCTGAGCGAGCCGGCGCCGACGCGGCGCTACAGCGCCGACGAGGTCGCCGAGAGCACGGGGGCCGACCACGACCTCGTGCGTGCGCTTCGCGAGTACGGCCTGGCCGGGACCGACGCCGGTTTCGACGAGACCGATCGCGAGATCGCCAAGACCGCGGCCGAGCTGGCCGGGTACGGGGTGGAGCCCCGCCACATCCGTCTGTTCCGGGTCGCGGCGGAGCGCGAGGCGGGTCTGCTGGAGCAGCTGGTCGCGACGGGCCTGCGCTCGAGACATCCTGATCGGCGACGCGAGGCGCTCGAGCGCCTGGAGGCGCTGGCGGCGCTGGCCTCGCACATGCGCCAGCTCATGTTGATCGCCGAGCTGCGCGAGTTCGTCGGGACCGACGGTCGGGGAAGTCCCGGCAGGTAGGCTCGCGCGAGCGGCCGGCGGCCGATCGACGGGAGGCCAGTGCAGTTCGACATCGACTCGGCGATCCGCAGGATCCCGAACCATCCGAAGCGGGGCATCCTCTTCTACGACGTGATGCCGCTGTTCGAGGATCCGGCCGGGCTTGCGTCCTGCGTGGATCGGATCGTCGGCTGGGCGGCGCCCCGTGGCGTGGACATGGTGCTCGGCGCCGAGGCGCGTGGGCTGATCCTCGGGGGCGCGATCTCGCGTGCCCTGGGCACGGGTTTCGCAACGGCTCGCAAACCCGGAAAGCTCCCGGGTGAGGTGATCTCACGGGCCTACGCGCTCGAGTACGGCGAGGATCTGCTCGAGCTGCATCGCAACGCGATCCGACCCGGCCAGCGGGTGCTCGTGCACGACGACCTGCTCGCGACGGGCGGGACCGCTGAAGCGCTCTGCGGCCTGGTCGACGACATGGGCGGCGAGGTCGTCGGCGTCGCGGTCGTCGTCGAGCTGACGTTCCTTCCGGGTCGCGCCCGACTCGCCGAGCAGGATGTGTTCTCGTTGGTGGCGTTCGACAGTGAGGCGGTGCCCGCATGAGCGATGGATGGATCGGCGTCGACATCGGCGGCACGGGCATCAAGGTGGGGTTGGTCGACCCGGTTGCCGGCGACATGACCAGCGATCGCGTCAAGCTGCCGACGCCGCATCCGGCGACGCCTGAGCGCGTCATCGCGACGCTCGAGGAGGCGGCGGGACAGCTCGAGTCGCAGAATCCGATCGGCATCGGCTTCCCGGCGGCGATCGTCAACGGTGTCGCGACGATGGCGACCCACATGGATCCGGCCTGGATCGGCCGGGACGTGATCGAGGAGTTCTCCTCGGCGCTCGGCCGTCAGGTCACCGTGATCAACGACGCCGACTCGGCCGGCCTCGCCGAGGTGCGCTTCGGAGCCGGCAAGGGGCAGAAGGGCGTCGTGCTGATGCTGACGCTCGGGACCGGCATCGGCTCGGCGCTCTTCATCGACGGCCAGCTGGTCCCGAACACCGAGCTCGGGCACATCAAGATCAAGGGCAGGCCCGCCGAGCAGCGCGCCGCCGCGAGCGCGCGGGAGCGCAAGGGCCTGAGCTGGGAGCACTGGGTCAAGCGTCGCGTGAACGAGTACCTGCAGGAAGTCGACGGCCTGATCTGGCCGGACCTGATCATCCTCGGCGGCGGCGTCTCGCGTCACTCGCACAAGTGGGCGAAGTACCTCGACGTGCGGGCTCCTGTGGCGATCGCCTCGCTCCAGAACAACGCCGGCATCGTCGGCGCCGCCGTGCGCGCCTACGAGACGTACGGCTCGAGCGCCGAGACGCCCAAGCGGACGACCGCTCAGCGCACCCGCGAGGGAGCGTCCTAGGCCACGAGGTAGGTCTCTCGGAGGTGCCGGACGAGCGGCTCCTCCGACAGCTCGCGGCCGGTGGCGCGTCGCATCAGCTCGGCGGTCTCGTATCGCGAGCCGTGCCGGTGCACGCGATCGCGGAGGAACTCGAGGAGCTCTGGCAGCTGGCCGGCCTCGGTGAGCTCGGCGACGGGCGCCAGATCGGCGGCGATGGTGTCCGACAGCTGCGCCGCGTACAGGTTGCCGAGCGTGTAGGTGGGGAAGTAGCCGACGAGCCCCGCGTGCCAGTGGATGTCCTGCATCGCGCCGTCGGCGGGACCGGGTGGCCGCACGCCGAGGAGTGACTCCATGCGCTCGTCCCACGCGCCGGGCAGGTCGGCGACCTCGAGGTCGCCCCGGATGAGGGCCAGCTCGAGCTCGAAGCGCAGCACGATGTGGAGGTCGTACGTGACCTCGTCGGCCTCCACGCGGATCAGCGATGGCTGTGAGCGGCGAGACGCCCGGGCGAGGTCCGCGCCGGCCAGGCCGCGCATCTGTGACGGAAAGAGCTCGCGCAGCGTCGGGTCGAGCGCAGTCCAGAACTCGTCCGAGCGGCCGACGTAGTTCTCCCAGAGCCGCGACTGCGACTCGTGGGCGCCGAGCGAGGGAGCCTCCCGCGCCGGGGTGCCGGCGGGCTCGAGCGGAAGACCCTGCTCGTAGAGCGCGTGCCCGAGCTCGTGCATGCTCGCGAGCGCCCCGGGTAGCGGGCTCGTCGGATCGATTCGGGTGGTGAACCGGACGTCACCGGCGCCGGGGCTCGCGGTGAACGGATGGGCCGACTCGGAGACCAGTCCACGCGTGTCGTCGAAGCCGACCTCACGCGCGAGCACCGCGGTCAGCTCGAGCTGCGCGCCCTTCGGCCAGTCGAGGTCCGGCGGCAGCTCCGGCGGCTGGGCGTCGGCGGCGGGCCCGACCAGTGGCTCGACGCCCGCCCGCACCTTCGCGAACAGGGGCTCGAGCCACGCCGTTCGCGCTCCGGGCTCGAAGCCCTCGAGCAGGGCGTCGTAGGCCTCGCCCATGTCCGGCTCTCGCAGGGCCTCGGCTTCCTCTCGCTTCAGCGCGATCACGCGCTGCAGCTCTGGCGCGAGGCGGGTGAAGTCGCCGGTCGGCCGGGCATCGGCCCAGACCGACACGCAGCGCGAGCTGGCCTCTGACGACTCGCGGACGAGCCGCTCCGGAACGGCGAGGGCGCGCGTGCGGCGCCGCTGGGCGAGCCGGACCGCGGCGGCTCGGGCAGGATCGAGGTCCGCCGCGCGCAGCTCCTCCAGAGCGTCCGCGATCTCCGGGCGGGTGAGCTCGCGGTGGCTGAGCGCCGCGAGCGTCCCGAGCGCACGGGCACGGGTCTCGGCGCCGCCGACCGGCATGTGCGTCTCGCGGTCCCATCCGAGCACCGACGAGGCGCTCTCGATGTCGGCGAGCGTCCCCGACCACTCGCTGAACGCTTGCCACGTTGCCGATTCGCTCACCTGCCGGATCATATGGCCCCGGTGCGGCCGACCGAGGACCGCTCGTGGCTGCGGGAGAGCTATCCTCGGCGCAATGGCCAGCACCGCGCAACGTCCCTCGCTGGTCCGGCGATGGGAAGACCTCCCGTCGCGCGCACAGCTCGCGATCGCGCTTCCGGTCGCGATCATCGTGCTCTTCGTGATCCACGTGACGCTGCTGAACCAGCCGCTCTGGCGCGGGTTCGGCTACGGCGTGTTCTGGGGGGTCCTCGCCGCCGCCGTGATCCTCGTCGCGACACGGACCGAGAAGGCCAAGCGCGATCAGCAGGCGCGAGGGCGCTCGCGCTCGCCCGGATCAGGCTGAGCCCACCGCCGGCTCGCCTCCGGCGCAGTCCACCAGCCCCAGCTCGAGGGCGACCTCATCGAGCCGCTCCTCGTTTCGCTGGATCTCGGGACCCAGTGTCGTGATCACCGCGACCGGGTCGCCGCCGCCCTCGATGTCGTCGAGCGCCTGCTGGCCGAGCGATCGCTGCTCGCTCAGCAGCGCGAGCGCATCGCTGTAGCGCTCGGTGAGCTCCTCCGGGGCATCGACGTCGCGCAGGTCGTCGATCAGCTCCTCCTGCAGCGGGAGCGCCATCTCCAGCGACGTGACGAACTCGTCGGGGTTGCTCGGCATGGTGATGTCGGCGAGCGTCATCCGCGCCTCTCGACACACCGCGTTCGCCTCGTTGCGAAACTCGGCGGGGCTGGGTGGCTCCGAGTCCGATCCGCCGCCACAGCCGGCCGCGAGCGCCACGGTCGCGACGACGGCAACGCCAGCCAGGCTGCGCGCGCGTGGTGCTGGCAACCGCACTCCTTCCGGCGAGGCGCGGATCTCGCCGACCCGCGCCGATCGCCCTCGCGGGCCGACCCTAGGGGCTCGAGACGTCCGCCGCCTGCTGGAAGTTCGTGAGTGCCGTCGTCACCTCGGGCAGCAGGCTCTGGATTGCGCCGACATCGCCGGCGGCAGCGGCGTCGACGAAGCGCCGAAGCGTGTCCGAGACGTCGGGCGCGGCCGCCACGAGCCCCGATCGCTGCTCCTCGAGCTGCGCGTCGTCGAGGGTGTACCCGTCGAGCTGGGCGATCGCGGCGTCGAACTCGTCGATCTGCGCCTGGGCCTCGTCCGCCGATGCCTCGAGCTCGGCCGGGCTGCTGACGCTCTGCAGTACCTCGCCGAACGAGATCAGCGCCTGCGAGGCGGCCCCGACATCGGTCAGGTACTGCTGGACGTCCCCGGTCGGTCCCGGTGTGCTGGCCGGCTCGGAGGTCGTGTCCGTGTCGCTGTTGAGCGTGTCATCGGTCGTGGTGTCGGTGGCCGGGCCGTCGTCCCCGGCATCGGCGCCGCACTCGGTGAGGCCGATGTCGGCGGCGATCTCGTCGAGCCGCTCCTCGTTGCGCTCGAGCCCTTCGGTGAACTCGACCACGACGTCGTTCGGGTCCGCGCCGCCCTCGAGGTCGTCGATGGACTGCTGGATGACCGCCACCTGGGCGTCGATGAGCGCCAGTGCCTCGTCGTACTGCGCCTCGAGCTCGGGCGGCGGCTCGATCGCGCGCAGATCCTCTGCCTGCTGCTCTTGAATCGGAATCGCCGTCTGGAGCGCGGGCAGGAACTCCTCGGCGGACTCGGGCTCGTCGATCGCGTCCAGCTGCTCCCGGGACTCCCGGCAGACCTGGTCGACCTCTGCGAGGAAGTCCTCGGTGCTGGCCGGGCTGGAGTCGTCGCTGTCGCCGCCGCCACCGCATGCGGCGGCGAACGCCACGGCCGCGACAACGGCGACTCCAAGAACGTTTCGACGGCGGAGGACTCGCATCCCAGGCTCCTGTTCCGGGTTCTGCGGCCCGGGCGCCCCGGGCCGGATGCGGGCCAGCCTACCTGCTGTGTGTAACAGCAACCTGGTCGAGAGTGCAGGGTGGAGGGCTAGATCGGATCGTTGCCGTACATGTAGATGATCCGGTCGCCCTGCTCCAGCGACGTCGTGCGGGGGTCGTCGAAACGCAGGACTTCGTGCTCGCGAACCACCGCGACGACCAGATGGTGGGGATCGAGGTCCGCTCGCGCGCCGATCTCCGCATCGGTGACGTGGCGCTCGGCGATGTCGAGTCCGACACCGGTCGCGAGCAGGTCCTCGAGCACCCTCACCAGCCGTGGGGCCTCCGTCGCGAGCCCGAGCAGCCGGCCAGCCGCCTCCGAGGACGTGATCACCGAGTCGGCGCCGCTCTGGCGCAGCAGCAGGGCGTTCTCCTCCTCGCGAGAGGCCGCGACGATCGTCGTCCCCTTCGAGCAGAGCTGGCGCGCGGTCAGCGTGATCAGCACCGCGGCATCGTCTCGTTCCGGGGCGACGACGACCGCCTGCGCCCGCTCGATGCCGGCCTCGTCCAGTACCGACGTCGACGCCGCGCTACCGAGGATCGCCACGAGGCCGGCCGCGTTGGCCTCCTCGACGGCGCGCCGGTTCTGATCGATCACCACGATCTTCTCGCGCGGCACCCCTCGTCCCAGCAGGACGCGGACCGCGCTTTTTCCCTTGGTGCCGAATCCGGCGATGATGAAGTGTTCGTTCATGCGGGCTCTCCAGCGCTGCTTTCGCAAGCTCTCGCGCGTGCGGTCGGTGAGCACCTCGAGGGTGGTGCTCACGAGAAGGATCAGAAAGAGGACTCGCGCCGGCGTGACGAAGAAGGCGTTGATCGCGCGGGCGGTGTCGGTGACCGGGACGATGTCGCCGTACCCGGTGGTCGTGACGCTGACGGTGGCGTAGTAGAAGGCGTCGAGGAGATTGACCCCGTCGCCGTTGACCTGGTCCTCGTAGCCGCTTCGGTCGATGAAGACGACCAGGGTCACGAACAGGATCAACCCGGCGGCGATCGCGACGCGGCCGAGGATCGCCCGAATCGGGCTCTCGTGGTGTCTCGGGATGAAGACCGGGACGGCGCGAGCCCGGATCGGCACCCCGAAACGCGTGCGCTCGGCCAGGGCGGCCGCTCGCTGACGCGCGGATTCTGCGCCGAGTGGCATCCAGCCGGCAGGTTACTCCTGTGAGCCGGACCGGAGAGCAATCGACGCCCTGTGTCGATACATCGCAGCTGTCCGCCGAGAGGACGCATGCCGGGTC
>JANQPH010000021.1 GCA_028285405.1 Thermoleophilia bacterium
TACCGGACCGGGATCGCGCTCGGTGCGGCGAGGGAGAAGGTGCGCGCGGCGGCGGCGCTCGTCGAGCTGCCCGAGACGGCGGCCGCGATGGCGCGCGGCGAGCTGTCGTTCTCGAAGGTGCGGGCGCTGACGCGGGTCGCGACGCCCGAGAGTGAAGCTGACCTCCTCGAGCTCGCACGCGGCTGCACGACCGCGCAGACGGAGCGGATGGTGCGGGCATGGAAGCGGCATGACCGGAGGAAGGAGCTGGACGTCGAGCGCGAGCGGCACCAGAGCCGCACGCTGTCCGTGTTCCCGGACGACGACGGCATGTACGTCGTGCGCGGACGATTGCCCGCCGAGGTCGGTGCGCTGCTCCTGCGCGCGATCGAGGCCGCGAGCGACCAGATCTTCCGCGGCGAGGACGCGCGGGGGGTGGCGGGCGGCGACACCGCCACAGCCGCCGCGCGGCGTCGGGCCGACGCGCTCGCGCTGATCGCGGAGCGGGCGCTGGCCGCAGGGTTCGGGGGCCACGGCGGCGAGGGCGGAGAGCCGGACGCACCGATCAGCGGGACCCGCGCCGAGCGCTACCAGGTGATGCTGCACGTTTCAGCTGAAACGCTGAGCGCAGCCGAATCGCGCGCCGGAGCGGGTTCGGCTGCGACGAAGGGTGATCAGCCCCGCGCCTGCGACCGCGTGTCGCACCTCGAGGACGGCACCCGCGTTTCCGCTGAAACGTCCCGGCGCCTCACGTGCGACGCCGCGGTCGTGAGGGTCGAGCACGGCGGCTGCGCCGACTCACCTGCCGACTCGTCCGCCGAGCCCCTCCGGATCGGCCGCCGAACGCGCACGATCCCGCCGGCGCTCCGTCGCGCGCTCGAGCTCCGCGACGGCGGATGTCGCTTCCCCGGCTGCGGGCTCCGCTTCACGGACGCCCACCACATCCGACACTGGGCCGACGGCGGCGAGACCTCGCTCGCCAACTGCATCCTGCTCTGTCGGCACCACCACCGCCTGCTCCACGAGGGCGGCTGGCGGATCCAGTCGGCCCGGCCGAGGGCCGGCGTCGTGCCGGGCGCCGAGGCGCCGACCTTCATCGACCCGCGCGGCGGGCTCCACTACGAAGGACGCTGGCGGCCGCCGACGCTCGACGCCGACGTCCTCGCCGATGCGGCACGCGCGCTCGCCGAGCGCAACCGACGACGCGGCGTCGACCCGGGGCCCCTCGCCGCCTCCGCCCGATGGAACCGCGAGCGCGA
>JANQPH010000023.1 GCA_028285405.1 Thermoleophilia bacterium
GGGCAAGGAGGCGCAGAGCTCCGGCTCCTTGGCCCTGACGAGCGCAGCTCGTCGCGTCGATGTGTCCGGAGCTGGTCGTCGACGCGCAGGGCGCAGCGCTCCGCCCTTGGGGCGCTTCGTCCGCCCCATCGAGGCGCCACGCCTCGATGCAGCCCTCCGGGGGTGCCCCGAGGGCGGAGTGACCGGCCGGAGCTGGGACATGGATCAGCCCGGCGAATGAGCAGCGCTCTTCGGCAAGTCGGCGCCCCTCGGGCAACCCAGGTCGTGACCGCACCCGACGGAACACCCCACGCCGTCGTCCAGGGCGGGCGGCGGCGGATGGTGCTCGACGTCAGGGAGGACTGGCTGATCCAGGACCGCTGGTGGACCGATGAGCCGATCGACCGGCACTACTGGGAGCTGGTCCTCCAGCCGGGGCGCCTGGTGGTGGTCTTTCGCGACACCCGGAGCGATCGGTGGTTCACCCAATGACCCCCCTCGGCCTCCCACGCCGCCACTATGCGAACATGTGTTCGTATGGGAGGCGCCCGCCCCGAATACGTCGAGCTCCACTGCCACTCCGCGTTCAGCTTCCTCGACGGAGCCTCCTCCCCGCAGGAGATCGCCGCGCGCGCGGTCGAGCTGGGTCACTCGGCGATCGCCCTCACCGACCACGACGGCCTCTGCGGGTCGCTCGAGTTCGCCCACGCCGCCCGCGCGCTCGGGGTGCGGCCGATCACCGGAGCGGAGGTCACGCTCGAGGACGGCTCGCACCTGACGCTCCTCGTCCGTGATCGGACCGGCTACGCCAACCTCTGCCGCCTGCTCACGATCGCCCACGCCGACACCCGCCCGCCGCCCGATCGGCGCGCGCTCCCCCCGTCGCTGCCGCGCGATGCCCTCTCTCGACACACCGACGGGCTCGTCTGCCTGACCGGATGCCCCGGCCAGGGGCTCCTCGCCCGCCGCATCAGGTCGCAAGACCGGGATGGCGCCCTGGCCGAGCTCGGCGGCCTCGTCGCCGACTTCGGGCGCGAGAACGTCTACGTCGAGCTCCAGCACTCGCGCTCACGAGGAGATCGTCGCCTCGCGAGCGACCTCTCCCACCTGGCCGAGCGGGTCGGCGTGCGCACGGTCGCGACCGGCAACGTCCACGCCCACCATCCTCGTCGCGCGTTCCTCCAGGACGCGTTCGTGGCCATCGCAGAGCGGCAGACGCTCGACGGCTCCGAGGCGGCCCGTCGCGGAAACCGCGACGCGGTGCTCCGCAGCCCCGCCGAGATGGCCGCCCGCCATGTCGACCATCCCGAGGCCGTCGCCGAGACCGTGCGCCTGGCAGAACGGCTCGAGTTCGATCTCACACGAGACCTCGGCTACCGCTTTCCGGACTTCGCCGGCAGCCACCCTGGCCAGAGCGCCCAGGAGGCGCTTGCGGCCCTCTGCACGTACCAGCTCGGCGCCAGGTACCCGAACGCGTCGCGCCGGCTCGCCGCCCGCGCCCGCCTCGACGAGGAGCTGGGGCTGATCGAGCACCACGGGCTGGCCGGGTTCTTCCTCATACACCGCGACCTCCTCGAGCTGGCGCGAGAGGTCGCCCTCGAGGTCCGGCCGGCCGGATCGGCCCGCAGATGGCTCCCTCCGGGACGAGGGCGGGGATCGTCGGTGGGCTCGATCGTCTGCTACCTGACCGGCCTCTCGCACGTCGACCCGGTCTCGAACGACCTCTTCCTCGGCCGGTTCCTGAACAGGGACACGGCCTCGGTCCCCGACATCGACCTCGACTTTCCCCGCGACATCCGCAAGCGGCTGATCGAGGAGGTCGTCGCACGCTACGGCAACGAGCACGCCGCGCTCGTCGCGGCGTTCCCGACCTTTCGCATCAGGATGGCCATTCGCGAGCTCGGCGGCGCGCTGGCGCTTCCGCCCGCCGACATCGAGCGGCTCTCCCATCTGGCGGACGGGTGGTCGAGCGCCGACGCCGTCGACGAGGAGCTGGCTCGACTTCCCGAAGGCGACCGAAAGCTCGAGTCGCCCCGCTGGCGGGCGCTGGCGTTCCTCGCGCGCGAGGCGTCAGGCCTCCCCCGCCACCTGTCACAGCACTCCGGCGGGATGATCGTGAGCGCCCAGCCGCTCGTCGAGATGGTCCCCGTCGTACCGGCGGCGTTCCCCGGCAGGCAGATCTGCCAGTGGGACAAGGACTCCTGCCAGGACGCCGGGTTCGTGAAGATCGACCTGCTCGGCCTGGGAATGCTCTCCGCCGTCGAGGAGTGCGTCGACATGATCGCGCGCACCAAGAACGAGCTCGTCGATCTCTCGCGGATCGGATTCACCGATCGGGCGGTGTACGACGAGATCCAGGAGGGAGACACGGTCGGCGTCTTCCAGATCGAGAGCCGGGCCCAGATGCAGAGCATCCTCCAGACCCGGCCCGAGTCGATCGAGGACCTGACCGTCCAGGTCGCGCTCATCCGGCCGGGGCCCGTCGTCGGGGGAGCAGTCCACCCCTACGTCGAGCACCGCCGGAAGAGGCGAGCCGACCCCGACTTCGTGCCGCCGTACGATCATCCGCTGCTCGAGGAGCCCCTGCGCGAGACGCTCGGCGTCGTCGTGTTCCAGGAGCAGGTCCTCGAGGTGGCGATGGCGCTCGCCGGGTTCTCGTCCGGCCAAGCCGAGGCGCTGCGGCGAGCGATGAGCAGGAAGCGCAGCCGTGAGGCGATGCTGGCCCTGTGGCGCGAGTTCCGGGAGGGCGCCCGAGAGCGAGGGGTCGACGACCCGACGATCGAGGACGTGTTCCGAAAGCTCATCGGCTTCTCGGAGTTCGGTTTCCCCAAGGCGCACGCCGCCGCGTTCGCGATCCTGGCCTACCAGAGCGCCTGGCTGCGCCGACGGCACCCGGCGGAGTTCCTGGCGGCGCTGATGAACGCCCAGCCCATGGGCTTCTATCCACCGGCGACCCTCGTCCGAGACGCGCAACGCCGGGGGGTGATCGTGCGCCCACCGTGCGTGGCCAGCTCGAGCGCGGCCTGCGACATCGAGGACGGGACGGTGCGAGTCGGGCTCGGCTACGTCCGCGAGGTGCGCGAGGACGCCGCGATCCGATTGGTGGCCGAGCGCGAGGACGGTGGGCCGTTCCGCGATCTCGCCGATCTGGCGGGTCGGGCGGATCTGCGCGAGGAGCAGCTCGTCCAGCTCGTCAGAGCGGGGGCATGTGATGTCTTCGGACGGCCCCGGCGCCAGATGCTCTGGGAGCTCGGCTCGCTCGCCCGCCCGAGGGAGGTAGCCGACGCCGGGCGCCAGCTCGCGCTTCCCCTCCCCCCGACCCCCGCCCCGGCGCTCCCGGAGCCCGGACGGATGGAGCGAGCGCTCACCGACTACGAGACGACGGGCCTCTCGACCGGCTGGCACCTGATCACGCTCGTCCGCTCGGGGCTCCCTGCCGAGACCATCACGGCCGCCGAGCTGAGAGCGCGCCCACACGGCGAGTCGGTGTGTGTCGCCGGGCTCGTGGTGGCCAGACAGCGACCGGGGACGGCCAAGGGCATCCTGTTCTTGCTGCTCGAGGACGAGACCGGCCTCGTCAACTGCATCGTGCGGCCCGACGTCTACGAGCGCCATCGCGCCGAGATCCGAGCGGACCCGCTCCTGCTCGTCTGGGGCCGCTTCGAGCGCCGAGACCGCAACATGAACGTCCTGGTGAATCGCCTGGCGCGGATCTCCCCGCCGCCGGACGTCCCCGTCGACGAGCCGATCGACGTGCCCGACATGCATCGCGTGCGGGCGGCCGCACCGCCGGGACAGCACTTCGGGAGGGGGCGCAGGTAGACCCCTTCCGGATGCTCGCGCCACGCGCAACCATCGGGGAGTGGACGTGGACTGGTCCGACGGCGACTACGAGCGGACGGCGGTCGACATCGAGCCTGCCGCCGCCGCCCTCGTCGAGTTCGCGGGCGTTGCCGCCGGGCACCACGTCCTCGATGTCGGAGCCGGAACCGGCAACGCGACGCTCGCGGCGGCCAGCGCAGGCGCCCGAGTGACCGGCATCGATCCGGCCGAGGGCCTGATCGAGATCGCACGAGATCGGGTCGCCATGCTCGACGCCGACATCACCTTCCTCGAGGGAACGGCCGAGCGTCTGCCCGTGTCGGACGATGTCGCCGATGTCACGCTGAGCGCCTTCGGGATCATCTTCAGCGCTGATCCGCCCGCGGCGATCGGCGAGATGTGCCGCACGACGCGGCCGGCGGGGACGGTCGCGTTCACGACGTGGCGACCGACCGGGGCGGTCAACGACGCCGCCGAGGTCCTGCTCGACCACGTCCCGGCCCGGGACGACCCACCGCGATGGGGTGACGACACCTGGCTCGAGTCGCTACTCGCCGACGCCGGACTCGAGCGGATCGCGATCGTCGACCGCCGGCTCCGGATCCGGAGCGACTCCCCCGCCGGGTTCTTCGCGCTGCTCGAGTCGGATCACCCGGTCTGGCGGGCGATCCGCAGATCGGTATCCGAGTCCGAGTGGGACGAGATCCGAGCGAAGTCGGTCGCGGCGCTCGAAGCGGGCAACGAGGACCAGAGCGCGTTTCTCGCGACGAGCGTCTACGCGCTCGTGCGGGGCACGGTCCCCGTCTAGCGCTTCGGCTTCAGGGGAATGCCGTTGCAGGCGCCGCCACCCTCCAGGCGCCGCACCGCCGATCGCGCGATCTTGGACAGGAACGAGGAGCCGGCGGTGTGGCCGACACCGGACGCGCTCCACGACATCCCGACCGCGACGATCGGTCCGTTCCTGGTGTAGATCAGGCCGGCGTCGTGCTTGACCTGCTGGGTGAAGCCGCTCTTGTGCGCGAGGGGCATGCCCGACGCAAGACCCGCGGCCAGCTTCGTCCGATCGTGCGCGCGCAGAAGCCGGCCAAGGACCTCCCGGCGGGCGTCGGCCCGGCCGATGCCGAGCCGCCGGATGCCGCCCTTCGGGATCGCGCCCCGGTGGATCGCGACCATCAGCCGGCCGAGCTCGAACGGCGTGGTGACGAAGTTCGTGAACAGCGCCGGCTGGGCGGTCGCCTCGATTCGGATGGGCCGCCGGGCGTCGAGCAGGTACCCCCGACGCACCAGCGAGCGGCGCAGGCCCAGGCGGCCGAGCGTGTCGGTGATGCTGGCGCCGCCGGCCTCGGGCGAGCCACCGCCGAGCGCCGCGATCACCCGGTTCGCCGCCTCGTCGCTCGAGACGCTGATCATCGCGTCGAGGTCGGCTCTGAGCTCGGTTGCCTTGCCCCGGCGGACCGCGTCGACCAGGATCGCCGCCTTGAG
Organism: Thermoleophilia bacterium; assembly: GCA_028285405.1. GTDB lineage: Bacteria > Actinomycetota > Thermoleophilia > Miltoncostaeales > Miltoncostaeaceae > JANQPH01. The sequence goes on from JANQPH010000023.1 coordinate 5,284, forward strand.
GGTGCTCGCCGCCGGAAACTGCGCGTCGGCGTTCACCGCGGCGCCGCAGCCGGTGACCAGGTGCTGGACGTACACCCCGGCGGTCGCCGGCACCCGGCCGATGATCGCCTGCACGTCGCGCTGCAGCCGGTTGTCGACGAACCCCGGCATCCGTCCCGCCCGGCGAGCGCTCCTCGGCAGCACGAACGTCCTGACGCGCTTCGACCATCGTGCCCCGCCGGGGCCGATCGCGCGGACCCGGATCCGCCGGTCGCCGACCGGCACGGGGACCGCGAGCGAGCGCGGACCCGTCGGCACCTCCAGCCTCCGTACGACCCGCCCGTCGACCTCGACCGCGAGACGCGTGGTGCCGGGCCCGAGCCGTGCGGCGACGGATCCGTAGGCGACCGCCTCTGCCCGGAGCTCGGGGGGCGGGGGCGCGTCCATCACTCGTCGGGGTCCATGGCAACCAGGCGGGCGAGCAGGTCCGAGACGGACGCGAAGCACGCGTCGGTGAGCGCATCCGCGCGCGCCCGGCGGGAGCCGGATGCCGGGACGTCCACGGGAGCCCCGAATGCGACGCGCACGCGGCCGGAGCCGATCGGCAGGCCCGTGCGCATCACTCGGTGGGTCCCCCACAGCGCCCCAGGGACGACGCGGATCCCCGGCGTGAGACCGAGCATCCCGGCGCCGCGGGCGAACGGGGCGAGCTCCGGCCCGAACGTCGGGTAGCCCTCGGGGAAGATGCTGACCGTCCGCCCCGCCTCGAGCTGGGCCCGCGTGTGGCGCAGGCCGTCCGGGTCCGGGCGATCCGTGTGGAGCGGAAACGCGCCGAGCGCGCTGATGAGGTAGCCGAGCGGCGGCGAGACGAAGTTCTTGGTGGCCGAGACGTACATCAGCTCCCGGGGAGTCACCGCCGCGGCCAGGAACGGCATGTCGACGTCGGCCAGATGGTTCGTCACGAGCAGCACGCCACCGGGCTCGGCGAGGTGCTCGCGACCCGCGACCTCGAACCCGAACCGCGGCCGCAGCGTGACGTTCAGCAGGTAAGTGCCGAGGTGCTGAAGCGGCCGATTGACGCCGTGCTTGGGCGCGTACCAATGGAGACGCCGGTCGCCGACGTCGTAGCCCGCGGTGGCGGCCGCCTTGACGTCGGCCTCGCCGCTCACTCCGTGCGCTCCACCACCATCGCGATGCCCTGCCCACCGCCGATGCAGAGCGTGGCGAGGCCGAGTTCCACGTCGCGGCGTTCCATCTCGTGGAGGAGCGTCGTGAGGATCCGCGCCCCCGAGGCGCCGACCGGATGGCCGAGCGCAATCGCGCCGCCATTCACGTTCACCCTGTCCTCGTCCAGGCCGAGCTCGCGGATCACCCCCAGCGACTGGGCGGCGAACGCCTCGTTCAGCTCGATCAGGTCGATGTCGGCCAGCTCGAGGTCCGCCCGCGCGAGGGCTCCGCGGACCGCCCCGACCGGACCCATCCCCATGATGCGCGGCGCGACCCCGGCGGACGCGTAGCTTCGGATCGACGCGACCGGGGTCGCGCCCAGCTCATCGGCGCGATCGCGGCTCGCGACGACCGTCGCCGCGGCGCCATCGTTGATGCCCGAGGCGTTGCCGGCCGTGACCGTGCCGTCCCGCTCGAAGGCCGGGCGCAGGCCGGCCAGGACATCTCGAGTGGTCTCGGGCCGCGGGTACTCGTCGACGTCCACCACGACCGGATCTCCCCGCCGCTGCGGAACCTCGACCGGGACGATCTCGGCCTCGAACCGCCCACCCTGCGCGGCATCGGCCGCCCGCCGCTGCGAGCGCTCAGCGAAGTCGTCCTGGTCGGCGCGGCTCACCTCGTACTCGGCGGCGATGTTCTCCGCCGTCGAGCCCATGTGGCAGTCGGTGATCGTGCACCACAGCCCGTCCCGCAGCAGCGAGTCGACGAGCGTGCCGTCCCCCAGCCGGTAGCCGCTCCGCGCCTTCTCGAGCAGGTACGGCGCGGCGCTCATGTTCTCCGTCCCGCCGGCCACCACCAGGTCGGCGTCGCGCGCCTTGATGGCCTGCGCAGCCAGCGCCACGCTCTTGAGCCCGGAGCCGCACGCCTTCTCGATGCTGGTGGCGGGGACCGCCTCGGGCAGCCCAGCCGCGAGCGACGCCTGTCGGGCGGGGTTCAGGCCGGTCCCCGCCGAGACGACGTTTCCCATCAGGACCTCGTCGACGGACGCGCCATCGATGCCGGCACGCTCGAGCGCCGATCTGATCGCGACCGCGCCGAGCTCGGTGGCCGGAACGCCCGCGAGGGCACCGTTGAACGAGCCGATCGGCGTTCGCGCCGCGCTCAGGATGACCGGGTCGCTCATCTGCCCTCCTCGCTCGACGACCCGGGAAGGGTACCGCGGGCGGGTCCCCGGCCCGCGCGCCGCCACGCCCGACCAGGCTGGGCCGCCTGGTGCCGACGGTTCCGCCCGAGGTCTGCGACCATCCGCGGCGATGCGCGGTCTTGCCGAGCCGGCGAGCTCACTCACCGACGCCGTTCTCGGTGCGGTGGCGCTTGGATCGGCCGCGACGATTCGGCGTCGTCGCCGAGCGGATCCTGCGTTCGTCGCGTGTCTGGGCGCGATGGGAGCCGCCGCGGCGTGGGGTGCAGTCCACCACGCGGTCATCACGCCGCACCGGCGCGCCACGGAGCGCTCATGGACCGCGATCGCGACGGCCCTGGCCTCGGGCATCGGCCTCCTCTTCGCCGCGAGCGCCAGAGCGACCCTTCCGGCACAGACGGCTCGCCGGGTGGCCCCGCTCGGAGCGATCGGACCCGCGCTCTACCTCGGCCTCGCCGCGACGGGACGCCGTGGTATCGGCACGATGGTCGCCGCCCAGGGGCTCAGCATGGCCGGCGTGATCGGCCTCTGGTCAGTGGCGCTCGCCCGGCGCCAGCCAGGCGCACAGATGGCGGCGCTTGCGGTCGTGCTCAGCGCGGCCGCCGCCGGAGCCCAAGCGATCCCCAGCGAGAAGCTCGCCCGCGTCGGTCTCGACCCCGACGCGGCGTACCACCTCGCTCAGGTCCCGGGCGTGCTCGTGCTCGCGATCGCGGCCGAAGCCGTCGAGCGGCCGACCGACTCGGACCGGGTCAGGTGGTGAAGCTCTTCCCGCAGCCGCAGGAGGCTTCCGCGTTCGGGTTGTTGATCACGAACCCGGCGCCCTGGAAGCTCTCCTCGTAGTCGAACTCCGAGCCGAGCAGGTACGGGACCGAGAACTTGTCGATGTAGACCCGCGCGCCACCCGAGTCGACCACCTCGTCCCCGTCCTCACGAGCGCCGAGGCTGAGCGAGTACTCGAAGCCCGAGCATCCGCCGGGCACGACCTCGATCCGCAGTCCGGCGTCCGGGTCGTCTTCCTCGTTGAGCAGCTGCTTGAGCCGATCCGTGGCTTGGTCGGTGAGCGTGAGCATTCGGTCGCGTCCCCCCGTTGTTCGGTCGCTCTCATCTTGGCACCGTTCGGCCCCGACGCGCAAACGTCCCGACCCCGTCGACACGCGCCGCCGCGGCGGTTGATGCTGGTACCGTCGGCGCATGGCAAGCGCCGATCCGCGCGCTCGAGGCTCGGGACGCTCGCTCCTCGCGCGCACCGTGTTCGATGCCCAGGGGAACATCCGCACCCTGCGGCTGATCCTGATCGTGTTCACGGCGCTCCTGGTGCTCACGATCGGCACCTACGTCGCGCTGCTGGCGGCCGGCCTCGGATCCCCGAACGTGCTCGGTTTCTGGGTCGCGGTTGCGTTCGTCGGGATCAAGGTCCCCATCCTGTTGCTGATCTGGTACCTGCTCGGCCGAAGCGGAGAGACGCAGACGACGCCGAAATGGACCGACGAGGAGTCGGCCCAGATCCTCGAGTACCTCCGCCGGGAGGCCACGGTCGCCGCCGGCCGACCCGACGCCGCCGCGCGCCTGTCGTATTACGCGCGCGAGGCGTGGTTCGTCGCGGAGCGGGGCAGCGGCGAGCACACCGCCGATGCGGTGGATCTCGCGGTGAGGATCGAGGGCATGGCCCGCCGGGCACGCCAGCGCGCCGGCGGCGAGAACGGCGCGCGCTCCACGGTGAACGAGGACGGCTGAGTGGGGATCCTCGCGTGGGTGCTGTTCGGTCTGGTGGTCGGAGCCCTGGCCCGCCTCGTGACGCCCGGCAAGGGGCCGAGCGGCTGCATCCCGACCATCGTGATCGGAATCGTCGGCGCCCTCATCGGTGGCGCGATCGCCTCCGGGCTGGGCGGGGAGCCCGTCACCGGCTTCGATCTTCGGAGCTTCCTCATCGCCGGACTCGGCGCGGTGTTCCTGCTGGTCATCTACGGAGCCATCGCGGGCCGGCGCCGAACCAGCTGACGGGCCCGCGGGGGCACCACGCACCGACGCCCGCGCGACACTCGGGTGCTACCGTCGGCGCCGTGCCCGGACGACCCCGACGCGCCACTCGCGCAGCGCTCGCCGCGCTCGTCGCCATCGCCGGGACCGTGGGCCTCGCCGCCCAGGCCGGCGGCCAGGACGAGTCCTCGCTGGCCGACACGTTGACCGAGCAGAACTGGTTCGTCGACGGCGTCGAGGAGGCCGACGGGCGCACGACGGTCACCTTCGCGTGGACCGACAGCTACTTCGCCGCGCGGGCGTGCCAGGCCACGCTCGCGGCGCTCGACTCCGACACGCCGGCGAAGGTCTCGGTGGTCTTCGGCGAGTCCGAGTCGCGGACGTGTGCGCAGGTGCGGGCCAACCCGGCCGCCGCGATCTGGACTCCCCCGGTGGACGAGGTCGCCGCCGGCGCCATCCCGGCCGAGCCCACGCCCTAGCGGGCGCGGGACGGCGTGCGGAGCATGCCGACGAAGCGCGCGACGACGGTCCCGAGAAACAGCTGCCCCGAGAGGGCCTCGAGCGCCGAGAGCCCGCGCCCGAGCGAGCCCGCGGACACGAAGTCGCCGTAGCCGAGGGTGGTCAGCGTCACGACGCTGAAGTAGAGGAAGTCCGAGCGCCCACCGAAGCGCCCGTCGGAGAAGAACGGCTCGCCCGTGATGTCCTGGATGGCGGCGTAACTGGCGGCGAACGCGAACGCCAGCAGGAGGTAGACGCTGAGCGCGGCGAGCACCGTGTCGATCGTGATCTCTTTGACCGTGAGCAGCCGATCGAGCGTCGCGGCGGCGGCGCTGAGAAGCAGCAGCACGGTCACGATGTCGGCCCCGCCGTTGACTCCGGCAGCTGACATCCCGGCGGCCAGGCCGATGGCGGCCACGATCGCAACCGCGACGCCCGCCCAGCCGCCGACGAAACGGCGCACACGCCGGCCGACACCGACGAGCAGCAACGCGACGATCGCGACGACGAACTGCGCGAGCCCGCCGCCGAGCGCGTTGGGCGCCGCCACGGTGAGCATGTAGCTGATGAGCAGCACCGCGAGAAGCACCGCATAGACGGTCTTCTCGAGGGCGTCAGCAGGGGGCTCGCGCGAGCGAACGGCTTCCGCCATGCCGCGAGGTTCGCGCCGAGCGCTGCGACTCCTTCGGCGATCTCGCCCAAGAGCGGCGTCCGACCGTCGTGGCTAGGCTCACGCGCGTGACGGTCGAGACCTCGATTTCGGCGGACGGGCTGCGCTGCCCGTGCCCGCATGGGCTCCCGCTGCGCGAGGAGCGAGGGCACCTGCGGTGCGAGTGCGGGCGCGAGGTGGAGTCGTGCTGTGAGGGGGCGCCCGCCGCCCTCTGCGCCGATCGGCCGGCCGCGGGCTAGCCGTCGGAGATCGTCTCGAGCAGCTCCCGGAAGCGGGCCGCGTTGCGCAATGCGTGATCTCGCGCGTTGTTGTTGAAGACGACCGCCACCTCGTCCACCTGCTCGGCCATCTCGCCGACCGGACGAAGCAGCTCCGACAGCTCGTCCTCGGCGTACACGTAGTCGAACCGCTCGGCGACGGTGCGGCCCGTGGTCCAGGTGCTCGTGTTGCGCCCGTGGAACCGGAAGTAGGCAAGCGCCTCGGTCGTCGCGTCGAGCACGGTCGGCAGGGCGCTCGCGACGTCGACCGGTGGCGTGTCGACGATCACCAGCGCCGCGTCGTGCTCGGCCAGCAGCTCCTCCATCGGCTCGCGCTCGCCGTCGGCGAGCCACGAGCGATGACGGAACTCGACCGCCGTGCGAAGCGGCCGCAGCCGGGACACGATGCGCCCGACCTCCGCGCGCTGCGCGTCGCCCGAGGCGACGTACGGCGGCAGCTGCAGCAGGATCGCGCCGAGCTTGTCGGCGAGAGGCCCGCACGCCTCGACCAGGGCATCGATCGCCGCGTCGCGCAACTCGCGCGACGGACGCCTGATCCGCCCGCGCGCGTCGTGCTGAGCGGGGAGCTCGCGAAGCGGCTCGGGCAGCCGGCCGGGCTCGACCGGGTGCCCGGAGATGATCCCGTGCGCCTTGACGTGGAACCGGAAGTCGTCGGGGGTGCGGGCCGCCCACGACTCCACGAGCTCGATGCGGGGCAGCGCGTAGAAGGTCGAGTTGACCTCGACCATCTCGAACCGCTCCGCGTAGTACCGAAGGCGCGCCTCGGCGTCGTCCTTGACGTCGGTCGGGTACCAGCCGGCCTTGATGAACTCCGGGTCGGTCCAGCTGGCCGTGCCGACCCGAACCTCACCCCCGCCCGTCTCCTCGGACCGCCCGCCCATCGGCCAATCCTTGCAAGCGACCGGCGCTGAGCTCAGTCCTCGCCGACCTCGAGCTCGGGTGCACTGCGCTGTGCCAACGCCATGATCGCCGCGATCACGCCGGCGTCGAACTGCGAGCCGGCGCACCGGCCCATCTCCGCCAGTGCCGCGTCGGGGTCGAGCGCATCGCGCTGCGGGGTGGTGTGGGTCATCGTGTCGAACGCGTCCGCGACGGCCAGGATCCGCGCCTCGAAGGGGATCTCGTCCCCGATCAGGCCGGCCGGATAGCCGGCGCCGTCGATCCGCTCGTGGTGGTGGAGGACCCACGGGCGAATGACGTCGAGGCGGGCGCCGGCCAGCATGCGATGCCCGATCTCGGGATGGCGATGGACCTCTCGCCACTCCTCGTCGCTGAGGGGCCCGTGCTTGGTGAGGACGTCCTCGCCGACGCCGATCTTGCCGATGTCGTGGAGCAGCCCGGCCAGACGCAGATCGGACAGTCGCTCGGGGGCCAGTCCGAGCTCCGATCCGATCGCGGCGGCCAGCCGCGAGACCCGCTCGCTGTGCCCCTGCCGGCCGGGAATCCGCTCGTCGACCTCGGCGGCGAGCGCGGTGATCGTCACGATGCCGCTGTCGCCGGCGGCCTCGCTGGCGTTGGCGACCCCGGTGCCGCGTCGCTCGTCCTCGAGACCCGCGACGACCTCCTGCGAGAACAGGAACGTCCTGTCCCCCCCATGCCGTCGTGCCCAGGCGAGCGCACGCCGCGCGGCGTCCGCGAGCTGCTCGGGCGCGCCGGTCTGATCCGGAAACGTCGCGATCCCCACCGATGCGGTCCACCGCGACCCGAGGCCCGCGTCGGCGATGATCCCGGATCGAAGCCGCTCCCCGACACGGTAAGCGTCGAGACCGCTCACGTCGGGCAGGATCACCGCGAGCTCGTTCTCACCGAGTCGGCAGCCGACGTCGGTCGCTCGTAGCCTCGGGATGCACCCCTCGGCGAGTCGCTCCAGTGCATCGTCGGCAGCGCCCTCGTCCTCGAGCCGGAGCTCGCCGAGGCCGTCGAGCGTGATGGCGGCGACGCTGAGCGACGAGCCGGCTCGGAGCGCCCGCTGGGTCTCCTGCTCGAGCCGCGTACGCAGGTAGCGGGCGTTGAAGAGCCGGGTCAGCGGATCGACCGCACCGAGCTCGCGCACCTCCTGCCCGAGGACGGCGGCCGTCATGGCGGCGGCCGCATGGACGCAGAAGTCCTCGAGCGCCTGCATGTCCTCGGCGGCCGACCCGCCGGTGCCGTCGTCGAGACACACGAGTACGCCGAGCGAGGCGCGCACGCCCACCCCGGCGAGCAGCATCCGTGTGAGGCCGGCGCCCCGAAGCTCGTGGCCGGCGGGAACCTCCGCGATCGTCGGCCCGTCCTCCTCCAGGGTGCTTCGCAGCTCGGCCGAGAGCAGACCGCGGGCCGACTCGTCCGAGAGCGGCTCGATGCCCTCGAACCGAGCGAGATCCTGCTCGCCACCCCCGGTCAGAAAGAGCGCCGCCTCGGCGTTGACGAGGCTCCGAGCCCCGGCGAGCACGATGCGGACAGCCTCCGCCGGAGAGACCGGATACCGCAACGCCTCGACGGCGTTCGCGAACCGGCGTGCCCGCCGGCGGGCCGCCCGCGCGACATGCTCGAGCTGGAGCTTGATGATCGCCTGACCGGCGCCGACGGCCAGTATCCGCAGCCGCCCCTCGGCGATCGCAGGCTCGGCGACGCCCCAGACCTCGAGCCGTCCGGCGGCCCTGCCGCCGCCGGGGATGTCGACGGCGACGGCGTTGCCCGCGCGCGCGGAGCCGTTCTCGTGCGAATGCTCGTCACTGCCGAGGTCGAGCCGGAGCTCGCCCCCACTCGCGCCGGTGGCGGCGACGGCGGACTCGAGCGCCGACGCCGCGAGGCGGTCGACGCTCGGCTCGGCCGCGAACGCCGCCAGGTCGGCGGCGATGCGCTCGTTGGCCGCGCACTCCCCCTGCTGATCCTGGTGGGTGCTGACGGGGTCTCCCTTCCCGGATCCTCGGGGATGTATCGGCCGGTCGCGGTCGGTCCTGTAGCGATTCGCGGCCGCGAGGAGGTCAGGTGGGGCCCGTGTTGCGCAGGCGAGCCTCGAGGGCCTGCTCCTCGGCCGCGGTCGGCGGGGCGGGCATCCGGCGGCGGCGGCCGCGGATCGCCCAGAGTCGGGTGAGGATCGCGATGGCCGCCAGGCCGACCGCGACCGCGATCATGGGCACCAGCCACGCGATCAGGTCGAAACCCGACTTGGGGGGCGTCGCTCGCACGGAGGGGCCGAACTCGATGACGAGCCCCTCGATGATCTGGTCCTTGTTCCATCCGGCGTCGATCCGCTCGGCGATGTAGATCTTCATGTCCTGGGCGACCGGCGCCTCGGAGGTGTCGAGCGGCGTCGTGCAGGTCGGGCACTTCACCTCTTTGGCGACCTCGTTCACGCTGAGCGCGCCCGCGGCGGGGACGAGCGCCCCGAGCAGCAGGCCGACGCCCAGCAGCACGACCAGGGCTCCCCGCCGCATCAGAGCACCTGCTCCAGCGCCGTCGTGATCTGGGCCGGATCGTCGACCGGGCCAAGGAAGTGGAGCGCGATCCGACCGTCGGAGTCCACCAAGAAGGTCTCCGGAACGCCGGTCACCTCGAAGTCCCGCTCGGTGCCGTCGGTGCCGTCGCGGACGGTCGGATATGTCATCCCCACCTCGTCGACGAACTCGCGAGCGTTGTCGGTCAGATCCTGCGTGTCGATGCCCAGCACCACCACGCCCCGGTCCTTGTAGTCCTGCCAGATCCCCTCGAGCACGGGCGCCTCCGTTCTGCACGGTACGCACCACGAGGCCCAGAAGTTCACCACGACGGGCTGGCCCTCGAACTGCGCGAGCGACACCTCGGTTCCCTCGGGTCCCAGATCCGGATGCCCGACGAGGAGCGGCAGCGTCACCGAGGGCGCGTCCGGGCGCTCGCCGGCGGCGAGGGCGTCGTCGATCCGATCCCCGACCCCGCGGTTGACGAGGCCGACGACGAGCAGGGCGATGACGGCCGCCACGCCGACGCCGACGAGCACCCCGACGATCGTCCGCCGCCGGCCTCCGCCACCGCCTGCGTCGCCATCCGGATCCACGTCGTTGAGGACGTCGTCGATGGGGTCCGACACGGAACTGAGCCTAGCGGCGGTGGCCCGTCGTGCCCATGGCCTCGGGCATCACGGGGACAGCCGTCCCGGACGCCGGGGCGTGCGGCGGCTCAGCCGGTCCCGAGCAGCGAGCGGGTCGCCTCGGCCGGATCGTCCGCCCGCATGAGCCGCTCGCCGACGAGGATCGCGTCGACCCCGGCCTCCTCGAGGCGCTCCACGGTCGCGCGCCCGGTGATCCCGCTCTCGGCCACGCTCACCACCCCGTCGGGGAGCAGATCGAGCAGGCCGAACGTGGTCTCGATGTCGACCTCGAGCGTGTGCAGGTTGCGGTTGTTGATCCCGACGATGTCCGCGCCCGCGGCAAGGGCGGTCTCGACCTCACCCGCCTCGTGGGTCTCGACCAGCGCGTCCATCCCGAGCTCGCGCGTCGCAGCCAACAGCGCGAGCAGGTCGTCCTGCGCGAGCCCGGCGACGATCAGGAGCGCGGCGTCGGCACCGGCCGCCCGCGCCTCCAGGAGCTGGTAGCGGTCGACGATGAAGTCCTTTCGCAGCAGCGGAAGCGCGACGGCCGCGCGGGCCTCCTCGAGATCCGCGAGCCCGCCGCCGAAGTGCTCGCGCTCGGTCAGCACCGAGCTGGCGCTGGCCCCACCCCGCTCGTACGCCCGCACGACCTCGGTCACCGACGCGCCCGGGCGGATCGGCCCCTGCGAGGGGCTCGCGCGTTTCATCTCGGCGATCAGGGACACCCCGTTGCGGGTCAGCGCGTCGCGAAATCCCCGCGGTGGCAGCGCTCCGGCGACCCGCTCCTCCAGCTCACCGACGGGAACCTCTCGCCGCCTGGCGGCGACCTGCTCGGCCGTGGCTGCCATGACCCCCTCCAGGAACGTGCTCATCCACCGGAGTCCGGGCCGAGGCGCCGCGTGCCGGCGACGAAGGCCTCGAGGCGCTCGGCCGCCGAGCCCGAGTCGATGCTCTGCGCCGCGCGCGCGATTCCCTCGCGCAGGTCGTCCGCCTCGCCGGCGACGGTGATCACCGCCGCGGCGTTCAGGACGACGAGGTCTCGGCGGGGGCCGTCCTCGCCCGCCAGGATGGACCTGATCGTGGCGGCGTTGTCAGCCGGCTCGCCCCCCGCCAAGTTATCCGGCGCGGGAGGCGAGAACCCGAGCTCCCCGGGGTCGATCGTGTAGCGGGTGAGCGCCCCGTCACGCACCTCGGCCACGTCCGTCGGGGCCATCGTGGAGATCTCGTCCATCCCGTCTCGACCGCTCACGACCATCGCCCGCTCGCACCCGAGCTCGGCCAGCGCACCCCCGACGCGCTCGATGTAGTCGCCGTCGAACACGCCGATCAGCTGACGCGGCGCACCCGCGGGGTTCGTCAGCGGCCCGAGCAGGTTGAAGACCGTGCGCACCCCGAGCGCCTTGCGCACGGGGACGACGTGACGAAAAGCCGGGTGATGCGCCGGCGCGAACATGAACCCGAGACCGAGCTCGCCAAGGCACGCCCCGACCTGCTCCGGCGACAGGTCGATGCGCGCCCCGAGGGCCTCGAGCACGTCCGCCGAGCCGCTGGGCGAGCGGGCCGAGCGGTTTCCGTGCTTTGCGACCCGGGCGCCGGCACCCGCGGCGACGAAGGCCACGGTCGTCGAGACGTTGAAGGTCGGCACGCCCCCACCGGTCCCGCAGGTGTCGACGAAGGTCCCCTCGGGCACCGGCACGTGCTCGGCACGGCCGCGGATCGCGGCCGCCAGCCCGGCCAGCTCGCTGGCCGTCTCGCCCTTGGCCCGGAGCGCGACGAGCAGGCCCGCGGTCTGCGCCTCACTCGCCTCGCCGCCGAGCACCGCGTCCAGCGCGTCCTCGGCCATCCCCCGAGAGAGGTCCTCGCCGCCGAGCAGCCGCTCGGTCGCCTCCACGACCACGGCGCTGGTCACGCGCCCTCCGAGCCGTTGGCGCCGAGCGTCAGGAAGTTCGCGAGCAACGACTTGCCGGCGTCGGTGAGGATTGACTCCGGGTGGAACTGCACGCCCTCGACGGGGAGCTCGCGGTGGCGGACCCCCATCACGATGTCGCCGTCGCACCACGCCGTCAGCTCCAGCTCGGGAGCGAGCGCGGGGTCGACCACCAGCGAGTGGTAGCGGGTGGCGAGCATCGGGCTCTCGAGGCCCGCGAAGACCGTGCGCCCGTCGTGGGCGATCTCGCTGGTCTTGCCGTGAACCGGCTCGGGGGCCCGGACCACCCGCGCGCCGAACGCCCGCCCGATGGCCTGATGCCCCAGGCAGACGCCGAGGATCGGCATCTCCCCGGCCAGCGTGCGGATCGCCTCGACCGACACTCCCGCCTCGTCTGGCGTCTTGGGTCCCGGCGAGATCACCAGGTGTGTCGGGGCGAGCGCGCGCAGCTCGGCGACCTCGACCGTGTCGTTGCGGCGCACGGCCACCTCGGCACCGAGCTCACCGAGATACTGGACGAGGTTGTAGGTGAAGCTGTCGTAGTTGTCGATCAGCGCGACCCGGGCGCGCGCCTGGCCGCTCACCAGCGCTCTCCCGCCGCGACCTCGAGCGCGCGAAAGAGCGCCGCCGCCTTGTTCTCGCACTCCTGGTGCTCCCGCTCCGGGACCGAGTCGGCCACGATCCCGGCGCCGGCCTGGGCGTGCACCACGCCATCCCGGCACACGAACGTCCTGATCGTGATGCAGGTGTCCAGATCGCCGTCGTGGCCCAGGTAGCCGACCGCACCTCCATACGGGCCCCGCTTGGTGGGCTCCAGCTCGTCGATGATCTCCATCGCCCGAACCTTGGGCGCCCCCGACAGCGTGCCCGCCGGGAACGTCGCCCGGAGCGCGTCGATCGCGCTCGCGTCGTCGGCGAGGGTCGCGACCACGCGGCTCTCGATGTGCATCACGTGGCTGTAGAGCCCCACGCTCATGAGATCCGAGACGTGGACCGACCCGACCTCGGCGACGCGGCCGAGATCGTTGCGTCCGAGGTCGACGAGCATCACGTGCTCGGCGCGCTCCTTGGGATCGGCGAGCAGGTCGGACCGCAGCGTCGCGTCCTCGTCGGCATCGGCCCCACGGGGCCGGCTTCCCGCGATCGGGTGGGTCTCGGCCGTCGTTCCGGTCACCTTGACGAGCGTCTCCGGGGACGAGCCGACCAGCGCCAGGTCGCCGAGCTCCAGGAAGAACATGTAGGGCGATGGATTCACCGCGCGCAGCCCCCGGTAGATCGCGAACGGGTCGATGTTCGTCGCGGCCGAGAACCGCTGGCTGGGCACGATCTGGAAGGCGTCGCCGGCGAAGATGTACTCGCGACAGCGCTCGACCGCCGCCTCGAACGTCGCCTGGCTCATGTTCGCCTCGACCGGGCCGCAGGTGGGCGCCGGCTGCCCGCCCGAGGTCGGTACCGGGCCCGAGAGCACCCGCTTGATCTCGGCGATCTCCTCGCTGGCGGCCGCGTAGGCGGCATCGGGGTCGTCCGCGCCGTCCAGACGGCACGGGACGACGATCGTCAGCGTTCGGCCCAGGTGGTCGAACGCGATCACCGGCCCGGTGAGGAGGCTGACCATGTCCGGCAGGTGGCGATCGTCCGGTGGCTCGTCGGGAAGGCGCTCGACGGCTCGCACCAGGTCGTAGCCGAAGAAGCCGACGGCCCCGCCCCAGAAGGCGAGATCGGTGGGCGGCCGATCGGAGCGAGCGTCGCGCACGGCCCGCTCGACCGCGGCGAAGGCGTCGGGGGCGTCCACGGGGCGCGTGCCGGCGGCATCGGTCAGCACGGTCTGGCCGGCCTCGGTGCGAAGGACCCCCTTCGGACGAACGCCGATCATCGAGTAGCGACCCACGCGCTGGCCCTGCTCGGCCGACTCGAGCAGGAACGCGGGTCCGCCGTCACGGAGCTTCAGGAACGCGCTGACCGGTGTCTCGAGGTCGGCCAGGTAGGTGTGCACCAGCGGAACCTCGCCGGCCTGGCCGACTCGGGCGCGGACCTCCTCCGGCGTCGGCGAGATCTCGAGCGCGTCAGATGCGCCCGCCTCCGGCACCTCGACGGCGAGCCGGCTCACTTGGGCGAGCGCCGAGCGGTGAGCTCGCCGGCGACCTCTTCGAGCGACACACCCGACTCCCGCCACAGCACCACGAGGTGGTAGAGCAGGTCGGCGCTCTCGCGCACGACGGCCTCGCGCTCGCGACCCTTCGCCGCCATCGCGACCTCGGTCGCCTCCTCGCCCACCTTCTTGCCGACCCCGTCGACGCCGCGCTCGAGCAGGCGCGCCGTGTACGACTCCTCGGTCGAGGCGTCGGCCCGCTCGGCGACGACGCGCTCGAGCTCGCCGAGCGCCGCGAACGGCGCCGGTGACTCGCTGGTCAGCCCGTCGAAGAAGCAGGTCTCGGCGCCCGTGTGGCACGCGACGCCCGTCTGCTCGACGAGGACGAGCAGGGCATCCGCGTCACAGTCGAGCACGACCGAGCGCACGGCCTGGGTGTTGCCACTCGTCGCCCCCTTGCGCCAGAGCTCGGACCGAGACCGGCTCCAGAGCCAGGTCCGCCCCTCGGTCAGGGTGAGCTCGAGCGACTCCCGGCTCATGTAGGCGAGCGTCAGCACGCGCCCGGTGCCGACCTCCTGCAGGACAGCCGGGATCAGCCCGTCGGGTCCGAATCGAACGCGATCGAGGGCGTCGCGCAGCTCCGCGTCCTGGCCGTGCACGGGGAGCGCGAGCGAGCCGGTGCGCGCTGCCCCCTCGCTCACTGGGCCGCGGCGTTCGCCTCGGCGAGCTGGCGAAGCAGGTCGTGGGGGTTCGTCGTTCCGACCCGCGCCGCACCCGCGCTGATCATCTCGATCACGCCGTCGGCCGTGTCGAAGCAGCCGGCCGCGCTGACGGCGACCGCCTCCGGGAGGGCGTCCCGCATCAGCTCGACCTCGCGGACCGCGGGCGCCGGGTCGGTGCCGATGCACGTCTGAGCGAAGTCCGCCCCGGCGTCGGCGACGATCTTGCACGCGAGGCGGGTCAGCTTCTCGCCGAGTCGGTGCGACTCCACGACGACCTTCACGATCACGTCCGCCCGACCCGCGTTGGCGCCGCTGCCCCGGACCGCGCGAACGACGCGCACGATGTCGTCGCGGGCGACGAGCACGTCGCCCCGCAGCATGCACTCGGTGTCCATCAGGACCTCGAGCTCGACCGCCCCGTCCGCGACGGCGGCAACGGCGGCCTCGGCCTTCGCCGGGCCGGTCAGCCCGTCGTCGGCGAGCCCGATCGCGGCAGCGGCCTTCACGTCGTAGCCGCGGAGCATCTCGGCAACGACGGGTGTGTGCTCGGGACGCGTCAGGACCGCAGCGAGGTGACTCTCGCGAGCCTCCTCGACCGCCTGAACGACGTCCTCCTCACTCGTGGAGCCGTCCAGAACAGTATGGTCGAGCGTCTTGGCGAGCTCCTCCGGGCGCATCAGGCCCGAGTGCGGCTTCGCGAGACGTGCATTCGTCCAAGCATAGCGACAGGACGACGTCGGCCTTGCCTGAGATGCCCGAGCTGCAAGCCCTCGCGGAAGGACTCGACCGAGTCCTCTCCGGTCGGCGGGTCGAATCGGCCACCGTGTGGCAGCCGGCGACGCTGAAGAGCACGGACCCGGCGCTGTCCGATCTCGCCGGCGAGAAGGTCGAGCGGGTCTGGCGCCGAGGCAAGCTCGTCGGGATCGACGCCGGAGACCTCTCGCTGGTGATGCACCTGATGCAGGCGGGCCGACTGGGGCTCACGCGCCGCAAGACCGGCCGTCCGGGAAAAGCCGCATGCCTCGACCTGAACGTCGAGGGCGGCCTGCTGCTGCGCCTGCGCGAGCTCTCCACCGAGCGCCGGGCCAAGGCGCACGTGCTCGAGCGCACGGCCACCGCCGAGCACCCGATGCTCGCCACGCTCGGCCCGGAGCCGGTCGGCCTCGTGCCCGGCGGGTGGCAAGCCGGGCTCGCAAGCCCGGCCGCCCGCCTGCACACGGCGCTCCGTGACGGGCATCGGGTGGCCGGCATCGGTCGCTGCTACGCCAACGAGATCATGTGGGCGGCCCAGATGGCGCCCTACGCCCGGACGGACAGGCTTCCCGAGGAGGCGTGGCCACGGCTCGCGGCGGCCGCCGACGCCGTGCTCACCCAGGCGCTCGAGCGGGCACGCGAGCGGATCTCGACGGATCTGCCGAACAAGGAGCGGCGCGTGACGGCCGTTCACGGGCACTACGGCGAGCCGTGCCTTCGGTGTGGCACGACGCTCGCGCGCGTCTCGTTCGTCGACTACGAGCTGGCCTACTGCCCGTCGTGCCAGACGGACGGGAAGGTGTACGCCGATCGGCGAATGAGCCGGCTGCTGAAGTAGCCGCGGCCCGGCGCGCTCAGAACGACAGGAGGCTCTCCCCGGCGCCGAGCGGCACGGAGATCGGGTCCTTCTGGAAGTCGTGCTCGTCGCGGACCCGATAGGCGCCGGTCCACTCGACATCGGCGGTGAGGGGCTCGAGCCCGGAGTCGAGCCACTCGCGTGCCCACCCCGGCACATCCGTTGCGCCCCGCACGAACAGGACGCTGACGAGCTCGGCCTGCTCGTCGACGCCGCGCGCGTCGATGAGCACCGCGAGCCCGTCGACATCGGCGGGCGGTGTCCGAGCCGACTCGATCAGCCGCCGGTCGGGACGCTCGTGCAGACGACGGGCGCATGCCAGGACGATCCAGGGCGAGGGGCTCGGCGGCTCGTCCGACGGGTGCGCGTGAGTGAGGTGCAGCATGCTCTCCCGCGAGCCGACGCGGATCGGCCGGGCGGATGAGTCGGAGCCGAGGTGGTGCTCGGCGATCGTCTCGGCGCGAGCGACCTTCGGCGGGGCGTCGATGACGTCCTCGATCCGGTCGTGCCGTGACTCGTCGTGGTGCTGGAGGAACCGCTGGGCCAGCTTCATCGCGTGGGTCGAGATTCCGACGAAGCCGACGGTCAAGACCTCGCGCTCGTCATCGAGCGACGTGGCGTTCAGCACCCTGGCTCTGACGCCGTAGCCCTTCTCGGCCCGCCACGCGTCGACGTACTCCTCGTATCGCACCCCTTCGCGGAGATGCCGACGAAACACGACTGCGAGCAACTGGCCTCCCGACGTACGCCCGGGCCTAGGCTAGAGGCCGAGGCGCCCGAGCATCGACTCGTCCTCGCGCCACTTGCGCCTGACCTTCACCCGCAGGTCAGTGTGCACCGGCGTCCCCCACGCCGCCGACAGCGCCCCACGAGCGGCCTGGCCGATCTCGCGAATCAGCCGGCCCCCCTTGCCGATGACGATGCCCTTCTGGGACTCGTGCTCGACGAGCAGGTCGGCCCGAACGACGAGACCCTCGGCGGCGGGCTCGATGTCCTCGACATCGACGGCGAGCGCGTGGGGCAGCTCCTGGCGCAGGTGCGAGAGCGCGGCCTCTCGGATCAGCTCGCCCGCCAGCTCCTCCTCGGTCTGGTCGGTCACGACCCCCTCCGGGAAGAACCGCGGCCCCTCGACCAACAGCTCCGGAAGGCCGGCCCGGAGCGCGTCCATTCCCTCGCCGGTTCGCGCGCTCACGGGATGGATCGAGACGAAGTCGAGCAGCCCGGCGGCGGCCTCGATCTGCGGGGCGAGCTGATCGGGCGTGGCCACGTCGATCTTGTTGATCACGATCGACACCGGGACGCCGGCCGCACGAAGGCGCTCGGCGACGAACCGGTCGCCGCCGCCGATCGGCTCGTCGGCGCTCAGCACCAGCAGCGCGGCGTCGCTGTCGGCGACGTTCTGCTCGACGGTTCGCTGCATGCGGGCGGTCAACGCGTCCGCCGGGCGCTGGAATCCGGGCAGATCGAGCAGGACCGCCTGCCAGTCCGGACCGTCCACGACGGCGCTGATGCGCCGACGGGTGGTCTGGGGTCGCGCCGACACGCCCGCCAGATGGCGACCGCTCAGGGCGTTGGCGAGCGTCGACTTGCCCATGTTGGGACGCCCGGCGAGGACGACGAGCCCCGAGCGAAACGACTCGACCGGCGTCACCGCGGGCGCCCTCAGCCCCACAGCTGGAAGAGCAGCACGGCCAGACCGGTCCCGAGCACGGCACCGGCGGTGACCTCGAGCGCCGAGTGGATGCCGGCCTCCACCCGCGACTGGGCGACGAGCAGCGCCATCAGGAACGCCAGGAGCGAGATCAGCGCCGCGTGGCGCAACGGGTCCGCGATGATCGTGATGGACGCCCAGGCGGCGAACGCGGCCGCCGCATGCGCCGAGGGCAGCCCGCCGCGCAGCGGCGTCCCCCGCCCGGTCGCGGCCTTGATCGCGATCGAGGCGAGCACGGTCACGATCAGCACCACGACCACGATCGTGGTCGGCGTCTGCTGGACGCCGCTCAGCAGGTCGCGGCTGGTGTTGGTGAGGTTGTCGTAGAAGAGGAAGTAGGCGACGGCCAGCGCGTTCACCGTCGCCACGAGCACGGCCCCGGCCGCCACGTCCTTGGCGATCTTCACGAGCGGGTGGTAGCTCGTCACCACCGCGTCGACGGCCGCCTCGAGCGCCGTGTTGAACATCTCGGCCAGGATGACGAGGCTGATGGCGCCGAGCAGAACCGCCATCTCGAGCCGGGAGAAGTCGAGCAGCAGGCCGAGCACGAGCGCGATGACGGCCGCGCCGACGTGCAGCTGCATGTTCCGCTGCGTCCGGAGGACGTAGACGATTCCCTCGAACGCCCAGGTGAAGGACCAGCGCAGCGAGCCCTGGCGGGGAAGCGTTCCCCGGCGTAGCCGGAGGCTCCGTCGAATGCGCCCCGAGGGGCGCTCCGGAACGGACGTCGGGTCGCCACCGCCGTCCTCGTCCGACGAGCGCTCGCGCTCGTCCTCTCGGGTCGGGGGCCCCTGCGAGGTCACCCGGCGACCTCGCTGCGCCGCTCGGCGGCGACGAGCTCCGCCTGGCGGGCGAGCATCTGCCCGTCGTCCACCTCGTGGTCGTAGCCCAGCAGGTGCAGGACGCCGTGGATCATCAGGACGTCGAGCGGGTCCGACGCGGCATCGGGACAGAGGACGACGTCGCCCAGCTCGGGAGCCGGTCCGTCGTCGGGCCAGTCGCCGATGCCGTCGCCGTCGAGCGGGAACGCCAGCACGTCCGTCGGGACCTCCTTGCCCCGGTGGCGGCCGTTGATCTCGGCCATCTCGGCAGGTGACACGACCAGCACGCCGAGAGTCGCCCGCCGAACGCCGAGCGCCCAGAGCGCCCGTCGCACGACGTCGGCCGGAGCGTCGACGCCGGGAACGGGGTCGCGCACCTCGACCTCGATCACCCGTCGCGCCTCTGCGGCTCGACGTGCGAGTACGCGTCGACGATGCGCTGGACGAGCCGGTGCCGGACCACGTCGCTGCCCTCGAGGCGGACGAACGCCAGGTCCTCCACGTCCGACAGCACCCGAGAGACCTCGATCAGGCCCGACTTGCGCTCGCGCGGCAGGTCGATCTGGGTCACGTCGCCCGTCACGACCATCCGCGAGCCGAACCCGAGGCGCGTCAGGAACATCTTCATCTGCTCGGAGGTCGTGTTCTGCGCCTCGTCGAGGATGATGAAGCTGTCGTTGAGGGTGCGACCGCGCATGAACGCCAGGGGGGCGACCTCGATCTGCCCCCGCTCGTGGAGCTCCTGCACGCGCTCGGCGGGGAGCATGTCGTAGAGGGCGTCGAAGAGCGGGCGCAGGTACGGGTCGACCTTCGCGGCGACGTCCCCGGGCAGGAAGCCGAGCCGCTCGCCGGCCTCGACGGCCGGTCGGGTGAGGATGATCCTTCCCACGTCGCGCCGGGTCAGCGCGGCGATCGCGAGCGCGACGGCCAGATACGTCTTCCCCGTGCCGGCCGGCCCGATCCCGAACGTGATCGTGTGGGCCCGGATCGCGTCCGCGTAGCGCTTCTGACCGGGCGTCCGCGGGGTCACCCGCGACTGGCGGCTGCGCCAGATCACGTCGCCGAGGATGCCCGCGGCGGGCTCGTCCGCCTCGACCGCTCTGGTGACCGCGTCCACGGTCGCCGGCTGCAGGGGCCGCCCTTCGCTCACGAGCTCGGCGAGCTCGGCCAGGACCGAGCGGGTCGCCTCGACGCGGGCGGGGGCGCCCGACACGGTCAGGCGGTTCCCTCGCATCGCCAGATCGACCCCCAGGCGCTCCTCGAGCGTCTGCAGAACGAGGTCGTGCGTGCCCCCGAGCTCGAGCGCGACCTCGTCGTCGAGATCGAGCCGCTCCTCGGTCCAGCCTCGTCCTGACTCTGCGATCAGGTCGGAGATGTCGCCTCCTTCGGCTCGTCGTCGGGCATCAGCGCCCCTCGTGCCGCGAGGGCGAGGACGACGCTGGTGATCGCCGCGGTCTCGGTCCGGAGCGTGCTCGGCCCGAGCGTCGCGCTGGGGATTCCGCCGGCGACGGCAGCGGAGACCTCCTCGTGCGAGAACCCGGCCTCGGGGCCGACGAGAAGATGCGTTCGGTGACCCCTCGTGGGCGGTCCCACGAGCGCCTGCGCCAATGACGCGTCGCCGCGCGGGTCGATGATCAGCCCTTCACCGTGGGGGATCTCCTCGATGACCTGATCGAACGGTACCACCCCTCGCAGACTCGGCAGCGCCGCGCGCCCGGACTGGCGGGCCGCCGCCTCTGCGACCCGGCCGAGCCGAGCCGCCCGCCGGTCCCAGGCCTCGGCATCGGGAACCCGCCGCGCGCGGGCGCTCGAGATGACGACGACCTCGTCCACGCCGAGCTCGGTCGCCTTCTCGACGACCAGGTCGAGCCGTGCGGCCTCCGTCAGGCCAACCCACAGGACGACACCGCTCGGCCGCGGCCCGACCCGCCGCTCGATCACCGCGACCCTCGCCGGCGGGCCGGTCTCGCGCAGCGCGGCGAGGTAGATGCCGCCCACACCGTCGATCAGCTCGATCTCGTCCCCAGGGTGTCGACGCACGATGCGCACCAGGTGGTGGGAGTCGGCCTCGTCCAGCTCGACCACCGAACCGACATCGGCCGGCGTGCGCAGCATGTACCTCGGCACGTGTCTCATCGCCGGAGCACCACCGTGCACCAGCCGTCCAGCTCGAGGAGCCGGGTGGGGCCGAGCCCCCGACGCGCCCACGCCGCGTACACCGCATCGAGCTCGAAGTCCCGCATGCCGCTGAGGATCGCGTGCTCCGGGAGGGGGTCCGGCGGACGCTCGGCCAGCTCGCACAGCGTCGTCGCGGTCAGGTTCGCGACCATGACGCGCGCTCCGGCGATCGGCGCATCGCCGGCGGCGGCGCCCGAGACCACGACCTCGACCCCGTTGGCGGCGGCGTTGCGCTCCGTCGCCTCGATGCTGTGCGGGTCGTTGTCGATCGCGCGCACCGGGCCGTACCCGAGCTTGGCCCCCGCGATCGCCAGGATCCCCGAGCCGCACCCGACGTCGAGCAGGTCGGCTCGCGGAAGCTCGCACAGCGCCTCGAGGCAGCAGCGGGTCGTCGCATGCTGGCCGCTTCCGAACGCCATGCCGGGGTCGATCACGACGTCCAGGAGCGCGCCGTCGCGCGGGACCCAGGGCGGCCTGACTCGCACCGCGCCGGCGATCTCGACGGGGCGGTGGAACTCGCTCGCCGCGGTGAACCAGCTCGGGTCCTCCCGCTCGGCGCGCACCGCGGCGGGGATGTCCCACGCCGACAGCGCCGATCGCGCCTCCTCGAGGCTCGGCGGGTCCGATGCCGGAAACCACACGTCGAGCGTGACGCTTCCGTCGGCCTCCTCGCCGACCCGACTCCCGGCGTCGAGGCGCTCCAGCAGGGCCGCCGCGGCGAGGTCCGCGTGCTCGGGCGCGACCTCGACCGTGACGCGGATCAGCTCGGGCGCCGACTCCGCGGAGCGACCGCTATCGGAACGCGTGCTTGAGCCGATCGAAGAAGCCCTCGTCCTCGCGATAGCTGCGCTCGTCGAGGACCTCGGCCAGGCGCTCCGTCGCCTCCCGGGCCTCGTCGCTGGTGGCCTTGGGGACCTTGACCTCGACGATCACGCGCTCGTCGCCACGGCCGCGGCCCTGGATCGCGGGGAAGCCCTTCCCCTTCAGCACGATCTGCTCGCCGGACTGGGTCCCGGCCGGGACCTCGATCGTCTCGTCACCGTCGAGCCCTGGCACCGTGAGCTCCACGCCGAGGATCGCGTCGGTCACCGGCGTGCTGACCCGGGTGACGACGTCGAGCCCGTCTCGGTCGAACCGCTCGTCCTCGCGAACCCGCACCTGCACGTAGAGATCTCCGATCGGGGCGCCCAGCCGGCCGGCGTTGCCGGCGTCCGGGATGCGAATCCGCTGCCCGTTCGCGATCCCGCCGGGGATCTGGATCTCGATCTTGGCGGTGGCGCTGCGCCGACCCTGGCCGACACACGCCGGACAGCGCTGCTTGGGCAGCTCGCCGCGGCCGCGGCACTCAGGACAGACCTGACTGCGAAGGAACTGCCCGAACGGGCCTCGGGCGACCTGGCGCACCTGGCCCTGGCCGCCGCACGTCGTGCACCGCTCGAGCGCCGTCCCGGGCGCTGCCCCCGACCCCTCGCAGGTGTCGCAGTGCTCGATCCGCTCGACCTCGACGGTGCTGGCGACCCCGTGGGCCGACTCGACGAAGCTGATCCCCGCCTCGACGAGCAGGTCCTCCCCAGCCCCGTTGCCACCGCCACCGAAGGGATCGGCGCCGCCGAAGAAGGCCGAGAAGAGATCCTCGAACGAGCCGAACGACGAGAAGTCCGGACCGCCTCCGGCCCGCGCCTTGACGCCCTCGTGCCCGTACTGGTCGTACGCTGCCCGGGTCTGCGGATCCGAGAGCACCTCGTAGGCCTCGGCGGCCTCCTTGAACTGCGCCTCGGCAGTCGGGTCACCCGGGTTGACGTCCGGGTGCAGCTCGCGGGCCTTGCGCCGGAACGCGCGCTTGATCTCGGACTCGGACGCTCCCTGCGAGAGCCCGAGCACTTCGTAGTAGTCACGCGCCATGGCCGGCCTGCGAGGTTAGCAAGGGTCGCAGGCAGCACCGATACCGACCTCGCCGCCCTTTGCTATACAGACGCAAGCAACGGGCGAACAAAGGGAGCAGACAGATGGGCTGGAGCAAGGAGCAGGTCGACGAGTTCTTGACGGGCGAGCCGCGGATGGGGCGCCTCGCGACCGTCAGCGGTGATGGCGAGCCGCGGGTTGCCCCGGTGTGGTTTCGCCACGACGGCGACCGGCTGCTCGTGCACAGCATGGAGGACAGCTCGAAGGTCCGAAACGCCTTGGCGACCGGGCGGTTCAGCATGACCGTCGACAAGGACGATGCCCCCTACGCGGGCGTGATCCTCACGGGGAAGATCGAGGTCCTCGCCGCGGACGAGTACGACTTCGCCGAGTTGGTCAACGCGTGTGCGGTCAAGTACCTCGGCCCGGAGCTGGGAGGGCCGATGGGCGCCATGATCGCCGGCATGCCGGGCGGGCACGTCACCCTCGCGCTGACCCCCGAGACGTGGGACAGCTGGGACTACTCCCAGATGTAGGCAAGGAGTCGACTGACCACGCCCATCGGGGCGTGGTCAGTCGATGACGCGCAGGCCGCAGTGCCGGCGAACTCCCGGCACGATCAACTCAGCGCGCGAATCGCGCGATGAGGGCAAATCGCGCCTGGATGGCGCGAGTCCCTCCAGCCGGGAGGGCTGGTGT
>JANQPH010000027.1 GCA_028285405.1 Thermoleophilia bacterium
GACCTCTGGTCGTCGCCTCCATGTCTTCGGGGCTGGTTGGCCGACGCGCAGGCCGCAGCGCTTCGCCCTGAGGGCAATCTGTCCGTTAGGTGATTCCCCCTCGGGCGTGCCCTCAGGGTGAAGTGACCGGCCGAAGTTGGGGGCACTCCGGTTGCAGTCTTCGACTTCGGCCGATCACCGGCGCACTCCGCACGGCACGACGATCAGACACCAGCCCTCCCGGCTGAAGGGACTCGCGCCATCCAGGCGCGATTTGCCCTCATCGCGCGATCGCGCGATGAGTTGATCGTGCCGGGAGTGCGCCGGCACTGCGGCCTGCGCGTCGTCGACTGACCGCGCCCGGAGGGGCGCGATCAGTCGACTCCTTGCTAGGTCGGGTCCGCCACCGCGCCGGCCCAGCCGAGCGCGACGCGGGTCGTCAGCCGACCCATCGCGGCCACCGTGTTGTCGCAGGCCTCCGGGTCGACCTGGGCCGGCCGGTCGGCGAGCGCGTGCTCGACGGCTCGCTCGAGCGCGAGGCTTCCGCCGAGGGTGACCTCCGCGGAGGAGCCCGCCAGGCCGTGGCTGCGGCCGTAGGCCTCGGACCGCTCCAGCGCCTCCTCGAGGCTGCCGGTCTCGAGTGCGTCCGCCAGCGCGTCGATCCAGGACCGGATGACGCCGCGGCGCTCCGGCGGCGGCAGGCGCTTGAACGCCACCTCGGCGGGGCCTTCGATCAGCTCGTCGACCTCGTCGCAGATCTCGTCGGCGTGCTCGCGCAGCACGTCCGCGGTCGGCTCGTCGATGCTGACGTCGGCCATCGCGGCCCGGGAGCCGCGGCTGCTGCGTGCCGGCTGCTGGGCCAGCCACTGTCGCAAGAGCTCCGGGTCGAATCGTCGGTGGCCGCCTTCGGTTCGCACGTGGGGCACTCGCCCCTCGCTCGCCCAGAGGCGCAGCGTCGAGGCGCTCACCCCGAGGATTCGCGCCGCGGCCGACACCGAGAGCCAGGGGCCCTCCGCGCGCCGAGCGCGCGCCGCTCGTGCTCCGGTCCGCTCACTCGCCATGGGCCGCGTTCCTCGACTTGACGCCTTCCGCATAGCCCGCGGCGACCCTGATCGCCATGCGATCGAGGCCCCGCCGGAGCGCTTTGCGGCTCTCGGGCTCGCCTGGGATCTGCTCGGGGAGCACTCGGTCGACGGCTCGCCGAAGCGCCAGCGCCTCGGCGACCGGGCCGTCGCCCGCCTGGCCGGAGGCCCCATGGCGAAAGCCCTCCCACTCGGACTCTCGGTAGCAGGGCCCCAGGTCCCCGCGCGCCATGCCGTCCGACAGCGCCTCGATCGCGTCGGTGGCACGCGATCGGCGCGCCGCGGTCGAGCGGGTGCGGACACCGCTGCGCCGGACCTCGGCCTCGAGCGCGGTGACGATGTCGTCGAGGTTGGCCAGGAGCATCTCGGCGACGGCCGGCTCGGGCTCGAGCCTGGTCGGCACGAGCTCGGTCGAGCGCAACGGTGGGCTCGGGGGCCGACCACCCCGCTCGGCCAGCCACCCCTCGAGCTCGCCGCGGTCGAATCGTCGATGGCCGCCGGGGGTGCGAACGTGCGGGACTCGTCCCGCGGCCGCCCATGCCCGCAGGCTGCTCGAGCTGACGCCGAGCATCCGTGCCGCGGCGGAGACGGTCATGAGCGGTGGCCCGTGTGTCTCGGTGCTAGGTCGTTCCTCGGTCACGGCGTTCACGTCCTCGCCTCCTGTGACGCCTTGCGCGGTCCACCCGTTGGTGGACTGTCGATCGCTCGAGGTCTGCATCCCTGCGACTCCGCGATCCGGTGTCGATCACGACACCCCCCAATCATCGGAGTGCGGGCACCTGCTCGCAAGCCGTTCGCGGGGTCGGAATGCCCGCAAACGTGTAAAAAAAACCTGAGGACTGCGCGGGCCCGAAGGGGGCGCGGTCGCCCCTGACCCCCTCAGTCACCGAGTGTGGCCTTGGTGAGCGACTGCTTGCTCCTGAGCTGCGCGGTCGACTCGAGCGCCTCCTGCTCAAGGGGGGTCGGCCCGGGTCCCAGCTGGGTGCGGGCCGGTCCGAGCAGCGGCGTGAGCCACTCGTCGATCGCGCTTGCGGGGCCGCCCCCGTAGCGTCGATCGACGGCTGTCCCGTTCGCGAGGAGCGCCATGGCGGGCACCGATGCGCGCGCGACCCGGATCCCGCGGGGCCACAGCAGGTCCGCTCGCGCCTCCCACTCGGCCGGACTCGAGAGCAGGCCGTACGCCACGACGAGCTCCGGCCGGGCCGCTGCGATCTCACCGAGCGACGCCGGGAGCACCTCGCACGCTCCGCACATCGGGATCCCGAGCGCGAGCAGCGCGTGCGGGGCGGCGTCGACCGCCGCCACGGCGTCCACGAGCGGGACGGGATCGATCGGGCGCGGTGCCGCTGTCTCGGTCGTCTCGTTCATCCTCAATCGAGGGTAACGCCCCGACCGGCTTCGGGAGACGCGGCTTGACGGCCGGGCGCCGGATCGGTGTCGCTCGACCCCTTGTGCGCCATCGCCTCCTCCATGGCCGCGGCGCGCTCACGGCGGATCCGTCGCCGCTCGCGGACGCCGATCAGCGCGGCAACGAGGATGGTCATCGCGAAGGCGACCGCGAACGCCACCCAGGGCTGGTTGGCGAACGCCTTGCCGGCGAAGAAGCCGAGCAGCGCGGCCTGAGCCGACCAGACCAGCGCTCCCATCGAGTTGAAGAAGAGAAAGCGCGGGTACTTCATCTGCCCGGCGCCGCATGACAGGTTGACGGCGATGCGCAGGCCGGGCAGGAACCGCCCGATGAAGACCAGCGCGGGGCCCTGGCGCTGGACCATCCGCTCGGCAGCGTGAAGCGTGCCCTGACCGGCCCACCTGGTCACGGTCCGGCGAATCGGGCCCTGGCCGCGGCGTCCGATCCAGTAGGCGGTCGAGTCTCCGACGACGGCGCCCAGCCACCCGGCCAAGATGACGAGCCAGAGGGAGAGCGTGCCCTCGGCGGCGAGCACCGCCGCCGCCACGATCGCCGTCTCGCCGGGGAAGAACGGAAACACTCCGTCGCCGGCCACGACCAGGCCCACCGCCCAGTACCCCCATCGGGCAGCCGTGTCCGCGAGCCCGGAGAAGAAGCCGATCACTCCAGTGATCGAGATGAGGGTGGTCGCGAGCGACATCAGGGGGACGGCGAGGGGCCGTCACCCGATTGTGGCACTCGCGCGAGCCGGGACGATTCGATCGTGCCGCCGACGCGCCGATCGCGACGACCGGGCCGACCCGGGAGGCACGACCCGGGCCGAATGTCCCGCAAGGCGTCGCGACGTCGCCCCAGAACCCCTTGTCGCTGCCGGTCCTCGGCTCGGATGCGCAATTCCGGGGGACCGCTGTGCGATAATGCAATGCATGCCAGAGATCCCGCCCGAGATCCTGTCCGCGTTCGATCGACTGGACCCCGATCTCAAGAGCGAGCTCGTTGCCGCGCTCGAGCCGGTGTCCGCTGAGCTGGGTGACCGCGAGACCGCGGTCCTGCAGCGTCTGGCGAATGGAATCGCAGACGATGCTCCCGTCGCCGAGCTGAACGCGTTCATCCGCCTCCTGCCGGTAACGGTGAGCCGCGCGGTCCAGCCCGCGCTCGAGCCCGTCACGGCGGGCAAGTAGCGGGCGTCGAGCAGGGGCACGACGGGGCGGAGCTCGCCGGCTCGCCGGCGTCGACCAGGCAGACCGCGCGCGGCGGACCTCGCGAGGTATGGTGCCGCCCGATGTCCGGCCGCCTGTCCTCACTGATCGGCGCGACGCTCGCCGGAGCGGTGCTGGCCATCGGCGCTGGCGGTTCGGCCGCGCCGGGCGCCGCGGCGCCGACCGACGCGGTTCG
Organism: Thermoleophilia bacterium; assembly: GCA_028285405.1. Lineage (GTDB taxonomy): Bacteria > Actinomycetota > Thermoleophilia > Miltoncostaeales > Miltoncostaeaceae > JANQPH01. The sequence continues at coordinate 3,865 of JANQPH010000027.1, forward strand.
GGGAGCGTCAGCGGCACAGACGCTCGATCAGGCGAACGGAGTTCGCCTCCGCCGCGTGGTCGCCGATGTCGGGGATGCCCTCTTCGTGACCGGAGCGCCGGGCGAGTCCAGGACCCTCTACGTCGTCCGTCAGAGCGGGCGCGTCGACAAGCTCCGGAATGGTCGGAAGGTGGCGACGTTCCTGAACGTCGCAGGCAGGATCTCGAGCGGAGGCGAGCGTGGCCTGCTCGGCTTGGCGTTCCACCCGGACTACGCGCGGAACGGCAAGCTCTACGTCAACTACACCGATCGCGCCGGGAACACGCGCATCGTCGAGATGCGGCGCCGCAACGCCAATCGGGCGCGCCCCGGTGGCCGGGTGCTCATGACGATCCGCCAGCCGTTCGCCAACCACAACGGCGGCCATCTGGCGTTCGGGCCGGATGGCTACCTCTACATCGGTACCGGGGACGGCGGTGGCGGTGGAGACCCGATCGGCGCCGGTCAGCGCACCAACACGTTGCTCGGCAAGATCCTGCGCATCGACGTCGACTCGCGCAGCGCTGGCAGGCCGTACGGCATCCCCCGTGGCAACCCATTCGCCAACCGTCCGGGCCGGCCGGAGATCTACCACTACGGCCTTCGCAATCCGTGGCGCTTCTCGTTCGACCGGGCCCGGGGGGACCTGTGGATCGGCGACGTCGGGCAGAACGCCATCGAGGAGATCTCCTTCGCCCGGCGCGGCCAGGCGGGGCGCAACTTCGGGTGGAACGCGTTTGAGGGCAGGAGCCGCTTTGCCGGCGGAGGTGACATCGCCGGGCCCCGGCGCCACACGCCTCCGGTCGCTCAGTACTCCCACGCCGACGGGTGCTCGGTGACGGGCGGGTACGTCTCGCGCGGGACCGGTGTGCGCGGCCTCGACGGGCGCTACGTCTTCGCGGACTTCTGCTCGGGGAACGTCTGGACCCTCCGTGCCGGCCCCCGGCCGGGAGGGCTCCGCCGCGAGACCAATCGCCTCGGGACTCGGCTGCGCAACGTCACCTCCTTCGGGCAGGGCAACGACGGCACCATCTACGTGATCGGCAACGGCGCGCTCTACCGGTTCGCCCGTGCCTGACGAGCTCCGCCCCTCGGAGGGCTGGGGGGTCGTCCACCTCTTCGTCGATGCCGTCCCCGGCGCGAGCGGGGCCGCCAAGGTGACCCGGGCTCTGGAGGAGTTCGCCGGAGCCGACCCGCAGCAGGTCATCGGGTTCTCGCCGCTCGGTGGGCGCGCAGACCTGGGTCTGATGCTGCTCGGCCCGGACCTCGCAGAGCTCGACCGAGTGACGCGAGCCGTCCTCGACGGGCCGTTCCGTCGCGTCGACGGGTACTTCTCGTTGACCGAGCAGAGCGAGTACACGTCGAGCGAGGACGACGAGCGGGCGCGTCTCGAGGCGGATGGCGAAGCGGATGTCGAGGCAAAGCTCGCCGAGTGGCGCGAGCGGATGGCGAGCTACCTGGACGCGCGCCTGCATCCGCGGCTGCCGGCCCGGCGGGTGATCGCCTTCTACCCGATGAGCAAGCGTCGGGAGCCGGACGCGAACTGGTACGCGCTCCCGTTCGACGAGCGCAAGCGCCTGATGGGTGGGCACGCGCGCGTGGGGCGCCGCTATGCGGGCCGCGTCCTGCAGCTGATCACCGGCGCGACCGGTCTCGACGACTGGGAGTGGGGGGTCACCCTGCTGGCCGACGATCCCGTCTCGATCAAGGAGATCGTCTACGAGATGCGGTTCGACCCCGTGAGCGCCGTGTACTCGGAGTTCGGGCCGTTCTACACGGGCCTCGTCGACGACGCCTCGACGCTGATCGCGCGCCTGACCGGATAGTCGCGCCGACGTCGTGACCGCTCGGACGTATGCTCAGTTGTGTCCAGGTCGGTCGAGGAGGAGGGCGTGACGGCGGTGGATCCGGATCTCGCCACACGACTGGAGGCGGCCGGTCAGGGGCATCTCGTCGCGGCGATCGAGGCGCTGCCGGGCGCTGACGCCGCGCGCCTGGAGGCCGAGGTGCGCGCGCTCGATCTCGACCTCGTCGTCGATCTCGTCGCTCGGTTCGTGCGCGGGAGTGGCGGGCACGAGGCACCCGGCGCGGTTGCTCCGGGTGACGCCGTCCCCCTGCCCGGCAGCGCCTCCGACCGAGCGCGCGCAGAGCGCGTCTGGGAGACGGGGGAGGCGCTGATTCGGTCCGGCCGCGTCGCCCTCGTGCTGCTCGCCGGAGGCCAGGGAACGCGGCTCGGCTTTGCGGGCCCCAAGGGCGAGTACCCGTTCGCCCCGATCACGGGCCGGACGCTCTTTCACCACCACGCCGCCAAGGTCGCCGCGTTGCGGCGTCGCTACCGAGCGGCGCTTCCCTGGTACCTCCTGACCTCTCCGCAGAACGACGAGGAGACCCGGCGTTTCTTTGCGGCGCACGATCACTTCGGCCTCGACCCGGATTCCGTGCGCTTCGTCGTTCAGGGCACGCTGCCCGCCGTCGACGCCGAGAGTGGGCAGATCCTGCTCGACGCTCCCGACCGGCTCGCGCTCTCCCCCGACGGTCACGGCGGACTGCTCATCGCGCTCCGTCGCTCCGGGGCGCTCGACGAGATGGCCGACGAGGGGGTGTCGACCTTCTTCACCTTCCAGGTCGACAACCCGCTCCTGCGGGTGGCCCACCCGGCGCTTCTCGGCGAGCACGTCGACGCGGCGTCGGAGATGTCGAGCCTCGTCGTCCGCAAGAAGTCGCCCGAGGAGAAGATGGGGGTGATCGCGCGGGTGGACGGGAAGACCGCGGTCGTCGAGTACTCGGACCTTCCCGACGAGCTGGCCGAGGCGCGAACCGCGGACGGGGAGCTCGAGTACTGGGGCGGCTCGATCGCCGTCCACGCGATCGAGGTCGGGCTCGCCAAGCGCGTGACCGAAGGCGGCACCCACCTACCGTTCCACCGTGCCCTCAAGAAGGTGCCGCACGTGGACGCGACGGGTCGGCGCGTGGAGCCGGACGCTCCCAACGCGGTGAAGTTCGAGACGTTCCTCTTCGACGCGCTGCCGCTGGCCGCGCGCACCGCCACCGTCGAGGTTCCTCGCGAGGACGACTTCTCGGCGATCAAGAACGCTGAGGGCGACGACTCGCCGGAGACCGCGCGCGTCGACCTCAACCGGATGTACACGCGCTGGCTCGAGGCGGCGGGGGCGACCGTTGCTCGTGGCGACGACGGTGAGCCTGTGGACCTCGAGATCGACCCTCGCTTCGCGCTCGACGCGGGCGAGCTCGCCGAGCGGATTCCTCGGGGTGAGGTCGTGTCCGAGCCGAGGGTGTTCGCCCCCGTGAGCTGAATCCGAGAGAAGGGGGCGCCTTGCGCCCGCTCCTCGCAGGTGTTCAGCGAGAGGACGCATGCCGGGTCGCAAGGAGGACACAGAGCCCCGGCCTTTGGCGCCGACGACCTCTGGTCGTCGCCTCCATGTCTTCGGGGCTGGTTGGCCGACGCGCAGGCCGCAGCGCTTCGCCCTGAGGGCAATCTGTCCGTTAGGTGATTCCCC
>JANQPH010000028.1 GCA_028285405.1 Thermoleophilia bacterium
CTTTCGCCCATTGCGCAAGATTCCCCACTGCTGCCTCCCGTAGGAGTCTGGGCCGTGTCTCAGTCCCAGTGTGGCTGATCGTCCTCTCAGACCAGCTACGCATCGTTGCCTTGGTAGGCCGTTACCCCACCAACAAGCTAATGCGCCGCGGGCCCATCCTAGGGCGGAGGCCGAAGCTACCTTTTCCCCAAGGCCTTATGGCCAAGGGGGACATGCGGTATTAGCCCGAGTTTCCCCGGGTTGTCCCGCTCCCTAGGGCAGGTTGCCCACGTGTTACTCACCCGTTCGCCGCTGTACTCACTCCGAAGAGCTTTCTCGCTCGACTTGCATGTGTTAAGCACGCCGCCAGCGTTCGTCCTGAGCCAGGATCAAACTCTCCGTGACGAAAACTCGAGACCAGAGCGAGCCTCGCCCAATCCTGCGGCGGGGACCGATGGTCCAAGAGTCGTTGGAGGCCACTGGCCGATCGCTCGACCGGCGGCTGATCCAAGAAATGTCGTTCCGAGGCGCGGCATCGCGCCGGGCCCGGGAATCGACGGGGCTCGTGAATGTCATGGCCGCCGAGTCCGGCATCGCTGCCGACTCGACGCGCGCTGTTCAGTTTTCAAGGATCACTTCGGACCGAGCCCGAAACCCGTCGACGGAGTCGTCGCAGCCGTGGTGAGCGCATTCCGCGCTGCCTTCCGCTGGCCGCGGCGTCCCAACGCCGTTGGGGCCCCCGATGTGTCGGCCGCGAAGGCCGTTCCCCACCGGGCCGATGAAGAATAGCGATCAGGAGGGGGTTGTCAAGCAGCCGGCACCCGCCGCGCCGGGTTACGCGCAGCGTTACGGCACGATCTCGATCCGTGCGAAACGCCGCTTGCCGACGCGCAGAACCGCTCCGTCGAGGCGATCCGGGGTCAGATCGAGTTCCGACACCGGATCGCCGTCGATCGAGACGCCACCCTGGGCGATCAGGCGCCGAGCCTCGCTGCGGCTCGACACGCCGAGCGCGGAGACCAGCACCTCGGGCAGGTGGATCGAATCCGCTCCGCGGACGCTGGCGCTCGGCACCTCGTCCGGGACCGAGCGATCACGGATGACCCGGTTGAAGTGCTCCTCCGCGCGCTCGCCCGATCCGACATCGTGGAATCGGTCGACGATCAGCCGCGCGAGCCGCCGCTTCTCGTCGCCGAGATGCCCCGCTGGCGGCGGCGCGTCCGGCTCGAGGAGCCGGTACCACTCGGACAGCGCGTCATCGGGCAGGCGCATCACCTTGCCGAACTGCTCCTCGGGGGGCTCCGAGACCCCGACGTAGTTGCCGGCCGACTTGCTCATCCGCTTCACGCCGTCCGTGCCGGGCAGGATCGGCAGCGTGATCGCCGTCTGGGGCGACTGGCCGTAGGCCTCCTGGATCTCCCGGCCCAGCATCAGGTTGAAGAGCTGATCCGTCCCGCCGAGCTCGATGTCGGCCTGGACCGCGACCGAGTCGAACGCCTGCATCAGCGGGTAGAGGAGCTCCAGGACCGAGATCGGCTCCTCCCGACCGATGCGCTCGCCGAAGTCGTTGCGCCGAAGCAGCTGGTTCACGGTCGCCCGCGACGAGAGGCGAAAGAGCTCCTCGAGGCCCATCCCGGCGAACCACTCCCCGTTTCGCCGAACCTCGGTCCGGTCGGGATCCAGGATCCGATCGACCTGCGCGCGGTAGGTCGCCGCGTTCGCCTCGATCTCGTCCGCCGCGAGCATCGGGCGGGTGCTCGAGCGCCCGGAGGGGTCCCCCACCCGCGCCGTCCAGTCGCCGATGATCAGGACGGCCAGATGGCCCGCGTCCTGGAACTCGCGGAGCTTTCGCAGCGCGAGCGTGTGCCCGAGGTGGATGTCGGGCGCGGTCGGATCCACGCCGAGCTTCACCCGGAGCGGCCTGCCCGAGGCGAGCTGACGCTCGAGCGAGCCGGGTGGCACCTCCTCGACCGTGCGCTCGAGCAGCGCCGCCGCGCTCATGCCTCGGGGAACCGCTTCGAGACGAACTGGGATCCCGCCAGACCGAACCGCCAGGGCTTCTCGGTCGCTCGCGAGATGCCGATCCGGGGTCCCGAGACCACCTCGCAGGGCTCGCTCCGTCCGATCACCTCGACCGCGGCCCCCGGCGCCACCGCCGACGCCCCGTTGAGCGCGCTGTCGATCCCCAGGGCCTCGGTGAGCCGTCCGGGGCCCGCACAAAGCAGCCGATCGACGCTCATCCCCCTGCGCTCGCGCATCAGCCCGATCCCGTCGGTCGGCGCGATCGCGCGCAGCAGCACGGCGGCGCCCCTGCCCGGCTCCTCGCAGACCAGGTTCATGCACCAGTGGATCCCGTACGACCGGTAGACGTAGATCGTTCCGGGGTCGCCGAACATCACCGCCGCCCGTCCCCGCGGACCCTTGAAGCTGTGCGATGCCGGATCGTCGTCCTGGTAGCGCTCGACCTCGACGATGACGCCGCCCACCCCGTCGACCAAGAGCCGGCAGCCGATCAGCGCCGGGGCGACGTCCTCGACGCCCCGCGCGAAGAAGTCGGCGCCGAGCCTCACCCCGGCCGGCGCGTCGACGACGCTCACCATCCCTCGACGGCCGACCTGGCCGCCTCCAACTGCGCCGAGACCGCGGCCCGAGAGGTGCCCCCGGCCGCCTTCTTGCTCTCGACGACGGCCTCCGGCCCGAGCAGCGTCACGTCGAACCCCTCGATCCCGGCCGCCGCGAAGTCGGTCGGCGTCGCGTCGGCGAGGCCGCGCCCGTCGTCGGCGAGCGCCTTGACGAGCGCACCGACCGCGCCGTGGGCCCTCCGGAACGTCCAGCCGCCCCCGACCAGCGCATCGGCCAGGTCCGTCGCGCCGAGAAAACCCCCCTCGACCGCCGCGCGCATGCGATCGGTCTGGAACTCGAGCGTGCTGACCATGCCGGTGGTCGCGGGCAGGAGGAGCTCGACGGTGTCCACCGCGTCGAACAGGTACGCCTTGTCCTCCTGCAGATCCTTGTTGTAGGCGAGCGGGAGCCCGGAGATGGTCCCGGCGAGCCCGGAGTAGTCGGCGGCGAGGCGGTGCGCCTTGGCCCTGGCGAGCTCGGCGGCGTCGGGGTTCTTCTTGTGGGGGAGCATCGACGAGCCGCTCGCGAAGGAGTCGTCGAGCTGCACGAAGCCCACGTCGTCGCTCGCCCACAGCACGATCTCCGCGCCGAGTCGCGACAGGTGCACACCCAGCTGCGCCGCGAAGTGCAGGTAGTCCACGAGGGCATCGCGGGAGGAGACCGCGTCCAGGCTGTTCGGCGCCGGCCGCGAGAAGCCGAGCTCGCGCGCGGTCATCTCGCGATCGATCGGGAAGCTGACACCCGCGAGGGCGCCCGCGCCCAGCGGGCACTCCCGGCACGCGTCCAGGACCGCGAGCAGGCGCTCGCGGTCGCGCACCAGCATCCACACGTACGCCAGCAGGTGGTGCGCGAGCCGCACCGGCTGGGCGTGCTGCTGGTGGGTCAGGCCCGGGAGCAGGGTGCCCAGGTGCTCCTCGGCGCGCCCGATCAGCACGAGGACGAGGTCTCGCAGCAGCAGCCCCTGCGCGTCGCAGCGCTCGCGCAGGTAGATCAGCACGTCGGTCGCGACCTGGTCGTTGCGGCTCCGCGCCGTGTGCAGGCGCTGGCCCGCGTCGCCGACGATCTCCGTGAGCCGGCGCTCGATCGCCGTGTGGATGTCCTCGTCGCCGGGCGCGAACTCGAATCCGCCCGACTCGAGCTCGCCCCGCACCTGCTCGAGGCCCGCGTCGATCTGCGCGGCGTCCTCGCTCGAGATCACGCCGACCGCCCCCAGCATGCGCGCATGTGCGCGCGAGCAGCGGATGTCCTGCGGCCACATCCGCCGGTCGATGGGCAGCGAGACGTTCAGCCGGTCGAAGGCCTCGGCCTGCGAGGACGCGAAGCGCCCGCCCCAGAGGCGTCCGTCATCCGGCACTGGTCACGGCCCGGGTCGATGCGATGGCGCCGGCGAGCGACTCACACACCCGGTCGACCTGACGCTCGGTCATCCGGGGAAAGAACGGGAGGGCGATCGTCGAGCTCGAGATCGCCTCGGTGACCGGGAACGAGCCCGGAACGTAGCCGTCGGCGTCGCGGTAGTAGGGCTGCAGGTGGATGCACGGCAGGTACGGCTTCGCCGCGATCCCGAGCGGCTCGAGGGCGCCGATGACCGCGTCGCGGTCGACGTCGGGGTCGAGCCGGGGCGCATAGACGAACCACGAGCGCTTCTGAGGCCCCTCGTACATCGGCGTGACGCCGTCGATCTCGGCCACCCGCTCCTGGTACCAGGCCGCGGCACGCGCGCGGCCAGCCATCAGCTCGTCGAGCCGCTCCAGCTGGGCCACGCCGATCGCGGCGTGCACGTCCGACATCCGGTAGTTGAACCCGAGGCGCGAGTGCACGAGCCATGCACCGTCGTCCGAGCGCCCCTGGTTCGACAGGCTCTTCAGGAGATCCGCCAGCCGCTCGTCGTCGGTGAGGACCACCCCGCCCTCTGCGGTCGTGAGCTGCTTGTTGGCGTAGAAGCCATACACGGCCGGGTGCCCGTGGGTGCCGAGCATCTTCCCGTCGTGGTCGCCGTCGATCGTCTGGCAGGCGTCCTCGACGACGCCGAGGCCGTGCCGCTCGGCGATCGCGCGCAGCGCGGGCACCTCGGCCGGGTACCCGAAGATGTCCACGATCAGGATCGCCTTGGTGTTCGGCGTGATCGCCGCCTCGACGGCGTCGGGGTCCATGTTGAACGTCTGCTCGTCGACCTCGGCGAACACCGGCTCGGCGCCCGTGAACTTGACGGCGTTCGCCGAGGCCACGAACGAGAAGCTCGAGGTCACCACCTCGTCGCCAGGCCCGAGCCCGAGCGCATGCAGGCACATGTGCAGGCCCGCGGTGCCGGACGAGCAGGCCACGGCGCGGGCGCAGCCGATCCGCTCGGCCCAGGCGTCCTCGAACCGGTCGATCATGGGCCCGAGGCTGAGCTGGCCCGAGCGCAGCACCTGGTCGACCAGCTCGCGCTCGCGCTCACCGACCACCGGCTGCGCGAGGGGAATGCTCTCGAGCTCGTCCGCGCTCACGCCACCACCGCCCCGTGGGCGAGCGTCATGTGTGGGCCGCGGTCTGCGCGCGTCGAAGACGGCGCACACCGTGCTCGAGGCTGTCGAGCAGCGCCTCCCACGAGGCCTCGATCACGTTCTCGCTGACGCCGATCGTGCCCCACGTCCCGCCGTGGCCGTCGCGGGAGTCGAGCAGCACGCGGGTCGTCGCGGCGGTGCCGTGCGACTCGTCCAGGATCCGGACCTTGTAGTTCACGAGCTCGATCATCTCGAGCTCGGGGATGCGGCCCCCGAGCGCGCGCCGCACCGCGGTGTCGAGCGCGTTCACCGGGCCGTTGCCCTCGGCGGTGGCGATCACCCGCTCGTCCTCGTGGACGAGCTTGACCGTCGCCTCGGTCTGGATCCGGCCGTCCTCGCGCTGATCCGTGATGACGCGGAAGCTCTCGACGGTGAAGAGCGGCTCGAACTCGCCGGAGTCGCGCTCGATCATGAGCTCGAACGACGCGTCGGCCACCTCGAAGTGGTACCCGCGGTGCTCGAGGTCCTTCAGCCGAGACAGGATCGCGGCGACCCGCTCCGGGTCCTCGGCGAGCTCGTCGTCGCCGAGCTCACGCGCCTTGGCCACGATCGTGCCGCGCCCCGACAGCTCGGAGACGAGCATGTTCCGGCTGTTGCCGACCGTCTCGGGGTCGACGTGCTCGAACGTGCGCTCGTCGGCGAGCATGCCGGCGACGTGCATGCCGCCCTTGTGGGCGAAGGCGTTGCGGCCGACGTAGGGCGCCCAGCTGTCGAGCTGCACGTTGGCCGTCTCGGCCACCGCGTTGGCGACCTCGGTCAGTGAGGACAGGGAGTCCTCGGAGACCGTCTCGAAGCCCATCTTCAGGGTCAGCGAGGGGATGATCGAGACGAGGTTCGCGTTGCCCGTGCGCTCGCCGTAGCCGTTGATCGTGCCCTGCACCTGGCGAGCGCCGCGCTCGACCGCCATCAGGGTGTTGGCGACCGCGCACTCGGCGTCGTTGTGGGTGTGGATGCCGATCCGGGCGTTGGGCAGCGCATCGCGCACCTCACCGACGATCCGCCCGACCTCATCCGGCAGCGTTGCGCCGTTGGTGTCGCACAGCACGACCCACGCGGCCCCGTTGCCCTCGGCCGCGCGCAGGCACTCGAGAGCGTAGTCCGGGTGCGCCCGGTACGCGTCGAAGAAGTGCTCGGCGTCGTAGATGACCTCCTTGCCCTCCCTGACCAGGAAGGCGTTGGAGTCGCCGATCATGGCCAGGTTCTCCTCGCGGCTCACCTTGGTGACCTTCTCGAGGTGGAGATCCCAGGTCTTCCCGACGATGGTGACGACCGGGGCGAAGCACTCGGCGAGCCCGCGCACGGCCGGGTCCTCCTCGGGGAGCACGCCCCGGCGGCGGGTCATCCCGAACGCGGCGATCTTGGTGTCGCCGAAGTCCTCGCCGGCGAGCAGGTCGAACAGCTCGCCGTACTTGGGGTTCGACGCCGGGAACCCCGCCTCGACGTAGTGCATGCCGAACTCGGCCAGGCGCAGCGCGATGTCGAGCTGCTCGCCCGCCGACAGCGACAGGCCCTCTCGCTGCATCCCGTCGCGCAGCGTCGTGTCATAGAGGAGGACGGTCTCGCTCATCGCGCCGCCGCCTCCTCCCCGGGCACCTCGGAGGTCGCGGCGACGACGTCGAGCCATTCCAGGTACTTGGGATCGCGGCCGTGGATCGCGGCGTCGAACCGCTGCTGGAGCAGCTTGGTGATCGGTCCGGGCTCGCCGATCTCGTGGTCGTCGACCTCGCGGATCGGGGTGACCTCGGCGGCGGTGCCGGTGACGAACACCTCGTCCGCGGTGTAGAGCTCGGCGCGCGCGATCTCGCGCTCGACGATGTCGACGCCCTCGTCCTCGGCGATCGTCATCACCGAGTCGCGTGTGATCCCGGGCAGGATGGATGCCTGCAGCGGCGGCGTCACGAGCACGCCGTCCCGCACGATGAAGATGTTCTCCCCGGAGCCGTCGGCGACGTAGCCGGCCTCGTTGAGGAGGATGGCCTCCTCGTAACCGGCCCGATGCGTCTCGACCTTGGCGAGGATCGAGTTGAGGTACTGCCCGCCCGCCTTGGCGGTCGCCGGGATCGTCGTGCTCCCGATCCTCCGCCACGAGGCGATCTTGGCCCTGATCCCGTGCTCGATCCCGTGCTCGCCCAGGTAGGCGCCCCACACCCACGCGGCGATGGCGACGTCGACCTCCGCGTCGAGCGGGAAGAGCCCCATCGTTCCGTAGCCGCGGAGCACGATCGGGCGGATGTAGCACTCGGACAGCCCGTTGGTCCGGACCACGTCGTGGACGGCGGAGCGCAGCTGCTCACGGGAGTACGGGATCGGCATGTAGTAGATGCCGGCCGAGGCCTCCATCCGCGCGAGGTGGTCATCGAGCCGGAACACCGCCGTGCCGATCTCGGTGTCGTACGCGCGAATGCCCTCGAACACGGTGGTGCCGTAGTGCAGCCCGTGCGAGAGCACGTGGACCTTGGCGTCGTGCCAGTCCACGAGCTCGCCGTTGAACCAGATCTTGTCGGCTTCCTGCATCTTCGAGGACCTCGTTCGAGCAGAGGAGATCGCGCCCGGCGCATGGGCGCCAGGTCGCAGGATGTTACCGGGGACCGTGCCACGAGCCGAGGCGCGTGTCAGCAGCGCGGCTCACTCGGGCCGGGACGGCCGGCGTGCGTCGAGCTATGGCGCGGGCAGCTCCGGCTCCTCGAGCGCCGCCAGGAGCGCCGCCGAGATGTCGGTGGTGGTGGCCGCTCCCCCGAGATCGCGCGGGATCGGACCGTTCTCGATCACGTGGTCCACCGCGCCCTCGATCCGATCGGCGCCGGCGGGCGAGCCGAGCGAATAGCGCAGCATCATCGCCGCCGACAGGCACGCCGCGATCGGGTTGGCCACCCCCTGACCGGCGATGTCAGGGGCCGAGCCGTGGACCGGCTCGTACAGCCCGCGACCACCGTCCCCCAGGCTGGCCGACGCGAGAAGCCCGATCGAGCCGGTGATCATGGCCGCCTCGTCGCTCAGGATGTCGCCGAACATGTTCTCGGTGACGATGACGTCGAAGCTCGCCGGGCGCGAGACGAGCTGCATCGCCGCGTTGTCAACGAGCATGTCCTCGAGCTCGACGTCGGGGTAGTCCCCCGCGACCTCGTGGACGACCTCGCGCCAGAGGCGCGAGCTCTCGAGCACGTTCGCCTTGTCGACCGACGTGACCTTCCGCCGGCGACCCTGCGCGGCCTCGAAGCCGCGCCGGGCGACCCGCTCGACCTCGCCCCGCGAGTAGACGCAGGTGTCGTACGCCCGGTCGTCGACCCGGGCGCGCTCGCCGAAGTACAGCCCGCCGGTCAGCTCGCGGACGACGAGCAGGTCGGTGCCCTCGATCCGCTCCTCCCGCAGCGGGCTCGCCGCGCGCAGGCTGTGCCACGGCTTCACCGGACGCAGGTTCGCGTAGAGGCCAAGGCCCTCGCGCAGTCCGAGCAGCCCCTGCTCGGGCCGCGGCGCCTCGGGATCGGTCGTGTCCCATCGCGGCCCGCCGACGGCGCCCAGCAGCACCGCGTCCGCGGCGTGGCAGTCCGCCAGTACGTCGTCGTGCAGCGCGGTCCCGTACTCGTCGATCGAGATGCCGCCGACATGGCGCTCCTGCCACCGGATCTGGAGCCCGTCGTGCCGCGCCGCCGCATCTGCCAGGGCGCGGGCGACCGCGTTCACCTCGGGCCCGATGCCGTCGCCGTCCAGGGCGACCACGTCCGCCTGCCTCGCGCTCATGCGCTCACCGCCTCATCGTCGTCGGGAACCACGTCGAAGCCCTTGATCACGCCGCCCATCAGCGCGTACATGCCGACCACCACGGCCATCTCGACCAGACCGTCCGTCCCCACGATGCTGCTGAGCCGATCCTGGATGTCGTGTGCGAGCGGCTCGTGGGCGAGGAAGGTGTCGACCCCTCGCAGGACGGTCAGGTAGGGCTCGGGCGGATCCTCACCGCCCTCGAGCGCGGCGATCGCCGCTTCGGGAACGCCGGCCTCGCGCGCCAGCGGCTCGTGGTGGTGCCGCTCGTACGCGACATCCCGGCGGGTGGCGACGGCGAGCACGACGAACTCGAACACGTCGCGCGGCAGCACCCCGCCGAAGCGGAGATGGTCGCCGAGCTGCTCGACGCGCTCGGCCGCTGCCGGGTTGTGCATGAGCGTCAGATAGACGCCGGGGATCGTCGCCCCGCGCTCGCCGCGCCGGGCGCGAAGCCGATCCCACGTTGCTCGCCCCTCCGAGTCGAACGACCCGCGCGGGTCGGGCAGGCGCGCCACGCGGCGCTCAGCCTCGCGCCGGCGGCTCGGCGAACTGGAGCGTCGCGGTGCCGGGCCGCTCGCGCTCGCGCTCGAAGTCGGCGATCGCGTCCTCGTGACGGAGCGTGATCGACACGTCGTCCCAGCCGTTCAGGAGCCGCTCGCGGACATGGCCCTCCACCTCGAACGGATGCTCTCGCCCGTCCGGCCCGACGACGATCTGCCGGTGCAGGTCCACCTCGATCTCGGCGCCGGGCTCGCCGTGCGCCGTCTCGATCAGCTCGAGCACGATGTCCTCGTGCAGCACGACGGGGAGGACCCCGTTCTTCGTGCAGTTGGTGTGGAAGATGTCGGCGAAGCTCGGCGCGATGATGGCGCGATAGCCGTGGTCTGCGAGCGCCCACGGCGCGTGCTCGCGCGAGGAGCCGCAGCCGAAGTTGCGCCCGGTCACGAGCACGGGGGCGTCGCGGTACTCCTCGTCGTGCAGGACGTACCCCTCCTCGTCCCGCCAGTCGTGGAAGACGAACTCGCCGAAGCCGGTCCGCTCGATCCGCTTCAGGAACTGCTTGGGGATGATCTGATCGGTGTCGACGTCGTGCCGGTGCAGCGGCGCCATCGGACCCCGGACCTTCGTGAACGCGTCCATCAGGCCTCCACCAACTCTGCGTCGAAGTTGCGGACGTCGACGAGGTGGCCAGTCACCGCGGCCGCGGCCGCCATCTCCGGGCTCACCAGGTGCGTCCGGCCGCCCTTGCCCTGGCGACCCTCGAAGTTGCGGTTGCTCGTCGAGGCACAGCGCTCACCCGGCTGCAGGATGTCGGGGTTCATCCCCAGGCACATCGAGCACCCGGCGTCGCGCCAGTCGAACCCGGCCGCGCGGAAGACCTCGTCGAGCCCCTCTTGCTCGGCCTGGGCCTTCACCTGCATCGAGCCGGGGACGACCATCGCCCGGACCGAGCTCGCGACCTGGCGCCCCTTCAGCACCCCGGCGGCGGCCCGCAGATCCTCGATACGGCCGTTGGTGCACGAGCCCAGGAACACCGTGTCGATGGAGATGTCCTCCATCGCCTCCCCGCCGTTCAGGCCCATGTACTCGAGCGCCCGCCGGATCGAGTCGGCCTCGCCGGCGTCGGCGCCGTCCTCGGGCACGGGGACCCGGCTGGTGATCGGCGCGACCATGCCCGGCGTCGTGCCCCACGTGACCTGCGGCGCGAGCGCCGCGACATCGACGAGGACCTCCTGGTCGAAGGTCGCGTCCGGGTCGCTCGGCAGCTCGCGCCAGGCCTCGACGGCCTCGACGAAGTCGCCGGGCGCGCCGGGGCGCGCCTCCAGATACGCGAACGTGGTCTCGTCCGGCGCGACCATGCCGGCCCGGCCGCCGCCCTCGATGGTCATGTTGCAGATCGTCATGCGGGCTTCCATCGACAAGCTGCGCACCGCGGGCCCGGCGTACTCGACGACGTGGCCGGCCGCGCCCCCCACGCCGATCTGACCGATCGCGCCCAGGATCATGTCCTTGGCGGTCACGCCGAGCGCGCGCTCGCCCTCGAACGTGATCCGCATCGTCTTGGCGGGCCGCTGATGGAGGGTCTGGGTCGCCAGGACGTGCTCGACCTCGCTCGTCCCGATCCCGAACGCCAGCGCGCCGAAGGCCCCGTGGGTCGACGTGTGGCTGTCGCCGCAGACGATGGTCATCCCCGGCTGTGTCAGCCCGAGCTCGGGCCCGATCACGTGCACGATCCCCTGCCGCGGGCTGCGCAGCGAGAACAGCGGGACCCCGAAGTCGGCGCAGTTGCGCTCGAGCGCGTCCACCTGCTGGGCCGACAGCGGATCCTCGATGCCCTCGGCACGCCCCTCGGTGGGCACGTTGTGGTCCACGGTCGCGAGCGTCCGATCGGGCCGGCGAACCGTGCGGCCGGCCAGCCGCAGCCCCTCGAACGCCTGCGGCGAGGTCACCTCGTGCACGAGATGCAGGTCGATGTAGAGGATCGCCGGCTCCTCGCCGATGGCCGGGCGCACCTCGTGGGCCGCCCAGAGCTTGTCGAACATCGTCTGGCCCATCACACCCCTCCCGCGACGGCTTCTGCTTCACCTTCGGCGATCGTGCGGCTCGCGTCGACGGCGCGCAGGTACGCGACCGCGCTCGCCTCGAGCACGTCGGTCGAGACCGACTGCCCCGCGACGGTGCGGCCGTTCACGTCGCAGACGACCCGTGCCTCGCCCAGCGCGTCCTTGCCGCTCGTGATGGCGGAGACCGCGTACTCGAGCAGCGTCCCGGTGGTGCCGAGTGCCGCGTCGATCGCCTTCATCAGCGCGTCGACCGGCCCGTCCCCCGCGGCCTCTGCCTCGAGGCGGGCGTCGTCGTCGATCACCACGACCCGCGCCGTCGGCGTCTCCTGCGATCCGCCCGAGAACGACAGCTGCTCCAGGCGCATGCCGTCCACGCCTTCGGCGCGCATCTCCTCGCCCAGCAGGGCCTCGAGGTCGGCGGCCGAGAGGCGCCCCTTCTTGTCGGCGACCTCCTTGAACCGCACGAATACCGCGTCCAGCTCGTCGCGCTCGAGCTCGTACCCCAGCTCGGAGAGCGCGTTCTGGAGCGCATGGCGGCCCGAGTGCTTGCCCAGCACGATCGAGCTCTGGGCCAGGCCGACGCTCGTGGCGTCCATGATCTCGTAGGTCAGGGGGTTGCGCAGCACACCGTGCTGGTGGATCCCGGCCTCGTGCGCGAACGCGTTGCGTCCGACGATGGCCTTGTTCGGCTGCACCGGGTACCCGGTCAGCCGGCTGATCAGCCGGCTCGCGCGTGTGATCTCGGTGGTCTCGATCCCGCTCCACAGGCCGTTCAGGTCCTCGGCCCGCGTGCGGAGGATCATCGCGATCTCCTCGAGGCTGGCGTTGCCCGCGCGCTCCCCGATCCCGTTCACGCAGCACTCGACCTGGCGGGCGCCGACGTGGACCCCGGCCAGCGAGTTGGCGACGGCCAGCCCCAGGTCGTTGTGGCAGTGCACCGACAGCGTCACATCCGACAGCGCCGGCACCCGCTCGTAGAGCTCCAGCAGGAAGCTCTGGAACTCGGTGGGCATCGTGTAGCCGACCGTGTCGGGGATGTTGATCGTCGTCGCCCCGGCCTCGATGGCCGCGCCGACCACCTCGGCGACGAACTCGCGGTCCGAGCGGGTGGCGTCCTCGCACGAGAACTCGACGTCCTCGACGATCGATCGGGCCAGCCGCACCGCGTCGACCGCGGCGGCGAGCACCTGGGCGCGATCCATCCGCAGCTTGTGCGCGAGGTGGATGTCGCTGGTGGCGATGAAGGTGTGGATCCGCGGGCGCTCGGCGGGCTCGACGGCCGCTCCGGCCCTGGTCACGTCCTTCTCGTTGGCGCGCGCGAGGGCCGCGACGGTGATCCCGGAGACCTCCTCCGAGAGGGCGCGCACCCCCTCGAAGTCGCCGGGCGACGTGATCGGGAAGCCCGCCTCGACGATGTCGACGCCGAGTCGCGCGAGCTGGTGTCCGATCTCGACCTTGTCGTGCGTGCTCAGGTGGATGCCCGGCGACTGCTCGCCGTCACGCAAGGTGGTGTCGAAGATGTAGACGCGGTCCTCTGGGCGACCGCTCGCCTCGTCGGCGGTCATGCTCGGCTCCTTCTCGATCGGCATCGGTGGCTCGGTGTCGCCCGCAGCGCGGGCCCGGGTGTCAGCATCTCCCCCTACCGGGGGAGGAGCAGACCGAGGCCGAGAAGGGCACCCTCGAGCAGCGCGGCGTCGCCGGCGACGATCGGTGAGCTCGAGACGAGGGTGCGCGAATCCATCGGTCGTCGAGGATACCGCCTCCCTGGCGGGGATTCCAGGCGACCGGCGGGCGCGCCGCGGCTACACCCCGAGGCTGACGAACCAGGCCGCCTCGAACCCCTCGAGCGCCGCGATGCGGTCGGCTTGGTCGGCGGGCACCTGGCTGTCGACGGTGACGGCCATGATCGCCCGCCCGCCCGCCGAGCCGCGCGACACGGCCGCGCTGGCGATGTTCACGTCGGCCTCGCCCAGGAGCGTGCCGATGCGGCCGATCTGCCCGGGGATGTCCTGGTACCGGAAGATCCCCATGTGCGGGCCGAGCTCGATGTCGATCTCCTGACCGAAGGCCGACACGAGACGCGGCCGCGACGTGGTGCCCACGGTGGTCCCCGACAGGCTCACGTCGCCCATGCGAACGGTGATGCGATTGGTGTAGTCGCGGGCCTGCTTGCGGCTCGTCTCGGCCCACTCGATGCCGCGCTCGCTCGCCAGCGACCCCGCGTTGACCAGGTTCACCGGGGACGTCACGTAGTCGCGCAGGAGCCCGGCGAGGCATCCCGCCGTGAGCAGCCGGGTGTCGAGCTGGGCCAGCTCGCCCTCGTACGAGATCTCGAGCGCCCCAAGCTGCCCCTCCGCGAGCGCCGCGACCAGCGCGCCCATCTGGCGGACCAGCGGTAGGAACGGGCCGAGCACCTCCAGCTGCTCGGGCGCGACCGCCGGGGCGTTGACGGCGAGCGACACGACGCCGCCCGTGAGCGCGGCCGCGACCTGCTCGGCCACGACCGTGCCCGCACGATCCTGCGCCTCCGACGTCGAGGCGCCGAGATGTGGCGTGACGACCACCCCGGGCAGCCCGAACAGCACACTCTCGGTCGTGGGCTCCTCGCGGAAGACGTCGATGCCGGCCCCGCCGATGTGCCCGGACTCGATCGCCTCCGCGAGCGCGTTCTCGTCGACCAGGTCCCCACGGGCCGCGTTGATCAGCCGTGCGCCGGGTTTCATCTGCGCCAGGGCGTCGGCGTCGATCATGCCGCGGGTCTCGGGTGTGGAGGCCACGTGGAGGCTGACGAAGTCGCTCTGGCCGTAGAGCTCAGGAAGCTCCGCGATGCGCTCGACGCCGAGCTCGGTGAACCGCGCGTCGGCGATGAACGGGTCGAACCCGAGCACCCGCATGCCGAGGCCCTTCGCCCGCTCGGCGACCAGCTGGCCGATGCGGCCGAAGCCGACCACGCCGACGGTCTTGCCCGTGACCTCGATGCCACCGAACCTCGACCGCTCCCACCTGCCGTCGACCAGGCTCGCGTACGCCTGCGGCACGTTGCGCGCCTGCGCGAGCAGGAGCGCGACCGCGTGCTCCGCCGCCGACAGCGCGTTCGACCCGGCGGCGTTGCAGACCACGATCCCGCGCTTGGTCGCCGCGTCGACGTCGACGTTGTCCACACCGGTGCCCGCGCGTCCCACGACCTGCAGGCGGCTCGCGAGCCCGATCAGGGGCGCGTCGACCTTCGTGGCGCTCCGGACGATCAGCGCGTCGTAGTTGGCGACCTCCGCCTCAAGGCGCTCCCGGTCCCAGTCGAGCCCGAGGTCCACGTCGAACTGCCCCTCGAGCAGCTCGACGCCGGTCTTGGCGATCTTCTCGCAGATCAGCACTCGCGGCGTCGCCGCGCCGTCACCACCGCTCGCCGGGCTCATCCGCGCTGCGCCGCCGCCATCACCTGCTGCGCGGCACCCACCGCGGCACCGAGCTCGATCGGCCGCTCGAGCTCCAGCAGCACCAGCTCGAGCGCTCCGAGCGCGGTGACGATGTCCGAGTAGCCGTAGTAGCCGCAGTGGCCGAGCCGGCCGATCTGGCCCGACAGCTTGCCCTGCCCGCCGGCCATCGAGATCCCGAACCGGTCCTTCATCAGCTTCGGGATCGCCTTCCCGTCGACGCCGTCGGGAACCCGGAAGGCCGTCACGACGTTCGCCTCGGAGTTCTCGGGACCGAGCAGCTCGAGTCCGGCCGCTTTTGCGCCCTCGCGGCACATCCGACCGAGGACTCGGTGTCGCTCGAAGACGGCCGCCAGCCCCTCGGTCTCGAGGCGCTCGAGCGCGGCCCGCTGCTGGGCGACGAGCGTCACGGGGGGCGTGAACGCGCTGCGCGAGGTGCGCTGGCCCTTCTGCGTGCGCTCCCAGTCGAAGTAGAAGGCGCGCGCGCCGCGCTTGGCCCGCCTGGCCATCGCCCGCTCGCTGACCGCCGCGTACCCGAGCCCGGGCGGGGTCATCAGCCCCTTCTGCGAGCCCGAGCAGACGACATCGATCCCCCAGGCGTCCATGGGCAGATCCACCACACCGAGCCCCGAGACGGCGTCCGCGACCAGAATCCGATCACCGGCGGCCTCGCGCAGCGCGGGCAGGTCGCTCACCGCGCCCGTCGAGGTCTCGCTCTGGGTGACGAAGACGACCTCGATGTCCGGCTCCGCGTCGAGGGCATCGGCGAGCGTGGCGGGGTCGATCGGGTGACCCCACTCGGACTCGACGTGCACCGCCTCGACCCCGAGGTCCGTGCACATGCTGACCCAGCGGTTGCCGAAGTGGCCGCAGGAGGCGACCAGCACCCGCTCCCCCGGCGCCGCCAGGTTCTCAACGGCCGACGCCATCGCGCCGCTGCCCGAGGACGCGAAGACCAGTACGTCGCTCTCGGTCTGGAAGACGCGCCCGAGCCGCTGCAGCATGTCCTCGAAGATCTCGACGAAGTCGGGCGTGCGGGCATAGAGGATCGGCGAGGCGGCGGCCTCGAGGACCTCCGGCGGAAGCGGCGTCGGCCCGGGGACCATCAGGATGTCCTTGAGCGCACCGACGCTGCCGGGCGCCGGGCCGCTCCACGGGGCACCGGCGGTTGTCGTCTTCGTGGTCAGCGAAGGCCTCCTCGAATCGTGCGGATCAATGCGCTGCTCGCCCCTTGCGATCGCGTCTCAAGCATAGACGCGGCTCCCGGGCAGTCCGCCCGATCGACGCGCGTCCGGCCCGCGTACCGTCTTGCGTTTCAACCCGGCCCGAAGATGATCGTCCGGGAGCGCTGCTCCCAGCGATATCGAGCCGACCTGCCCACAACCTGCCTTTCAACTCCGCCCGGTTCTCAGCCTCTGACGATCCTCGATCGGATCGTCAGAGCCCTCGACTGCGGGCTGCGCGGCCGTGGACAGCCCGAAGACAAGCATGCGGGAGCGCTGCTCCCAGCGATATCGAGCCGACCTGCCCACAGCCTCGCCTACTCGTCGAACTCGGTGTCGATCCAGCTCATCATCGCGCGGATCTCGCGCCCGACCTGCTCGACCTGGTGCTCGGATCCGCGGCGGGCGAGCGCGTTGAAGCGCGGGCGCCCGATCTGGTTCTCGAGCAGCCACTCCTTGGCGAACTCGCCGCTCTGGATCTCGCCGAGGATCTTCTTCATCTCGGCGCGCGTGTCGTCGTTCACGATCCGGGGCCCACGCGTCATGTCGCCGTACTCGGCCGTGTTCGAGATCGAGTACCGCATCCCGGTGATGCCCTTCTCGTACATCAGGTCGACGATCAGCTTCAGCTCGTGCAGGCACTCGAAGTAGGCGAGCTCGGGCTGGTAGCCGGCCTCGACCAGCGTCTCGAACCCGGCCTGGACGAGGGCCGTCGCGCCGCCGCAGAGCACGGCCTGCTCTCCGAAGAGATCCGTCTCGGTCTCCTCGGCGAAGCTGGTCTCGAGCACACCGGCGCGGGTGCAGCCGATCGCCCGGGCGTACGCGAGGGCGAGGTCACGGGCATTGCCGGTGGCGTCCTGGCCGACCGCCATGAGGCCCGGGGTCCCCTCCCCCTCGCTGAACGTGCGCCGGACGAGATGCCCCGGCCCCTTGGGCGCGACCATCATCACGTCGACGTCAGGCGGCGCGACGACCTGGCCGAAGTGGACGGCGAAGCCGTGCGCGAACAGCAGAGCGTTGCCGGGCTCCAGACCCGGAGCGATGTCCGCCCGGTAGATGTCGCCGATCAGCTCGTCGGGGACGAGGATCATCACCAGGTCCGCGCGGGCAGCCGCCTCGGCGGGCGGCATCACGGTCAGCTCGGCCTCCCGGGCCCGGTCGGCCGACCGGCTGTCGGGCCGGAGGCCGACGAGCACGTCGACGCCCGAGTCCTTGAGGTTCAGCGCGTGCGCGTGCCCCTGGCTGCCGAAGCCGATGACGGCAACCGTCTTGCCAGAGAGGACACTCGGGTCGGCATCGTCGTCGTACAGCATTGCGTCTCCGGTGAGTCGTCGGTTTCGAGTCGATTGCGGCGCCGCGCGGCGCCGGGGCCCGCCCGCTAGGTGGTGGTCGATCCCCGCCCGAGCGCGACCACTCCGGTCTTGACCAGCTCGATCAGGCCGAAGGGGCGCATCAGCTCCTCGAAGTCGACCAGCTGCTCGGCGGAGCCCGTGATCTGAACGGTCATCGCGTCGGCGGTGACGTCCGAGATCTCGGCGCCGAAGATCTCGACGAGCTGGATGATCTCGGAGCGGCTCTTTCCGTCGGCCTTGACCTTCACCAGCGCGAGCTCCCGAGCCACCATGTTGCCCGGGTCGAGGTCGCGGATCTTGATGACGTTGACCAGCTTGTCCAGCTGCTTCGTCACCTGCTCGATCGGGGATCGCGACGCGTCGACGGTGATGGTCATGCGCGAGTACTCCTCGCGCTCGGTCGGGCTGACCGCGAGCGAGTCGATGTTGAACCCGCGACGGGTGAAGAGGCCCGAGACGCGCGAGAGCACGCCGGGCTTGTTCTCGACCAGGACGGAGAGAGTGTGCTTCACGGCGGGCAGTCTATCCCTCGCGCGCGGTCGCTCGTGTCCGGCGCTGAACCTGGGCTACCCTGAGCAGCGATGGAGGGGCGTTTGCTGATCGTCGAGGACGACGCTCATGTGCGCCGTGTCCTCACCGACGCCCTCGCCTCGGACGGCTTCGACGTCGAGTCGGTGAGCGACGGGGCAACCGCTCTGGCCGCCCTCGGAGACGAGGAGCCGCCCGAGCTGATGGTCCTCGACCTGGTGCTGCCCGATCGGGACGGGCTCGAGATCTGCAGGGAGTGTCGCGAGCGGCTCGCCGGCCTGCCGATCCTGATCGTCACCGCCAAGGACGACGTCGAGGATCGGGTCGCGGCGTTCGACTGCGGCGCGGACGACTACCTGAGCACGCCGGTGTCGACCGCGGAGCTGGTCGCGCGGGTGCGGTCACTGCTGCGCCGTGCGCGTGGTGAGCGCTCGGCCGACGGCGTCCTGCGCTACGGCGACCTCCAGGTCGACGCACGCAGCCGGGAGGCGCGGCGCGGTCCCCGCCAGATCGAGCTCACCCCCCGGGAGTTCGACCTGCTGGAGCTGCTCGCGCGCAATCCCGAGCGGGCCTTCTCGCGAGCCGAGATGGCCAGCGTCGCGTGGGGGCTCGAGGAGAACGCCGAGACGAACGCCGTCGACGTCTACGTGGGCTACCTGCGCCGAAAGCTCGAGGAGGGCGGCGAGTCCCGGCTGATCTGGACCGTGAAGGGCGTCGGCTACAGCCTCCGCGACACCTGAGGCGAGCCCGGGCGCTAGAGCCCGGCGCGCTCCCGGACGATCTCGCCGACCCGAGCGGCGTCCGCCTTTCCCCCCGTGGCCTTCATCGCCTGACCCACGAAGTAGCCGGCCACCTTGTCCTTGCCGCCCTGGAGCTGCGCCAGCTGGTCCGGGTTCTCGTCGAAGAGGCGGTCGACCAGCGCGTACAGCTCGCCCTCGTCGGTGATCTGGCCGAGATCGCGTCGCTCCACGATGTCCGACACCGGGTCGCCGGTCTCGATCAGCTCCGGCAGGACGACCTCCCGCGCCGGCTTGGCGCCGAGCGACTTGTCCGCGACAAGGCCGATCAGCTCGGCCATGCGCTCGGGTGTCACCGCGCTCTCGTGCGGCTCCTGCTTGGTGGTGTCGCGCAGCGCCGAGCGAAGCTCGTTCCGGATCCAGTTGGCGGCGAGCTTCGGATCCGCCCGGCTCGCGACCTCCTCGAAGTAGGCGGCCAGGCCGACGCTCTCCGAGAGCACCGTCGCATCCTCGAAGGTGATCCCGAGCTCCTCCTGCCAGCGTGCGCGGCGAGCGCTCGGCAGCTCCGGGAGCGAGCTTCGGACCTCCTCGACCGCGGCGGGCTCGGTCACGATCGCGACCAGGTCCGGCTCGGGGAAGTACCGGTAGTCGTGCGCCTCCTCCTTGCTGCGAAGCACGTGGATCGCCCCTGTGTCGGGGTCGAAGTGCACGGTCTCCTGGGCGATCCGCTCGCCGGCCTCGAGCAGGCCGATCTGGCGCTCGAGCTCCCTGGTGATGCCCTGCTCGATGAAGCGGAAGGAGTTCATGTTCTTGAGCTCGGTCTTGGTCCCGAGCTCGGTGCTCCCGGTCGGCCGCACGCTGACGTTGGCGTCGGCGCGCATCGAGCCCTCCTCCATGTTGCAGTCGCTCACGCCCAGGTGGCGGAGCGTGAGCTGCAGCTGGCGCAGGAACTCGGCCGCCGCAGCCGCCGAGCGCAGGTCCGGCTCGGTGACGATCTCGAGCAGGGGCGTCCCGCCCCGGTTGAAGTCGACGACGCTCTCGTCGGCGTCGGCCCGGCGCCCGCCGGCCCCCAGGTGCACGAGCTTGGCCGCATCCTCCTCGAGGTGGGCGCGCGTGATCCCGACCGACGTGATCCCGTCCTCGGCGAGCACCGCGAACTGCCCGCCACTGGCGATCGGCTCGTCGTACTGGGAGATCTGGTACGCCTTCGGCAGGTCCGGGTAGAAGTAGTTCTTGCGGTGGAAGATCGAGCTCTCGGCGATCGACGAGCCGAGAGCGAGACCGGTCGCGATCGCGAGCCGGACGGCCTCGGCGTTGAGTGTCGGAAGCGCCCCCGGGTGCCCCAGGCACACGGGACAGGTGCGCGTGTTGATCGGCTCGCCGAAGCCGAGCGCACAGCCGCAGAACATCTTCGTCCGCGTCGCCAGCTGAACGTGGATCTCGAGGCCGATGACCGGCTCGTAGCCGTCGGCGCTCATGCCGGCTCCGGAGGGGCCTGGTCGAGGGCGAGGGCCTGCTCGAGCGCGTGGGCGACCCCGAGCAGACGGTTCTCGCTGTATGCGGGGCCCGCGAGCTGCAACCCGATCGGGAGCCCGTCGGCGAAGCCGCACGGGATCGACAGGGCCGGCAGCCCCGCGAGGCTCATCGGGATCGTGCAGACGTCGGACAGGTACATCGACAGCGGGTCGTCCGTGCGCTCCCCGAGCGGGAACGCGGTCGTCGGCGACGTCGGCGACATCAGCACGTCCACGCGCTCGAAGGCCCTCGCGAAGTCCTCGACCACCAGCGTTCGGACCTTCTGCGCCCGGAGGTAGTAGGCGTCGTAGTAGCCGGAGGCCAGCGCGAACGTGCCGAGCATGATGCGCCGCTTCACCTCGGACCCGAAGCCCTCGTCGCGCGTGCGCTCGTAGTGCTCGAGCAGCGAGTCGGCCCCCTCGGCGGCCCTGCCGTAGCGGATCCCGTCGAAGCGGGCCAGGTTCGCCGAGCACTCGGCCGGCGCGATCAGGTAGTAGGTCGAGAGGGAGTGCTCGACCGAGGGGAGGCTGACCTGCTCGACCGCGCCCCCGAGCGACTCGACGGTCGCCGCCGCCGAGTCGACGGCGCCCCGGACGCTCGCCTCGATGCCCTCGCCGTTCAGCTCGCTGATGATCCCGACGCGCAGGCCGTCGAGGCGCTCGCCGGCGGGCAGCTCGATCGGCTCCCGCCACTCGAGCGAGGTCGTGTCGAGCGGATCGCGACCGACGATGGCCTGGAGCGTCAGCGCCGCGTCACGGACGGTTCGGGCGAGCGGCCCGACCTGATCCAGCGAGGACGCGAAGGCGATCAGCCCCGAGCGGGACACCGCCCCGTACGTCGGCTTGATGCCCACGCATCCGCAGAGCGCCGCCGGCTGGCGGATCGATCCGCCGGTGTCGCTGCCGAGCGAGAGCGGCACCTGTCGAGCCGCGACGCATGCCGCCGCGCCGCCGCTCGATCCTCCGGGCACGCGATCGAGCGCCCACGGGTTGCGCGTTGGTCCGTAGGCCGAGTTCTCCGTGCTCGAGCCCATGGCGAACTCGTCCATGTTGGTCTTGCCGACGATGATCCCGCCGGCACGCTCGAGCCGCTCGACGCATGTCGCGGTGTAGACCGGCCGGAATCCCTCCAGGATCCGCGACCCCGCCGTCGTGGTCAGGTCGCGGGTCGAGAGCGCGTCCTTGATGGCGACGGGGATCCCCGCCAGCGGCGGACGCTCCCCGTTGGCATCGATGGCGCGAGCTCGCTCGCGCGCGCCGTCCTCGTCGACCGCGAGGAACGCGTGCCACGGGTCCGATGTCACCCGCTCGAGCGCGGCATCGACCAGCTCGAGGCTGCTGGTCTCCCCCGCCTCGATCGCCCGAATGGCCGCTTCGGCGGTGAGCTCGTGAAGCGCGGTCACCTGCGGCTACGCGCCGATGCCCCGGACCAGGAACCCGCCCTCGCGAGTCGCCGGAGCCTCCCGCAGCGCGAGCTCGTGCTCGAGACACTCCGTCGGCACGTCCTCGCGCATCACGTTCGCGACCGACTCGACGTGGGTCGTCGGCGGCACGTCGTCGAGTTCGAGCGCACGGATCCGCTCGACGTGCTCGAGGATCCCCGACAGCTCCGCCTGCATCCGGGCGACCTCGCCCTCGTCCAGCCCCAGCCGGGCCAGACGGGCGACGTGGCGAACGGTCTGCTCGTCGATCACCGCGTGATCGTAGCGATCGCGGTCACGCCGGACCTCGGCTCACGGAACGGGCAGCACCACCAGGAACGCCGCGGCCAGCATGACCGCCGCACCCAGCCCGATCTCGGCGCCGGTCGTGCGCACGAGCAGGCGCGCCGCGCCGCGCTCGGAGTCGTCGAGCCCGAGCGCCGCCCGCTCGAGGCGGGGATGGAGCACGAGGCGGTTGTAGGCGCCGAGCGCCAGCAGGAGCGCGAAGAGCACCAGCTTGACGAGCAGGGCGAGCCCCCAGCCGGAGTCGACGAGGTCGGTCGCGCTCGGCAGCTCCGCGAGGGCGCGATAGACGCCGGTCACGACCAGCACGACGACCGCGACGATCGCGAGCGTCGAGAACCTTACGACCGCGGCGGCCGACAGCGCGGTCCGATCAGGACCGGCGAGGCCCGCACGGGCGCTCGGAAGCCAGATCGCAAGGGCCGCGAGCCCACCGAGCCACAGGGCCGCCCCCCAGTTGTGGAGCACGTCGGCTCCGATACCGACGATCCGGTCGTTCCCGGTCGACGCGTGGCCGGACCACGATGCCGCGCCGAGTGCCACCGCGGCGGCGGCGGCCGGGACAGCGCCGAGCGCGCGCGCCATGTCCAGGCTCGAGCCACCGCCGGCGCGCCGGAGCACGAGCAGGCCGGCGCCAGCGAGGAGCCAGGCCAAGGCCATCGCGATCAGCGCGGCACCCGCGCGGGTGTCGCCGAGGAGCGTTCCGCTCTCAGAGAGCGGTTGCTCGAGCGCGACCAGGTACCCGACCAGAAGCAGCGGCACGCCGATCAGCCAGGCCAGGAGACCGGTCCAGACGGGGGCCCACCACCTCGAGGTCGCGTTCGTGGCGGATCGCCGCATCCGATCAGCGGCCATCGCTCGCTCCGCCTCCGGGCGCGGCGGGGCGACGCCCCCCGCCCGCCACGCGGGCTCGAGCGCGAGGAAGCGGACCGCCAAGCCTCCGAGCACGAGGACCGGGCCGACGAGGATCAGCAGCTGGCCCAAGACGAGCAGCGCCTGCGGCGGTTCGCGCACCGGCGCGCCGGGGTCCGACGCGGCGCCGGTCACTGGCGCGCCCACATCGAAGCGATATCCGCCACCGAGCACGTTCCCGTCCTCGGTGAGCGCCCCGTGGCGCACCGCGTACGACCCCTCCTGAGCCGGCTCGAGCTGGACGGTGACGGCCGCGGGGTTCCCGTCGTCCACGAGCGGGGTGCCACCGCCGATCGGCGCGCCGTCGGGCCCCAGCACGTCGAGCACGAGGAACGAGGTCTCGACGGGGGCCGGGTAGACGACCCTCACGCGGTCGGGCTGGCGGTCCACGACGGCCCCGGGCGACGGGTCGGAGGTCACCAGCGGCGTCGCGCCGGCATGGGCACCGGCCGCCGCGAGGAGCAGCAGCACAGCGAGCACGGCCAGGGCCCAACGTCGCACGGCCGGCGACGCTAGCAGCGCCCCGGACCGCCCCGGCCCCCGGCAAGGGGCAACCCGTCCCCACCGAGCGCAGAACGCTCGTCTCATCACGGAGGGCTGGCTACGCTGGCCCCGATGTCGAGCAGCGTGCCGATCGTGGGCTGGCTCACCCGGCGACCGGGCCCGCGGACCGTTCGAGCCGCGCTCGTCGCGTCGCTCATCGGGCTGTGGATCATCGTCCCGAGCGGCGCAGCCGTGCGCCTCACGGCGTCCGGACTGGGGTGCCCCGACTGGCCGCTGTGCGAGGGCAACGAGATCATCCCGGAGAACTCGATGCACGCCATCATCGAGGGCTCCAACCGCATCCTCTCGGCGCTCGTCGTGGTGGTCGCGGTGTCCGCGTGGCTGATCGCGCTGCGCGCGTCGAGCACCGGCCGCACGCTGCGGGTCTTCGCCGGCATCGCCGCGCTCAGCTCGATCGGACAGGTTCCGCTCGGCGCGGTCACCGTGCTGCTCGACCTGCACCCGATCGCGGTCGGCGCGCACTTCCTCCTGTCGATGGTCGCGCTCGGAGCGGGCACGGTGGCCGCGCTCCTCGCGTTCGACCTGGTGGCCCAGCGGCGCCGGTCGGTCAACTGGGCCCGAGCCCCGCTGGCTGCGATCGCGCTGCTCGCCGGGGCGGTCACGCTCGTCACCGGGATGCTCGTGACCGCCGCCGGACCCCACTCGGGGGACCGGGAGGTCGTCGAGCGGTTCGGTGATCTGGCGGACGCCGCGTACGTCCACGTGCGCGCGGCGATGGCCTTCGTCGTCCTGGCCGCAGTGCTCGTCGCCTGGGTCCTGCGCGACACCCGCTCCGGAACGCTGACCAAGGGTCTCGCGATCGCCCTCGTCCCGGCGCTCGTGATCCAGGTCGGCATCGGCGAGTACCAGTGGCGAAACGGGCTCCCCGAAGAGGTCGTCGGCGTCCACGTCAGCCTCGGGGCGCTGGTGTGGGCAATCCTGGTCGCGGCCACGGTGACCGCCGCCCTCCCCAGCGAGGCCACCGAGCGTGCGCCGGCGCACGAGCGGGCCCCGACCGAAGCCGACCGAGGATCGATCGAGCCGTCGACCGTCTGAACGGCTCGCCGTGAACCTGTAGAACGCCGGGCACCCCGATCCGGAGGTTCCCGTGCCCGCTCCACGAAGGTCGCTGCTGATCGGCGCAGCGCTCACGCTCGCACTCGGCGCATCGGTCAGCGTCGGCTCTGCGGCAGAGGTCGACGTCGAGAACGCGGTCCAGACCCGAGCGTCGCAGGGCGTGTTCGAGGTCCGCTACGCGTATGGAGCGGCCTGGGTCGCCGCCCCCCGTCGCCTCGTTCGCGTCAGCCCGGACGGCCGGGTCCGGAAGGGCTCGCCCGTCCCCGGAACGATCGTGGACTTCACCGAGGGATTCGGGCGGATGTGGATCCTCTGGACAAAGGGGCGCG
Organism: Thermoleophilia bacterium; assembly: GCA_028285405.1. Taxonomy (GTDB): domain Bacteria; phylum Actinomycetota; class Thermoleophilia; order Miltoncostaeales; family Miltoncostaeaceae; genus JANQPH01. The sequence continues at coordinate 24,844 of JANQPH010000028.1, forward strand.
ACTCCTACGTCGCCCAGGCCCGCAGGAGCGACGGGAGGATCATCGGCTCGCCCCGGCGCGCGAAGACCAGGTCGCTGCGAAGCACCATCGCGTCAGGAGCCGGGAGCGTCTGGGTCGGCGGGAGCTCGAACGTGCTCCTGCGTGTCAACCCGCGCACGCTCAGGTCCAGACCGACGCGCCTTCCCGGCGGCGGGGCCACCACGCTGTTCGTCGAGAAGGGCACCGTCTACACCATCGCGGGGAGCACCCTTTTGGGGCACCGTGCGCGCGACCTGCGCCGCACGACGCGTGATCGCCTGCCCGACGGCGCCTGGCAGGGCGCGGTCGCCTATGGCGCGGGCAACTTCTTCTTCGCGTGGGGCAAGGCCACAGAGGCGGATGCGGCCAACGTGACGCCGGGCGCCGGCGTGACGGCCCGGACGGACATCTCGGCCAGCTTCCCGTCGATTTGGCACGCGGCCGTCGGGCTGGGCTCGTCGTGGTTCGCCAACCAGCTCATCAACGCCCAGGCCGAGCCGACCGCGGCCAACATCACCCGGCTCGGACCGGGGCTCGCGAGCTCGGTGTCGGGGTCGTTGCCGGGGACCCAATCGGTCTCGGCGCTGACCACCGGCGGTGGCTGGCTGTGGCTCCTCGACAACGCCAGCGGCGTCCTCTACCAGGTGCGACCCGACTCGGTCGGCTGAGCGCCGGCGGGGCCGCCGACCCAGCGAGGACGGACCGCTAGGGAATCAGGACCGCGGCGACGTTGACGCTGCCGTCGGCGACCCGCTGCAGCGCCAGGTTGGCGTCCGCGAGCGGGTGCTCCTCGCGCTCGGTGCGAATCGGGATCTCGGCGGCGAGCGCGATGAACTCCTGCGCGTCCTGGCGCGTCACGTTCGCGACGCTCTTGATCGACCGCTCGTACCAGAGGGGCTCGTAGGGGAACTCGGGGACGTGGTCGAGGTGGATCGCGTTGATGGCGACGGTGCCGCCACGATCGAGCGCCTCGAGCGCCGGGGGGATCACCGCCCCGACCGGCGCGAAGGTGATCGCCGCATCGAGCGCGAACGGCGGGCGCTCGTCGTACCCGCCGGCCCACGCGGCGCCGAGATCGCGGGCGCGCCGCTGCTCGGCCTCGGTGCGGGTGCACACGGCCACCTCGCACCCCCAGTGGGTGGCCACCTGGATCGTCGTGAGCGCCGACGCCCCGAACCCGTAGAGCCCGAGCCGGCCGCCGGGCTCGATCCCCGACACGCGCAGCGCGCGGTATCCGATGACGCCGCCGCAGAGCAGCGGCGCGGCGTCCAGGTCGGCGAAGCTGTCCGGGATCGCGACCAGGTACTCCGCCCTGGCCGTCATCCACTCCGCGTACCCGCCATCCCGGTCCCAGCCGGTGAACTCGGCCTTGACGCAGAGGTTCTCGCGACCCGAGCGGCAGAACTTGCACTCGCCGCACGTCGAGGCCAGCCAGTAGGCCCCGACTCGGTCGCCGACGGCGACGGCGCTCACGCCCGGTCCCACGGCCTCGACCACCCCGACCACCTGATGGCCCGGGACGACGGGCTGGCGGTGAGGCGGCACGTCCCCTTCGGCGAGCTGGAGGTCCGTGCGGCACACCGCGCACGCGCTCACCTTCACGAGCGCCTCGCCGGAACCCGGCTCCGGCGCCAGCAGCTCGGTTGGCTCAAGCGGACCTGAGGCAACAGGCTGGGGGTGTCGTAGCAGCTGAGCGCGCATGCCGCGTGGCGAGACTAACCGGGAACGCCGGCGGGTGGCAGTCCGACACCTCAAACGAGCTCACAGTCAGGGTGCTCAAGTAGCGTCCAGTTAGTGAGTCTTGAAGCGACCTACGCCGCACTCAAGGAATCTGTCTTCGCGATCGCAGACACGATCGCCATTGATGAAGACAGGCCGCAAATCGAGGGGCTTCCCCCACTGCCAAACATTCGGGCCACTTGCTTCGCAGTCGACAAGAGGGGCGTCTTTGCGACGGCAGGACACGCCCTCAGGGCGCTGCACGAGATGAGAAGGCCAGATGGGACCTATCCCGCGAATGTCCTGGCGCCCGTTGAAACGAAATCGCGAATCGGTGTAGTCGGAGCGCCGATCGCAGCGATTCGGGAAGTGCGGTTCGCCTCGGGAGAAAAACCACGAGATCTAAGCGGTCTTGCCCCCGACGTCGGCTTCCTGTTCACCGCACTCGATGGACTTCCAGTTGTTGACCTCCATGAGTCGCCCCTTTCAACCCCTGAGGGTCGGCAAGTCGGCGTAGCGGGCTATCCGCTCGGGACCAGCCTCGTCACCTACACTGGCGCGCCAACCCACTTCAGCCCGGCACTCCGCTCAGGAATCGTTGCCGCACACCTGGCAAAGGGCTCAAGCGTCCCAGGGCTCCTCCTCGATCTACTTAACCAAGAGGGCTCCAGCGGGTCCCCGGTCTTCGATGCCAATAGTGGTCGAGTCATCGGACTTCACGTACGGGGAACTGTTGAGCAGAGGGTGCCGCTCCGTCGCGGCGACGGAACTACCGATATCGTCGAAATCCTTGCAGGACTCTCCCTCGCGATCGCCTCAAGCGTGCTTCTAGAGGTAGCCGCAGACTTAGCGGTACCCGATCTTGAGCGGCGGGACTTCGATGACGTCCGAAACAAGGTGATCGAAGAACTCGAGCGGCTACCAGAGGGCGCGCCGGCCCTCACCGCTAGGCGAATGCTCTGACGAGCCACACCCCGGTGGACTCGCGCCGCCAGACCGACGGCCGCTACCCGCGTCCTTGCTCCACGAGCCGCTGGCATTCGACGCAGCGGGTCGCGTCGGGCTTGATCTTGAGGCGGCCGGCCGGGATCTCGCCGCCGCAATCGACGCAGATGCCGTAGGTGCCCTCGCTCATGGCCTGCTCGGCCGCCGCGAGCGCCTCGGCGCGCTCGCGCCAGCGCAGCTGCTCGTGCAGCTCACGCTCGCGCTCGTCCATGTCCGTGGCGACCTCGGCCGGGTGGTGGTGGCCGTCACCACGATCCTCGGCGCCCTCGGCGAGGTCGTATCGTGCCAGCGCGTCCTCGGCCTGCTCTTTCAGCTTTGCGAGGCGCTCCACCTGGTCCGCGTCGTGGCCGTTGGCGTCGGCGCCGTTGCGGTCTCGATCGTCCCCCATCGCCGTTGATGGTAGCGCCGCCCGACGGCGGCGGTCGCGGCACTGGACACCTGCACTAACCTGGTCAGTTGGCGCCGGCGACGGGGAGGGCTGACGTGAGCGCCGCGGTGCAAGCGACGCGCCTCGAGCGGCGCTTCAAGGGCGGGATCCTGGCGGTCGCCGGAGTGGACCTCGAGGTCGCCGACGGCGAGGTGTACGGCTTCCTCGGACCGAATGGCGCGGGCAAGAGCACGACGGTGCGCATGCTCACGACACTGCTGCGCCCGACCGGCGGCAGCGCCGCGGTCGCAGGGCATGACGTCGTGTCAGCGGCCAGCGCGGTTCGCCGCTCGATCGGCGTCGCGCTCCAGGACGCGTCGATCGATCCGTACATGACCGGTCGCGAGCTCCTGCACCTGCAGGCGACCCTGCACGGGATCTCCCGCCGGGACGTGAAGCCCCGAGCGACCGCTCTGCTCGAGCAGGTGGGCCTGAGCGACGCCGGGGACCGGCGCGTCGGGACGTACTCGGGGGGAATGCGGCGCCGGCTCGATCTGGCGCTCGCGCTGGTGCACCGGCCGACGGTGCTCTTCCTCGACGAGCCCACCACGGGCCTCGACCCGACCTCTCGCCTGGCGCTGTGGGACGAGGTGCGGCGGCTGAACGGCGAGGGGACGACCGTGTTCCTCACCACGCAGTACCTGGAGGAGGCGGATCAGCTCGCGGATCGCGTGGGGATCATCGACGACGGGCGGATCGTGGCCGAGGGGACTCCCGGCGCGCTCAAGGCGGAGGTCGGCGACCCGACGCTGAGCGTGACCCTGACCGAGCCCGCCGACGCCGACGCCGCGCTCGTCGCGCTCTCGGCATACGAGTCGAGCGTCCCGACCAAGGCCGGCTGCATCGCGCTACGGCTCCCACGGGGAAGCGAGGAGGTCGCGGCGGTGATCCGCATCCTCGACGGGGCCGACATCGGCGTGAGCGGACTCGATCTCTCGATGCCGAGCCTCGACGACGTGTTCGTCGAGAAGACGGGCCGCCGGCTCGAGGGCGAGGGTGAGGGCGAGGAGGCCCCGCTGGTCGCCGAGCCGTCGTGACCACCGAGACGCTCGCGCCCGACGACCGGGCCGGATGGCTCGGCTCGCTCTGCCAGCCCGCCCGGGAGACGCTCGCGCTCAGCCGCCGGGCCGTCCTCGGCACCATTCGCCTTCCCCAGGCATGGGTGCCCTCGATCTTCTTCCCGCTCGTCCTGATGGCGATCTTCTCGGGCTCGTTCGGTCAGGCGCCGGGGAACATCCCGGGCTTCCCCGAGGTGGCGAGCTTCCTCGACTTCGCCGTCGCCGGAGCGGTGATCCAGGGCATCCTGATCGGCGGCACCACGGCCGGATCGGCCTTTGCGATCGACATCGAGCGGGGCTTCTTCGACCGTCTGGTCGCCTCCCCCGCGCGCCGCGGCTCGATCGTGGCCGGGCGCGTGATGGGGAGCGTCGCGCTCGGGGTCGTGGGAGCGCTGCTCTTCATCGGCATCGCGGCGATCTTCGGCGCGCGAGTGGCCGGGGGGTTCGCCGGGATCCTGCTGGTGCTGCTGATGGCGGGAATCCTGGCGGCGGCCGTGGGCGGGCTCGGCATCTACCTCGCGCTGCGCTCGGGATCCTCGGAGGCCGTGCAGGGCACGTTCCCCCTCTTTTTCGCCCTGCTGTTCTTCTCGTCGGCGTTCTTCCCGCGCGAGACGATGGACGGCTGGTTCCGGGTCGTCGCGGACCTGAACCCGATCTCGTACCTGGCCGAGGGCATGCGCGCGCCGATCGTCGACGGGCTCGACTGGCCGACGATCCTCATCGGCATCGCAATCGCGATCGGCCTGGCCGTGATTTCCCTCGCGGCCGCCGCCGTCGCCTTTCGCCGGCGGCTGGGGGCAGGATGAGCGCCCGCCCGCTGTCGGTGTCCGCCGGGCTCGCCTGGCGCAGCCTGCTGCTCGTGCGGCGCATGCCGTCGGTGTTCCTGCCGTCGCTGGTCATGCCGCTGTTCATCCTGGTGGCGACCGCCGGAGCGTTCCGGGGGATCGCGCTGCTCCCCATCTTCGACGGCGCCTCCTACCTGGCGTTCACGATCCCGCTCGCCACCGTCATGGGTGGCGGCTTTGCGGGCATCAACGCCGGCATGACGCTCGCCCGCGACATCGAGGGCGGCTTCGTCGACCGCCTGGTGGCGAGCCCGGCACCCCGAATCGCCCTGCTCGGGGGCCCGTTTCTCGCCGCCTGCGCCCGCAGCCTGTTCACGACCACCGTGATCCTCGTCGCCGGGCTGATCGGCGGCGTGGCGCTGCCGGGGCCCGTGGACGCCGCGGTCATCTACCTGATGGCGGCGGCGTTCTCGGTCGCGACGGCCGCCTGGGCGATGGGCGTGGCCCTGCAGACGCGCAGCGTGCAGTCGATCCCGCTGATGCAGGTCGTCGTGTTCCTCTCCGTGTTCCTGTCGGTTGCCTACGTCCCGCGGGAGGCCCAGCAGGGGTGGCTGCGCGCCGCGGCCGACATCAACCCCGTGACCCGGCTGCTCGAGACCTCGCGGACGGCGGAGCTGACGGGGACGACGTGGGCGTCGCTCTGGCCCGGCCTCGCCGCGGCCGCGATCCTCGTCGTCGTCCTCGGCGCGTTCGCGCTGCTCGGCCTGAGAACGCTCGGGCGCCGCTAGGCTCGTCGCGATGGCGCTCGAGCGACGCGGCATCGACGCAGCCCTGGGCGCCTATCTCGACGGCGCGACGACGGTTCCTGGGCACATCGCGGCCCGCTACGACGAGCACGCGGACCACCCGATGTCGGTGATGATGAGCCACCCGGACATCGGACGCCTGCTGGCCGCGCTCACCGCCGCGAGCGGCGGTCGCGCGGTTCTCGAGATCGGCACCTTCGTCGGCATCTCGGCCGCCTGGATGGCGGAGGGCCTGCGGGCGGACGGGCACGTCGACACGCTGGAGCTCGACGCCGACTACGCCCGGCAGACCGAGACCTGGCTCGCACGGGTCGGACTCGCCGAGCGCGTCTTGGTCCACGTCGGCCCGGCGACCGACACGCTCGCGGGCCTGCGCCCCGCCGCATACGACCTGTGCTGGATCGATGCCGACAAGGCCGGTTACCCGGCGTATCTGGAGCACGCGGTCCGCCTGGTCCGGCCGGGGGGCCTGATCCTCGCCGACAACGTCTTCGGCGGAGAGGACGTCGTCGACCCGGCCAACACCGAGCCCCGCGTCGAGGGGCTTCGGGCCTACCTGACCGCCGCCGTCGAGCATCCGGAGCTGCTCACGGCGGTCATCCCGATCGCCGACGGCCTGGCGCTCTCGGTCAACCGCGGTCCTTCATGAACGAGCGCACCGCGAACCAGCCCAGGACCAGCACCAGGAAGCACACGCCCGCCAGGACGGCATTCCCGACGGCCAGGGCGCCGAGCATGACGACGAAGAGGACCGCGGTCCCGACGATGGCCCAGATCGCGATGCGCCGTCGCCGGGCCTGCTCTGTCTCGTTCATGAGCTGAGGGTAGATCAGGCGATCGGCCATCAGGAGCACACCGGATCGCAACAACACCCGCCGAACCGGGCCCTGCCCGGGCAAGCGCCTAGACTGGCCGGCGATGCGGCGCCCCCTCCGGATCTCGTCTGCAGTTGCGCTCGCGCTCGCCGTCGGCGCCGCGGTCGCGACGGCACAGACCGAGCCTTCACCGGAGGCCCCCGCGCCCGCGCCAGTCGAGGCACCCACCGACGCCGCGCCCGCGACGATCACCGAGGGCCCGGACACGCCGCCGGCGCCCGAGCGCGCTGGCCCTGAGCCGCAGCCCGAGGCCGTCCCTGCGCAGACTCCCGAGCCGGCGACCCCGCCCGACACGGACGCCGGCAGCCTGGTGACCCCGCAGCCGGAGCCGGCGCCCGGGGAGCCGTCCACTCCGCCCGGCGGCATCCAGGCCGCCTTCACGTGCCTCGCCCCCACCGACGTCGCCGGGATCGACGCCGTCCTCGCCCGCGCCGGGAGCCCGCTCGCCGGCCACGGGATCGACTTCGTCGACCGGTCGCGGGAGGTCGGGCTCGATCCCCGGTTCCTCGTCGCGGTGGCCGCGCACGAGACCGTGCTGATGACCTACGGGCCATCGCGGCTCATCTCGAACCCGTTCGGGCTCGGGCCGGGCTGGTCGTTCGAGGGCCCGGCGGAGGCGATCGACACGGCGACGGACGTGCTCGCTGACGGCTACCTCTCGCAGGGGCTCACGACGGTCCCCGCGATCGGCGCGAAGTGGGCTCCGGTCGGAGCGGCGAACGACCCGACCGATCTCAACTCGGCCTGGCCCGCTGGGGTGGGCAGCTTCTACGCGGCGCTCGGCGGGGACCCGGCGGCGCAGGTGCTGCTGACCGTCCAGGGCGCCCGGCCGGGCTGCGCGCCGGGCAGCCCGGCCCAGCCCGCGCAGACGCCCGCGCCGACGCCCGGGACTCCCGCCGACTCCACGACCCCGGGACCCGTGGTCGTGAACGCATGGGACGGCACCGAGCCGACCACACTCGGTCCGGGGCCCACAGGCGGGCATGACCCGCTGCGGGGCGCGCCGGCCACGGTGTCGGGTTTCGTCTTCCCGGTCGCCGCACGCCTCGCCGACGCCATCGCGTACCGCGACCCGCGGGCGGTATCGGGCGGTGCCGGCTGCGCCGTCGGAGGGCCCTGCGCCATCCGAATCGAGGCTGGAGCGGGAGCCCCGGTGATCGCGAGTCGGACGGGCACCATCGCGCGGGCCTCCATCGCCGAGCAGGAGGCGGGCATCGGATTCTGGATCCAGCCCCGCACCGGCATCCGCGTGGGCTACGGCGCCCTCGCCGCCTACGCCGACGGCATCCGGGCCGGACAGCGGGTGACGTCGGGCACGCTCCTCGGCGCGAGTGGCGAAGCCGTCACGTTCGCGCTCGAGCACGGAGGCCAGCGCATCAACCCCTACCCGCTTCTCTCGGTGACCCGCCCGCCAGCGTCGCCGCCGAGCGTTCCCTAGGGAACGCCGAGATGTGCGCCGCCCGACGAGAGGATCGTGCGGCGCTGGATGCGCGCGTCGACGAGCTCGTCTGGTCGTCGCTGCGCGCGGAGGTGGCCCGCCGCGCACAGATCGGCCAGGAGGACGCGGGCGCGAGCACGGCGGCGCTCGCCGCGCTGCTCGAGGACGACGAGCTGGCGCGCGGCCCGCTCGACGACGCCGCCGATGCCCGCCGGAGACGCATCCTGTTCGACGAGTACGACACGGGCCCACGCCAGCGCCGCGTCGACCGGGAGGCGGAGGTCCACGCGGCGGTGGGGCGCCTGACCCTTCGCGCCGAGCTCGTCGCGGACGGCCTCGACCGCGTGGTGCTCCCCGGCTACGGGGTCGGAACCTGGCGAGCGATCGCCGCGCTCCGCGAGCACCCCGCGGGCTCGGGCTGGGCCGCGGCGGTCGCGGCGGGCCCGGCGGCGGATCTGGGCGAGCACGCACCCCGGTTCCTGCGCCAGCTCGATCCGGATCCACGCCTGTCCGAGCCGGCGGCGAAGCTCCACATGCTCCAGGCGCACCGCCAAGACGTCCGCAACGCGCTGATGGTCGCCGAGTTCGCCATCGGGGTCGCGATGGAGGCCGAGAACACGCAGGGGATCGAGTCCCTGAGCCAGGAAGCGGCGACCTGCGCGCGGCAGCTCGAGTTCCTCGATCGCGAGATCGACACGGCCTGGGCCGACGGCGAGCGCGCGGCGCTCAGCTACGCTCCCGCGCCGTGAGGCGCGAGCTGCTCGACGAGCTGGTTCAGGCGGAGGGAACCTCGGGGCGCGAGGCCGCCGTTCGCGACGTCGTCGAGCGGGAGCTCGACTCCGCGTGCGACCGCATCGAGCGGGATCCGCTCGGCGGCCTGGCGGGAATCGTGGGTGACGGTCGGCCCCGGCTCGCCCTGGCGGCCCACATGGACGAGATCGGCCTGATGGTGACCCAGGTCGAGGACTCCGGCTTCCTGCGGTTCGTGGCGCTGGGCGGATGGGATCCGCGCACGCTCGTGAGCCAGCGCGTCGTCGTCCACGGCCGCGAGCGCCTTCCGGGAGTCGTCGGCTTGCGTCCGGTGCACCTGCTCGAGGAGGCGGAGCGCAAGACGGCCCCGAAGCTCGACGCGCTGGCAGTCGACATCGGCCTGCCCGGGGACAGGGCCAAGGAGCTCGTGCGCCGAGGCGACGTCATCACGCGCGAGAAGCGGCTGGTCGAGGTGGGCGATCTCCTGACGGCGCCGTCGATCGACGACCGCGTTGGCCTCCTGGTGATGATCGAGGCCCTGGCGGCCGCCCAGCCCGCGTCCGAGGTGTTCGCGATCGCGACCGTGCAGGAGGAGGTCGGCCTGCGCGGCGCGCGCGTCGCGACGGCCCGCATCGAGCCCGATGTGGCCGTCGCCATCGACACGTGTGTCGCCGACGACGGGCCCGGTGGCTCGGCCGCGCGCAGCGCCAAGGTCGGAGGGGGCGCGGCGATCCGCGTGATGGACGCGAGCGCGATC
>JANQPH010000033.1 GCA_028285405.1 Thermoleophilia bacterium
GCCGCCAGCAGCGCCCGGAGCTCGTCGGCCAGCCCGCGACCACCGGGCCCGCGCACGGCCGCGCTCGGCCGCGCGAGCATCGTGATCCGAAAGCCACCCACCTCGGCGGCCGCCAGCGCCTCGGCGCGCCTGGTCTCGACGACCGCGGGGTCGCCATCCGCCGGAGCCCCGTCGCAGCAGACAACGGCATGCAGCCGACAGCGCCCGGCCAGCCCCCCGGCGATCTCGGGGAGGGCCATGATCTCGATGTCGTCGGGGTGCGCTCCGACGACGGTGATCGCCGCCTGGGCCGGCCCAGCCACCCCGGGAGTGTCGCAGGCCGGATCCGGCCCGGGCGAGCCGCGCCCGTGGTTACGCTGGTTTGCATGGCCCGCCCAGCCCAGGAGATGATCCGGATCGGAGAGGCCAGCCGGCGCCTGGGGCTCAGCCCCGAGACCATCCGGGCGTGGGAGCGCCGGTACGGGGTGGTCGCGCCCGAGCGCTCGGAGGGCGGAACGCGCCGGTACTCGCCGCTCGACCTCGAGCGGCTCCACGTCATGCAGCGCGAGATCGCGGCCGGGATGGCTCCGAACGAGGCCGCGCGCCTCGCGCTCGCCCTGCACGGCACGGCTCCCGAGGTCACGGACCCCCAGGACGTCTCCCACCTGACGGCGGAGCTGGTCACCGCGGCGCGGGCGCTCGACGAGCCGCGAGCGCAGGAGGTGGTCGACACGCTGCTGTCGGGGTTCACCGAGGAGTTCGTGCTCCGCGAGGTGTTCCTGCCGCTCTACTTCGGCCCCGTGCTCGGCCGGACGACCGGCCGGCCGATGGGTGGCGCCGAGGAGGGGTTCCTCGTGAACCTCCTGCGCGGGCGGCTGCTCGGCCTCGCGCGCGGGTGGGGCGACGGGGCGGGGCCGGTCGCCGTCCTCAGCTGCCCACCGAACGAGCAACACGATCTCGCGCTGATCTGCTTCGGCATCGCCCTTCGCAGGCACGGCTGGCGAATCCTGTTCCTCGGCGCGGACACGGCGGTGTCGGCGACCCGGGACGTCGTGCGCTGGCTCGGGCCGGAGTTCGTGCTCGTGGCGACCTCGGACCGGGCGCACTTCGACGCGGTCGCCGACGAGCTGGCCGAGCTCAGGCGGGACGGGCCGCTCGCCGTGGTGGGCCAGGGCCTCACGCCAGCCGACGCGGATGCGATCGGAGCCCAGCTGGTCCAGAACGAGCCGGTGACGGCCGCGGCGTTCGTGGCCGCCGGCGTCGCGCCCTGAGACCGCGCGGCGAGCTGCGCTCGCGGAGGAGTACCGTCCCCTCGGACTCGGACCGGGGGAACCGTGCCTGACGCGGTCGTCGCAGAGGGACTGAAGAAACGATTCGGTGAGACGCAGGCCCTCGACGGGGTCCACCTGAGCGTGCCCGAGGGCTCGATTCGGGGACTGCTTGGCCCCAACGGCTCCGGCAAGACCACGACCGTCCGGGTGCTCGCCACGCTGCTGCGCCCGGACAGCGGCACGGCCAAGATCGCCGGCTACGACGTGATGAAGGACAGCGATCGCGTGCGCGCGGCGATCGGCCTGTCCGGCCAGTTCTCGGCGACCGACGGCAACCTGACCGGGCGCGAGAACCTGCGGATGGTCGGACGGCTCTACCAGCTCGGTCGCGCCGAGGCGAAGCGGCGCGCCGACGAGCTGCTCGAGCGCCTGGAGCTCGAGTACGCCGCGGACCGCCCGGCCCGGACGTACTCCGGCGGCATGAACCGGCGGCTCGACCTGGCCGCGGCCATCATCGGCCGCGCGCCCGTGCTGTTCCTCGACGAGCCCACGACCGGCCTCGATCCCGTCAGCCGGCGCCAGATCTGGGAGCTGGTCCGCTCGCTGGTCGACGAGGGGACGACGCTCCTGCTGACGACGCAGTACCTGGAGGAGGCCGATCAGCTCGCGGACGAGATCACGGTCATCGACCACGGCCGGGTGATCGCCGAGGGGACGGCCAACGAGCTGAAGTCCCGCGTCGGCGGCAACGCCCTCGAGCTGCGCCTGTGCGACCCGGCAACCCACGACGAGGCGCTGCGCATCCTGACGACGATCGCGCCCGACGCCCGAGCGATCTTGGACGACCGCGACGTCACGGGCACCATCGAGGTGCCGCTCGGCGAGGACACCGAGCTGATCGCCGCCGCGATCCACTCGCTCCACGAGCACCAGGTCGCGATCGAGGACGTCAACGTGCGCCGCCCCAGCCTCGACGACGTGTTCCTCACGCTCACGGGCCGCAAGGCGGAGCCTGACGCGACACCGGACGAGCAGGAGGAGGAGGCGATCCGGTGAGCGTCGCGGCCCCAGCGATCTCGTTCTCGCCCGGAGCGAAGCTCCGGCGAGCGTTCGCGGACTCGGGCGTGATGGCGTGGCGCTACCTCATGCACTACATCCGCCAGCCGGACCTGCTCTTCTTCTCGACGGTGCAGCCGATCATGTTCGTGCTGCTCTTCAACTACGTCTTCGGAGGAGCGATCGGGCAGTCGCTCGTTCCGGGCGTTGACTACGCCGACTTCCTGATCCCCGGAATCCTGATCCAGACCGTCGCGTTCGCGTCGAGCACGCCGGCCGTGTCGATGGCCAAGGACAAGCAGGAGGGGATCGCCGACCGATTCCGATCGCTCCCGATGGCCCGCTCGGCGGTCCTGTCGGGGCGGGTGCTCGCGGACACCGTCTACATGGCCTACACGGTGCTGCTGCTGATCCTGATCGGCTTCGTGATCGGCTTTCGCTTCCAGGGGTCGTTCGGCGAGGCCGCCCTCGGGTTCCTGCTCGCGGTGCTGTTCGGCGTCGCGCTGCTCTGGATCTCGATCCTGATCGGGCTGTCGGTCAAGAACGTCGAGACCGCGCAGCTGGCGGGCTTCATCTGGCTCTTCCCGCTCACGTTCGCCAGCTCGGCGTTCGTCCCGGTCGAGACGCTTCCCGAAGGCCTGCGCCAGTTCGCCGAGTGGAACCCGGTGACGATCTTCGTCGACGCGGTCCGCGGCCTGTGGCTCGGCCCCGTCGACTACCAGGACATCTGGCTCTCGATCGCGTGGGCGGTGGCGCTGACGGTGATCTTCGCCCCGCTGGGGGTCTGGAAGTACCGCAGGGCCTGATCCGAAGGCCTACCCGCGAAGCGGGGCGAGCGCCTCTCCCAGTCCGGCGATCTGGTCCGGATGCGCCGGGCCGGCGGCCATCACGATGAGGTGATCCAACCCGGCGTCGACGTACTCCTCGACACGCTGGCGGATCCGCTCCGGCCCGCCGTGGTCGAAGAAGCCGTCGAAGGAGACCTCGTCCATCCCGATCTCCTCGCGCATGGACCGCGCGATCCGGTCGGCCTCGGCATCGGTGTCCGCCAGCAGGATTCCGCCCAGCCGTGACCGCTCGATCTCGCTCGGGTCCCGCCCGACGTCCTCGCAGTGGGCGTCCAGCACGGCGTTCTTGTGGCGGACCGTGTCGGGGCTGCCGAAGTAGTTCGTCATGTCACCGAGTTCGGCGAGGATGCGCAGCAGGCGCTTCTCACCGCCTCCGCCGATCATGATCGGCGGGCCGCCCGGGCGAAGCGGCTGTGGGTTGTTGAGCGCGTCGGCAACCCGATGGCGGTCTCCCACGAACGTCGACGACGGACCGCTGAACATCGCCCGGCAGATCCGCACGGCCTCCTCGAGCCGATCGAGGCGCTCCTTGATCGACGGCAACCCGTCGCCGAAGCCGTACGCGACGTACTCGTCCTCGTTCCAGGAGGCGCCGATCCCGAGGATCGCCCGTCCACCAGAGACGTGGTCCAGCGTGGTCACCTGTTTGGCCAGGAGCGCCGGGTTGCGGTAGGTCGCCCCGGTGACGAGCGTGCCGAGCTCGATCGACTCGGTCCGAGCCGCGAGGCCGGCCAGGAGCGTGTACCCCTCGGGCATGGGATCCGCTCGGTCGAAGAACGGCGGCAGCTCGTGGAAGTGGTCCATGACCCAGAGCGTGTCGAAGCCCGAGGCCTCCGCGGCGTGGGCCAGCTCGAGCGTCCGAGGAAAGAGGCCGCCGGAGGACGCGTCCTGCCAGCGGAAGTCGGGGATCTGGATGCCGAAACGGGTCATCGGGCCTCCGGTGGGGTGGGCCGAAAGAGCATGCCACCGCCGCCTCGACGACGGCGCACCCTCAGGCGAGCTGCCCCTGGATCAGGCGCTCCGCAGCGACCTCGGGGAGCAGCGAGCCCTCCCTCACCTGCGCCTCGAGCGAGGTCGCCGACTCGCCGTCGCGGGAATCGGCGGCCGCGGCGACCAGACCCGCGCGCACCTCGTCCCACATCGCGGCGGCCCGCTGCTCGCCGCGCATCCGCTCGAGGACCCCGGCCTCGGCGAGGGCATCGGCCCGTCGCCCGATCGCCGTCCACAGCTCGCCGATCCCCTCGCCCGAGACCGCCGAGCAGAGGACCACCTCGGCAGGGAACCCCGGGTGTCGGGACATGGACAGCTGTGTCGCCGAGTCGTGATCGCGCAGCGCGCGCTCGGCGGCCGAGCGCAGGTCGCCGTCGGCCTTCGAGACGACCACGATGTCGGCGAGCTCCATGATGCCGCGCTTCATCGCCTGCAGGTCGTCGCCACCACCCGGTGCGACGACGAGCAGCAGCAGGTCCACCATGCCGGTCACCGCGTGCTCCGACTGGCCGGCACCCACCGTCTCGACGAGCACCGGGTCGTGCCCGGCCGCCTCGGCCAGCAGGATCGTCTCGCGCGTCCGGCGCGCGACCCCGCCCTGCTGTGTGCCTGCGGGACTGGGGCGGATGAACGCCTCGGGTCGGCGAGCCAGCTCGCCCATGCGGGTCTTGTCGCCCAGGATCGAGCCGCCGGCGATCGCGCTGGAGGGGTCGATCGCGAGCACCGCCGGGCGCATGCCGTCGTCGCAGGCGACGAGGCCGAGCGCCTCGATCAGGGTCGACTTGCCGGCGCCCGGGGCGCCCGAGACACCGATCCGAAGCGACGGGGTGATCGACTGGAGCAGGTCACCGAGCAGGGCCCGCGCCTGCGCCCGGTGATCCTCACGGTCGGACTCGACGAGGGTGATGGCCCGCGCCAGTGCGCGCCGGCTGCCGGAGCGGACAGCCGCCGCCAGGTCGTCCCCCGGCGCCTGGGCCTCCGGCCCCGCGGCGGTCATACCGGGCTCGGTCGGCGCTCCAGCACGTCGAGCACCTCGCCGGCCGCATCCGGGACGGGGGTGCCGGGGCCGAAGATCGCTCCCACCCCCGCCTCGCGCAGCATCTCGTAGTCCTGTGGCGGCACGACGCCCCCGACGACAACGGCGATGTCGTCGGCGCCGGCGTCCGCGAGGGCACGGATGAGCTCCGGGACGAGCGTGCGATGGCCGGCCGCCTGGCTCGAGACTCCGATCACGTGAACATCAGCCTCGACCGCGTCGCGTGCGGCCTCCTCCGGGGTCTGGAACAGCGGGCCGACGTCGACGTCGAACCCGAGGTCCGCGAACGCGGACGCGATGACCTTGGCGCCGCGGTCGTGCCCGTCCTGGCCGAGCTTCACCACCAGCATGCGCGGACGCCTGCCCGCGGTCTCGACGAACGCGTCCGCGCGGGCGCGCACCCCCGCGACACGCTCGTCGCCCTCGAGCGCCGCGCCGTACACGCCGTGCACGCCGCGCACCTCGGCGCGGTGGCGCCCGAACACCCGCTCCATGGCGTCGGACATCTCGCCGACCGTCGCGCGGGCCCTCGCCGCGTCGACACAGAGCTCGAGCAGGTTCGCGTCCGCGGCCGCTCCGGCCGTGAGCGCGGCGAGCGCGGCCTCGACGGCGGCCTCGTCCCGCTCGGCCCGCACCCGCTCGAGGCGCGCGACCTGCTGCTCGCGAACCTCGCGGTTGTCGATGTCGAGGATGTCCACCATCTCCGGCTCGTCGGGCGCGTACTTGTTGACGCCGACGACGGTGATCTCCCCACGGTCGATCGCCGCCTGCTTGCGTGCGGCGGACTCCTCGATCCGGAGCTTCGGCATCCCGGACTCGACTGCCCTGGTCATGCCCCCGAGCCCCTCGACCTCGGCGATCAGCTCCTGCGCGGCGCCCGCAAGGCTCGCCGTCAGCGCCTCGACGTAGTAGCTGCCGCCAAGCGGATCGACGGTGCGGGTGACGCCGGTCTCCTCGGCCAGGATCAGCTGGGTGTTGCGCGCGATCCGGGCCGAGAACTCGCTCGGCAGCGCAAGCGCCTCGTCGAACGCGTTGGTGTGCAGGCTCTGCGTGCCCCCGAGCACCGCGGCGAGGGCCTCGTAGGCCGTCCGGATCACGTTGTTGTAGGGGTCCTGCTCGGTGAGCGACACCCCGGAGGTCTGGCAGTGGGTGCGGAGCATGCTGGAGGCCGGACGCTCCGGTGAGAACTGGGCCATCGTCTGCGCCCACAGGAGCCGGGCGGCGCGCAGCTTTGCGACCTCCATGAAGAGGTCCATGCCGATCCCAAAAAAGAACGACAGCCGGGGCGCGAAGTCGTCGACCGACAGCCCGCGGGCCAGCGCCGAGCGAACGTACTCGAGGCCGTCCGCGATCGTGAACGCGAGCTCCTGGACCGCCGTCGCCCCGGCCTCGTGCATGTGGTAGCCGGAGATCGAGATCGAGTTGAACCGCGGCATGTGGCGCGCCGTGTACTCGATGATGTCGGCGACAATCCGCATGCTCGGCTCGGGCGGGTAGATGTAGGTGTTGCGGACCATGAACTCCTTGAGGATGTCGTTCTGGATCGTCCCCGAGAGCTGCTCCGGCCCGACGCCCTGCTCCTCGGCCGCGACGATGTAGCCGGCCATCACCGGCAGCACGGCGCCGTTCATGGTCATCGAGACGCTCATCCGGTCGAGCGGGATCCCGTCGAACAGGATCTTCACGTCCTCCACCGAGTCGATCGCGACGCCCGCCTTGCCGACATCGCCGACCACCCGCGGGTGGTCGCTGTCGTAGCCACGATGGGTGGCGAGGTCGAACGCGACCGACAGCCCGGTCTGGCCCGCCGCGAGGTTGCGCCGGTAGAACGCGTTCGACTCCTCGGCCGTGGAGTAGCCGGCGTATTGGCGCACGGTCCACGGCCGGTTCGCGTACATGGTCGCCCGGACCCCGCGGACGTACGGCGGCTCGCCCGGAAGCGTGCCGGCCAGCTCGAGCCCCTCGAGGTCGTCGGCCGTGTAGAGCGGCTTGACCTCGAGGCCCTCGGGGGTCCGCGCGAGGAGGTCCTCCGGGGAGCGATCGCGCAGCTCACCGGCCGCCCGCTCGCGCCATGCCTCATCGAGGCCGGGTCCGCCGACCCGACGGTCGATCCGCTCGCTCGCCATTCCGGACTCCCTTCGCCGAGCGTACATATTGCTCCTCCAGCACCCACGACCGCCCGAACGCCGACCCGCCCGGTCCGGCTCCACCGCCCCGCCGCCGCGCCCGAGGCGGGGGCGGACCACACATCAGTCGGCCGGTGACATCCGCGTGGCGGGATGGCCGAGACCCCGCCACGCAGTGTCGGCGACGTGCCTGCATAGCCGTCGCGTCATGCCGGTGTTGTTCGGACCGAAGCACCCCGCACGGGGGCGCGTGATCCAGGCCACCGCCGGCTGGGCCACATCGAGCTCACCTGTCGAAGATCCCGCGGGGCTGTCGCAGGGCGAGCGCGTCGGCGTCGGCCGTCAGCGTAAGGCCGTGCAGCTGCCCCGGCGGCAGCTCGGGCAGGCTCAGCGCCAGATCCACGAATCGCCGCTGCTCGGCGACCGAGACCATCCCGTAGGCGAGCGCCTCGAGCGTCTCGACGCCGGGGAGGTCGCGGGCGTCCGGTCGGCGACCGCCGCCCGCCGCGTCGTGGCGCCTGCCGGGGGGTGTCCCCGGCTCCGCGCGCATCGCCCGATCGACCTCCTCGATGGCCCGCTTGCCGCCGAAGGCGGCGGCGTGCGACCACCGCTCGGACTCGGCCGGAGTCGACGCGGGCTCGCGGACGTGGAGGGTGCCGAGGATCGCCTCGAAGACGGTCTCGATCGACAGGTCGAGCGCGGCGCCGATCCCCGCCGCGACCGTCGCCGCGAACGGCGGCGACTCGAGCCCCGAGCCGATCGTCTCCTCGGCGTCCCACGCCGGATGATTGAGCGCCTGGACCGTGGCGAGCCCACGGAGGAGGTCGGCGCCGGCGATCTCGCAGTGCTGGGCCACCGCGATCAGCGCGGGAACGGCCGCGCGAGCCCGCGAGTCGGGCCCGTCGGCGTCGTCCACGTGGCTCACCGCCACGGTGTTCGCCCACGCTCCCCACTCCGGCGAGACCCGCACGTCGCGCTCGAGACCCATCACCGTGGCGCCCGGCCGCAGCCCGTGCGGAATCGCCTGACCGCGAGCCGCGGCGACGGGGAGCGCTCTGAGCGCGGCGGCCGACACCGCGGCGTTGTCGATCACCCGATCGATCATCGCCGCGACCACGTCGTCGGCCGGCTGCGCCCGCTCGGTGGCGTCCTCGGCGACCCGCCATGCCAGGGACCGCTCCCGCCAGTACGGATCGTCCGTCGTGCCCGCCGCCGGATGGGTACTCACAGCCCTCCCCTTGCGCACTCGCTCGCAGTGTGCGTAGGTTGGACGTCTGAGCAAACCCCTGTCTAGTGGATGATGGCGAAGCATCCGATGGGTGCTGCGAAGGTTGTGAACAGGTCGGGAGACGAGCGATGAAGCGAAAGCTCTTCGTCGGGCCGCGCCTTCGGCAGCTGCGCGCCGAGCGCGGGCTGACCCAAGCGGGGCTGGCCAGGCTGATCGAGATCTCGCCGAGCTATCTCAATCAGATCGAGCACGACCAGCGTCCGCTCACCGTCGCGGTGCTGGTCAAGCTGACCAGCGCGCTCGAGCTCGACCCGGGCGAGCTGGCCGACGGCGCGGACGCACGGCTCGTCACCGACCTGCACGAGGCGGTCGCGGACCCGGACTCGGGGATCGGCGAGACGATCCCGACGAGCGAGCTGCGCGAGGTCGTCGCGGCGCACCCGGCGGTCGCGCGGGCCATCGTGACCCTGCACCGCCGCATGAACGGCGCGCAGCGGCGGGTCGAGGAGATGGCGATTGGCCTCGGCGCCGGCGTGCCGGAGCCGTCGCCCCTGCAGGTGTCCCCGTACGACGAGGTGCTCGACTTCGTGTACGACAACCGCAACCACTTCCCCGAGCTGGACGTCGCCGCCGAGATGCTCCGCGCCGACGGCGGACCCGGCCCCCCGGCGGCGCCGCTGGTCGAGCGGCTCTCCGCGCGCCACGGCGTTCGGACCGCGCTGGTCGAGGACTCCGCCATCCGGCGCCGGCTCGACCGGCGAGGGCGGGTGCTCGAGCTGTCGCGCGAGCTGTCCGAAAGCCAGCGGGCGTTCCAGCTCGCCGCCCAGATCGCCCACCTCGAGCACGACGCGCTCCTCGATCGGCTGGTAGGCGTGGCCGGACTCTCCTCGGACGCGTCTCGGGCGCTCGCCCGCATCGGCCTCGCCAACTACTTCGCCGCGGCGTTCCTCCTGCCGTACGCGAGGTTCCTCGAGGCGGCCGAGGGGGTCGGATACGACATCGGCATCCTCGGCGAGCGGTTCGGGGTCAGCATCGAGACCGTCTGCCACCGCCTCAGCACCCTCCAGCGGCGGGCCGCCAGCGGCGTGCCGTTCGTGTTTCTGCGGGTGGATCGGGCGGGCAACATCTCCAAGCGCCACTCCGCGACCGAGTTCCACTTCTCGCGGATCGGCGGCAACTGCCCGCTGTGGAACGTCCACGAGGCATTCGCGTTTCCGGGCAGGTTTATCACCCAGGTCGCGCAGATGCCGACCGGGCGCACGTACTTCTGGGTCGCCACGACGGTCGGCAGGCGCATCGGCGGCTTCGACGAGCCGGATGTCGAGTACGCCGTCGCGCTCGGATGCGACGTCCGGCACGCCTCGCGGCTGGTCTACTCGCGCGGGCTCGAGCTCGACGACCCGACGGTGGCGGTGCCGATCGGGCCGGGCTGCCGGCTGTGTGAGCGCACCGACTGCCGACAGCGCGCCTTCCCCCTGGTTGGCCGCGCGCTCGACGTCGGCGTCGATCGGGCGCCGGCGACGCCGTATCCAGCCGACTGAGCGGAGCCGGCGGCATGCGCCTCTGAGAAGATCGGCCCGTGGCGCAGGACGGCGAGACCGCGGACGAGGCACGCCGGCGGCGGCGGGTGTCGCGCCAGCGCTTCGACCTTCGGCGACGCCTCGTCGACCAGGACGAGGACGCCGAGGAGGCGGACCTCGAGCTCGACGAGGCGGCCGAGGACGAGCCCGACGACGAGCGCGCCCGCAAGGGGATCCTCCGCTACATCTGGCCCAAGCGGGACCTGAGCCGCGAGGAGCGCCGAGAGGTGCTGCTGCAGCTGTTCCCGGAGCGGGGCGAGACCGCGATCTGGCTGTCGCGCCACTTCGCCCTCATGGGCTTCTCGATCGCGATCGCGACGTTCGGACTGCTGAACGACTCCGCCGCGGTCGTGATCGGGGCGATGCTCGTCGCTCCGCTCATGACACCGATGATGGGCTACTCGGCGGCGATGGTGATGGCGTGGCCACGCCGCCAGGCGTGGGCGATCACCGTGGTCTCGGTCTCGGCCGCGTACGGCATCGGCCTCGCGGTCGTGCTGAGCCTCATCGTGCCGACCGGGCGCGACCTGGGGGGCCTGCCGTCGGAGGTGCTGGCTCGGACCGAGCCGAACTTCCTGGACCTCTTCATCGCGCTGGCCGCCGGAGCCGCCGGTGCCTACGTGACCGTCCATCCCCGGGTCGGGGCGGCGCTGCCGGGGGTCGCGATCGCGGTGGCGCTCGTTCCGCCGCTCGCCACCATCGGCATCACGATCCGGGCGGGGGCCTGGGACGACGCGGGCGGGGCATCCCTGCTGTTCGCGACCAACTGGGCGGCGATCGCGCTGGCCGCCGCGGCCGTGTTCCTGATCTCGGGCGTCACCCCGCGGCGACGGGCGTTCCGCTACAGCGGGCGGATCAAGTTCGGCGTCGGGATGGCGGTGATCGTCGTCCTCGCCGTGATGATCCCGCTCGGCTTCTACTCCCAGCGGGAGTTCTTCGCGGTGCGGGACGAGGTGCGGGCGACCGACGCGGTGGACGACTGGGTCGGCGATCGGGATCTGCGGGTCGTCGACCTGATCGTGGACGACACCGGCGACCGCATCGACGTCACCGCGGTCGTCGCGGGCCCGAACAGGCCCGCCTCGACCACGCAGCTCGCGTCGGGCCTCGCCGACGCGCTCGGTGAGGACGTCGATGTCGAGGTGCGCTGGCAGCAAGAGGAGCTGTCGTCGTCCGAAGGCTCGCCGTAGGCCGAGACCGCCGGGGCGAGGGCGTGCTTCCGACAACGCTCGCCGAGTGCCGGAAGGTGCGCTCAACCGAGCCCGCCTCGTGTAATAGGTGGGGCCTATCGAGTACACGACGCAAGGCATTGGACGACCAACGTCGCGCGCGCATAGGTTGAGACGAAGCGCAACCTACGGGGAGAAGCGATGGCCAAGGTGGTCTGCGTCCTGTACGAGGATCCCGCGAGCGGCTACCCGCCGCCACAGGCGCGGGCTGGGATTCCCACCATCGAGCGGTATCCCGACGGCCAGTCGACACCGACGCCGAGCTCGATCGACTTCACCCCGGGGGAGCTCCTCGGGAGCGTCTCGGGCGCGCTCGGCCTCAGGAGCTTCCTCGAGGCCGCGGGGCACGAGCTGGTCGTGACGTCCGACAAGGACGGCGCGGACAGCGTCTTCGAGCGCGAGCTCGCGGACGCCGATGTCGTGATCTCACAGCCGTTCTGGCCGGCCTACCTGACCGCGGACCGGATCTCCCGAGCGCCTCAGCTGAAGCTCGCCATCACGGCCGGGATCGGCTCGGATCATGTCGACCTGCAGGCCGCCATCGACGCGGACATCACCGTGGCCGAGGTGACCTACTGCAACAGCATCAGCGTGGCCGAGCACATCGTGATGATGGTCCTCGCGCTGGTGCGCAACTACATCCCGTCGTATCAGGTCGTCGTCGACGGCGGCTGGAACATCGCCGACTGCGTCTCCCGCGGGTACGACCTCGAGGGAATGCAGGTGGGGACCGTGGGGGCCGGACGCATCGGCACGGCCGCGATGAAGCGGCTGAAGCCCTTCGACGTCGGGCTCCACTACTTCGACCGCCACCCCCTCGATCCGGACGTGGCGGCGGATCTCGAGGTGACGCGCCACGACACCGTCGAGTCGCTCGTCGAGGCGTGCGACGTCGTCACGATCAACTGCCCCCTCCACCCCGAGACGGAGCGGCTCTTCGATGCCCGCCTGCTCGGGCGCATGCGGCGGGGCGCATACCTGATCAACACCGCACGGGGCAAGATCTGTGACGAGGATGCGGTCGCCGAAGCGTGCGCCAGCGGCCAGCTCGCCGGATACGCCGGCGACGTGTGGTTCCCGCAGCCAGCCCCGGCGGACCATCCCTGGCGGTCGATGCCGCATCACGGGATGACCCCGCACGTCTCGGGGACGACCCTCTCGGCGCAGGCCCGCTACGCCGCCGGCGTGCGCGAGATCCTCGAGTGCTGGCTGTCGGACACGCCGATACGCGACGAGTACCTGATCGTCGCAGGGGGGTCCCTCGCGGGAGCCGGAGCGCACTCCTACAGCGCCGGCAACGTGACCGCCGGATCCGAAGACGCGGCTCGCTTCCGAGCCGACTGAGGAAGGCAGACAATTGTTCCTGCGTCAGCTCGAGTACTTCTCCGCGCTGGCGCGGGAGTGCCATTTCGGTCGGGCCGCCCGGACCTGTTGCGTCTCCCAGCCGGCGCTCTCGGTGGCGATCAAGAAGCTCGAGGACGAGCTCGGCGTCGAGCTCGTCCGCCGTGCCGACAACCGCTTCGCGGACCTGACGCCGGAGGGTCGGAGCCTCCTGGTGTGGGCCGAGCGAGCCCTCGCGAGCATCGATGGGATGGCCTCGGAGGCGAGCCGTCTCTCGGGAGACCTGCGTGGTCGCCTGCGCCTGGGCGTCGTGCCGACGGCGCTCCCCGCCGTCGCCGCGATCACCGAGCCCCTCCTGCGCCGGCATCCGGCAATCGACCTCGAGGTGCGCTCGCTGTCGGCGGTCGAGATCGTTCACCAGCTCGAAAGCCACGCCATCGAGGCCGGCGTGACCTATCTGGACATCCAGCGTCTCGCCGGGCTGGTGACGAGCCCGCTCTACGACGAGCGCTACGCCCTCATCACCGCTGACCCCGAGCCCGCCGACTCGGTCGCGTGGGCCGATCTCGACGGCGTCTCGCTGTGCCTCCTCACCCCCGAGATGCAGAACCGGCGGATCATCGACAGCCACCTCGCCGACGCGGGAGCGACCCCGAACACTCGCGTCGAGACGGACTCGGTCTCGGCCCTGCTGTCGTACGTGTGCGCGGGCTGGCGCTCGATCCTCTCGTACGGCTGGCTCGGGCTCTACGGCGTGCCCCCGGGAATGCGGGCCCTCGCGCTCACCGACCCGGACGCCTGCTACCGAATCGGGCTCGTGCGGCGCGAGACCGATCTGGTCCTTCCGGTCGTCCAGGCGCTGGTCGACGAGATCGAGCAGATCGACCTGCGGGACCGCATGGAGGCGCTCTATGGCTGAGGCGCCCGCGCCCGCTCACCACGACTCGAGCGGTGGCCGACGCCCGAACGTCACCGAACATGCGGCGGGCGATAACTGGCCCCTATCCCCCGCAACGCGCGGTGTCTTGAAGTTCGTCCCGCGCGCCGACGACATCCTTGGCCAGGCGGACATACCCCGCCCAACGGCCGCGTTCTTACATTGGACTCGCGATGTGAGTCCACCCGGCGACCGACGACATGTCGAGTTGCCCATCCTGCCCGAGACCCACCCGCGTGCTCTTGCCACGTGGCCCTCGAGAGACGTCAGGAGCCCTCATGCCCCAGAACCTGTACCCGCTTGACAACACGAAGAAGTTCACCGACCAGAAGCACTGTGGACACAACCGATGGCACCCGGACATCCCGGCGAACGTCAGCGTCAAACCCGGCGATGTATTTCGCGCCGACTGTCGTGAGTGGTTCGACGGCGCCATCAAGAACGACGACTCGGCCGACGACATTCGCCACGCCCCGCTCGACACCGTCCACGTACTGAGCGGACCGTTTCACGTCGAGGGAGCGGAGCCCGGTGACCTGCTCATCGTCGACATCCTCGAGATCGACGCATGCGACCAGGAGGACGAGGGGCCCTACTCGGGAATGGGCTGGGGCTACACCGGCGTGTTCGCCAAGTCCAACGGCGGCGGCTTTCTCACCGACCGGTTCCCGGACGCATACAAGGTGATCTGGGACTTCACCGGCGATGTCGCGACGTCACGTCACATCCCGGAGTGCTCCTATGTCGGGATCCATCACCCGGGCCTGATGGGCACGGCACCCTCGGCCGAGCTCCTGGCGAAGTGGACCAAGCGCGAGACCGACCTGATCGCGACCGATCCAGACCGGGTGCCGCCGCTGGCGCTGCCGCCGAACCCGGACGGGGCGATCCTCGGAACCCTCTCCGGAGCGGAGTTCGACCGCGTGGCGGCAGAGGCCGCACGGACGGCACCGCCTCGCGAGAACGGCGGCAACCAGGACATCAAGAACTTCACCGCCGGCACGCGCGTCTTCTACCCGGTGTTCGTCGACGGCGCGAAGCTGTCGTTCGGCGATCTGCACTTCTCGCAGGGCGATGGCGAGATCACCTTCTGCGGCGCCATCGAGATGGGCGGGTTCATGGACCTGCATGTCGATCTCATCAAGGGCGGCATGGAGAAGTACGGCGTGTATGAGAACGCCATCTTCATGCCGGGACTTCGCGACCCGCAGTACTCGGAGTGGATCGCGTTCTCGGGCGTCTCGGTCGACCTCGACGGAAAGCAGCACTACCTCGACTCGCAGCTGTCGTACGAGCGCGCCTGTCACCACGCCATCGACTACCTGATGACGTTCGGTTACACGGACATCCAGGCCTACATGATCCTCGGCACCGCTCCGATCGAGGGCCGCCTGTCGGGGGTCGTGGACATCCCGAACTCGTGCGCGACGGTGTACATCCCGCGGCGCATCTTCGACTTCGACGTCGCGCCATCGGCCCAGGCACCGCATCAGGTAGCCCAGGGCATGCAGGTGCCCTCGTCGCCCAACTGAGCCGAGACGGCCTTCCCGCACCGAGAAAGGTGGCCACGTGCCCATCTACGAGTACAAGTGCGACGAGGACGGCCGCTTCGAGGAACTGCTGCCGCTCGGCACCGCCCCGGACGCCAACGCGTGTCCGGTGTGCGGTGTCAGCGCGCAGCGGATCATGTCGACGCCCAGCCTCATGCGGAACGACCCGGCGATCGTCGCGGCGATCGACAACGCGGACAAGAGCCGCTACGAGCCGGAGGTCGTCACCTCGCTCCCGCCCCGACATCCGCGGGATCGGACGCCGATGGCACCGCTGACGCCGGCGCTCAGCAAGCTCCCGCGGCCCTGACGCACAGCCTGACCTGACACCACCCACGATCCCCGCCCACCAGAGGAGGCGATCTCAATGAGCCTGCGCCCGAACGGCGGAGGAGCCCTCGGGATGCTCAACGGCACGATGCCCAGGTGGCAGGAGCGTGTCGAGGCGAACCCGGTCGCGGACTTTGTCGACTACTGCCTGCGCGGGGTCGGGCAGGTGGTGTTCATGAACAACCCCGTCACCGGCCTGCTCATCCTCGTCGGCATGTTCATCGCATCGACGTGGCTGGGGACGGCCGCGATCATCGGCCTCGTGGTCTCGACCCTGGTCGGGATCCTGCTCGGCATGGATCGCGCGCTGATCCGTGCGGGCCTGTTCGGCTTCAACGGAATCCTGGTCGGTGCCGGGCTGTCGCTCTTTCTGGCCCCCGAGTGGGACTGGGTCGTGATCGTCTGGATCGTCCTGGTGTCGGGGTTCTCCTCGATCCTGATGGCCACGCTCGCCACGCTGTTCGCCACCTGGAACGTCCCGCCGTTCACCCTCCCGTTCAACTTCGCGACCCTGATCTTCCTCGTGGCGGCGCTCCAGCTGGCGAACGGACAGCTCGGGCCGCTCGTCAACCCGGATGCGGTGGGAGCGGTGGGCGCCGAGATCGAGACCACGCTCAGGGCGACCGAGACCGGCGGCGACGTCGGCAACCTCGAGGGCTGGGCGAACGCCGTCATGCGCGGGATCAGCCAGCTGTTCTTCGCGAACAGCCTCGTGGCCGGCTCGCTGATCATCGTCGGCATCGCCGTCGCGTCACGCATCGCCGCCGGGTTCGCCCTCGTGGGCTCCGCGGTCGGCATGCTGACCGGGCTCGCCCTCGGAGCCGACGGCGTCGCCATCTACAACGGTCTGTGGGGCTTCAACTCCTTCGACGCCTGCCTCGCGATCGGCGGAGTGTTCTACGTCCTCACCTATCGCTCCGCGGCACTCGCGGTGGCCTGCGCCGTCGCCACCGCCGTCCTCTTCGGGGCGATCGCCGCGTTCCTGGTCCCCTGGGGCCTGCCCGCGCTGACGCTTCCGTTCTGCTTCGGGACGCTCGCGTTCACGATCATGAAGTACACGACCAAGAAGCTGATCCCGGTCGAGCCGGAGGACATCACGACACCCGAGGAGCACCTGCGCCGACACCGGGCGGCGAAGGCGGCGGCTCGCGACGGGTCGGGGGCGCAGACCCAGCCGGCCTAGACGGTCGGCGGACGGGCGCCGTCGCGTGTCGTCGGCGGCGCCCGTGGATGCCTCCTGGCGTCTCGCCTCGAGAGTGACTGTGATAATCATTCTCAGTTACTCGCACTGGGCAGATGGCCGGCCACTCCACATCCACGAGCGCGATCGACGCCGCGTCCTCGACCGTCGCCCCCACCGCCGAGATCGCGGTCCGGACCGAGCGGCTCGGGGTCCGCTATCCGGGAGGCGAGGAGCCCGCCCTCGAAGACGTCGAGCTGTGCATCCCCGTGGGGGCCCGCATCGCGGTGGTCGGCGCCAACGGCTCCGGGAAGTCCACGCTGCTGAAGGTGCTCGCCGGGGTGATCACCCCCCAGCGCGGGTGGGCGCAGACGCTCGGCACGAGCCCCCGCAACGCACGTAGTCGCGTGGCGTACATGGCCCAGCGGGCCGAGGTGGACTGGTACTTCCCGATGAGCGTCCGCCAGCTGGCGATGACCGGGCGCCTGGCGAACCTGGGCTGGCGCCGGCGCGCGCGCCGGGTAGACCGCGAGATCGTCGAGCGCGAGCTGGCCCGCGTCGGCCTCGGCACGATGACCGACCGCCGCATCGCCGACCTGTCGGGGGGCCAGCGCCAGCGACTGCTGCTGGCGCG
Source organism: Thermoleophilia bacterium (assembly GCA_028285405.1). Classification (GTDB taxonomy): domain Bacteria; phylum Actinomycetota; class Thermoleophilia; order Miltoncostaeales; family Miltoncostaeaceae; genus JANQPH01. Next base: position 17,316 of record JANQPH010000033.1, read on the forward strand.
CGCGCTGGTGCAGGAGCCGGACCTGCTGCTGCTCGACGAGCCGGACGCCGCGATGGACCGGCACGGGATCGAGCTGCTGGCCGACGTGCTCGACGAGGCGCAGCGCAACGGAAGCACGGCGATCATCGCGACCCACGCGGCCGATCGGCTGGAGGGTCAGGTCGACGGCGCGCTCTACCTTTCGGACGGGCGCGAGGTCAGCCCCGCACCGGGGAGCTTCCGCGGGCTGCGTGTGGGGAGGAGCCGATGAACGAGCTGCTCGTCGAGCCGTTCGAGCTGCAGTTCATGCGCACCGCGCTGGCGGCGACGATGCTCGTCGCGATCGCCGCAGGCGCGGTCGGGGTCCACGTGGTGCTCCGGCGGATGGCCTTCGTCGGTCACGCAGTCGCGCACTCGATCCTGCCCGGGGTCGTCGTCGCCGTGCTCTGGGGCGGGGCGCTCGTGTTCGGGGCGCTCGTCGCGGGTGTCCTCGCCGCGGTCGTGATCGGCCTGGTGAGCCTGCGCCACCGAGTCCGGGAGGACACGGCGATCGGGGTCGTGCTCTCGGGGATGTTCGCGCTCGGCGTGTTGCTGATGAGCCAGACGGGCGAGTTCCGCGATCTGAGCCACATCCTGTTCGGGAACATCCTGTCGGTCGCTCCGAGCGACCTGTGGGTGCTGGCGATCATGACCGCAGTGATCGTCGGCCTGCTCGCGCTCTTCCATCGCGAGCTGACCGTGAGCGCGGTCGACCCGACGCACGCCGCCGCGAGCGGGGTCCCCGTGGGCCTTGTCCGGATGGGCCTGCTCGTCCTGCTCGCGCCCACGATCGTGATCGGCGTCGACACCGTCGGCGTGATCCTCATGACCGCGATGCTCGTGACCCCCGCCGCGACCGCGGCCCTCCTCACGCGCCGGCTGGTGCCGATGATGGTCATCTCGGTGGGGATCGGCATGGTGAGCGGCGTGACCGGCCTGCTCGTCAGCTACCACGTCGGTGGCTCGAGTGGCGCGGCGATCGTGCTGGTCGCGACGGGCCTCTTCGCCGTCGCGTGGGTGGGACGGACCCTCGCCGAAGCGGTCGGCGGGCGGACCCTCAGCTCCCGGGCGAACGAAGCAGATGCGCCCGCCGATAGCGGATCGCCCGCTTCACCTTCGCGCGATCGTGCCCCTGCTCGATGAGCTCCTGTGACAGCTCGCTCTCGCGGGCGAGTCGGAAGAACAGCGCGACCATGGTTCCTCCGACGATGACCAGCATCGCGACCATCATCGCCGTTCCCCCGTTCGCCTGGTCGCCGACGGCCGAGATGCCCCACAGCGCCGCGCCCTCCTCGTGGGTCGGATAGAAGGGCGTCCCCGCGAACCAGTAGACGTTCGAGATCAGGAGGCCCCCGAACCAGATCCCGCCGAGGTAGACGAGCCGGGGTCCGGTGCCGAACCACTCGGGCGCCGGCAGCACCTCGACGATCGGCGACCACAGGGCCAGGCCGGAGGCGAAGAAGGTCACGTGGGCGAGGGCATGCAGGAGCTCGTCGTCCAGCTGGAGCTCGTACATGGGCGGGAAGAGCCAGAACACCGTGAGCGCGAACCACAGCGGCAGCGCGACGAGCGGATGCGAGAGGATCCGCAGCCGCTGCACCGACTTGTATGCCAGCAGCGGACGCAGGACCGCCCCCGTCAGGCCGAGCAGGACGAGCGGGGCGGCGACCTCGGTCAGGATCAGGTGCTGGACCATGTGGACCCCGAAGAGGGTCTCGGCGAGGGCATCGAGCGGGCTCATCACCGACAGTCCCAGGCAGGCCAGGCCGGCGCCGTAGCTCACGATCCGCCAGCGCCCGACGCGCGCGATCCCCACCTGGCGCACCCGGATGGCGTAGAGCACCGCCGCGATCGAGATCATGGCCAGCACGTAAGGATCGAGGGCCCACGCCCCCATCCACTCGTCGGGTCCCACGAGCGCCGTCACACCGGTGAGCACGCGCCAATCGTAGGGCCGATCCGGCGCGCGGAGCCAGGGACGAGCGCCCCTGCTGGCGAATGAGTGGACGATGCCAGCCACCTACCGAGGCGCCCCGCGCCTGACGAGCGCGGCGCCGCGCACCTGGCCGCCGCCACACGACCTGCTGGTGCAGGGCGAGAGCCTCGACGTCATGCGCACGTTCGCGAGCGGGATCTTCGAGCTCGTCTACGCCGACCCCCCGTTCGGAACGGGCCGGGATCAGGTGCGACGGACGGTCAAGGCGCGCTCGGCGCCCGACGGGCGACCCGGCTTTGGCGGGCGGCCCTACGCCCTCGAGACCGTCGGCGAGACTCGCTACTCGGACGACATCGCCGACTACCCGGCGTTCATCGGCCCGCGGATCGAGGAGATGCGCCGGTTGCTGTCGTCGACGGGGACGCTCTACCTGCACCTGGACTGGCGCCAGAGCCACCGGACGAAGCTCCTCCTGGATGAGGTCTTCGGCGAGGAGTGCTTCCTGAACGAGATCGTCTGGGCCTACGACTTCGGCGGCCGCTCCACCCGGCGCTGGCCCGCCAAGCACGACACGATCCTCGTCTACGTGAAGGACCCGAGCCGGTACCACTTCGACGCGGCCGCGGTCGACCGCGAGCCGTACATGGCGCCGGGGCTGGTCGGCCCCGAGAAGGCGGCCCGCGGGAAGCTGCCCACCGACGTCTGGTGGCACACCATCGTGCCGACGAACGGGCACGAGAAGACCGGCTACCCGACGCAGAAGCCAGAGGGGATCGTGCGAAGGATGGTCAGCGCGTCGACCAGACCCGGCGGATGGTGCCTGGATCCCTTCGCCGGCAGCGGCACGCTCGGCGCCGTCGCGCGCTCGCTCGGCAGACCCTTCGTGATGATCGACCAGAACCCCGAGGCCATCAGGGTCGCGGCCAGCAGGGTGGGTGCCACCTCGACCCGCCGGCGCTCCGCGACCGCAGTTGCTTAATCGCTGAGCCTCGGGCGCCGATCGTAACCGTGTACGCCGGGCGTCCCGGGTGTGCGCGACAATCGCCCCTCTCGCCCGACCCCCCGAACACGAGGTTCGCGCGCATGGCGACCACAGACCCCGTTCCGCAGCTGACCGACCGTCCCGAGTGGAAGGCGCTCCAGGCGCACCATGCCGAGATCCAGGATCGGCACCTCCGCGCCCTGTTCGCCGAGGATCCGGGGCGCGGCGAGCGGATGAACCTCTCGGCGGCCGGCCTCTACCTCGACTACTCCAAGAACCGCCTGACCGACGAGACGATCGGGCTCCTGGTGCAGCTGGCCGAGGCCTGTGGCGTCACCGACGGGCGGGACGCGATGTTCGCCGGCGAGCGCATCAACATCACCGAGAACCGGGCCGTGCTCCACACCGCCCTGCGCGCGCCCAAGGGCGCGTCGGTGATGCTCGACGGCAAGAACGTCGTGGACGACGTGCACGAGGTGCTCGACCGCATGAAGGCGTTTGCCGCGAGCGTGCGGGACGGCAGCTGGACCGGCCACACGGGCAAGCGCATCACGACCGTCATCAACATCGGGATTGGTGGCTCCGACTTGGGCCCGTCGATGGTCTGGGATGCCCTGAGCCCCTTCGGCGACCACGTCGTCGAGTGCCGCTACGTGTCCAACGTCGACTCGGTCGACTTCGTCGAGAAGACCCGTGGGCTCGACCCGGCGCAGACGCTCTTCGTGATCGCCTCCAAGACCTTCACGACGCTCGAGACCCTGGCCAACGCGCACACGGCACGCGACTGGATCACGAACGCGCTCGGTGACGAGGCGACGCCGAAGCACTTCGTGGCCGTGTCGACGAACGCGGACGAGGTCGCCAAGTTCGGGATCGACACCAAGAACATGTTCGGCTTCTGGGATTGGGTCGGGGGCAGGTACTCGGTCGACTCCGCGGTCGGGCTCTCGACGATGGTCGGGATCGGCCCCGACCACTTCGACGAGCTGCTCGCGGGATTCCGCGAGATGGACGACCACTTCCGCGAGGCCCCGCTGGCCGAGAACATGCCCGCGCTGTTGGGCCTGATCGGCGTCTGGTACTCGAACTTCTTCGGCGCCGAGACCGTCGCGATCCTGCCCTACGCGCAGTACCTGGACCGGCTGTCCGCGTACTTCCAGCAGCTCGACATGGAGAGCGACGGCAAGTCGGTCCGCCGGGACGGCACGCCGATCACCGACTACTCGACCGGCCCGATCGTCTGGGGTCAGCCGGGCACGAACGGCCAGCACGCCTACTACCAGCTCATCCACCAGGGAACGCGTCTGATCCCGGCCGACTTCATCGGGTTCGCGTACTCGAACGCCCCGCTCGGCGACCACCCGGACCTGCTCATGAGCAACTTCTTCGCGCAGCCCGAGGCGCTGGCGTTCGGCAAGACCGCGGAGCAGGTCGCCGCCGAAGGGGTGCCGGCCGAGCAGGTTCCGCATCGCACGTTCAACGGCAATCACCCGACGAACTCGATCCTCGCCGAGCGCCTCACGCCGCGCACCCTCGGCAACATCATCGCGCTCTACGAGCACAAGATCTTCACCCAGGGCTGGATCTGGGACATCAACTCGTTCGACCAGTGGGGGGTCGAGCTGGGCAAGGTGCTCGCCAAGCGGATCATCCCCGAGCTCGAGGCGACCGAGGCGCCGCACCTGGCGCACGACTCGTCGACGTCGACGCTGATCCGCAAGTACCGGGAGATGTTGGGCCGCCCGGTCTAACCTTGGTCCGTGGACCCGGACGCCGAGGACCATTACGCCGCCCTCGGCGTCCGCGACGACGCCCCCGCCGAGCAGATCGAGGACGCGTGGAAGTTCGGGGTCCTCGCGTTCCATCCCGACCGGTTCCGGGCGGGTGAGCAGCGCGAGCGCGCCGAGCGCATCACGAAGCGCCTCAACTCGGCCTGGCAGACGCTGGGCGATCCGGTCGCCCGCGCGCGGTACGACCGAACGCGCCGCAACGGCAAGAGCGATGCCCCGCCCAAGGTCGTCGCGACACGCTCGATCCCCTGCCCCACCTGCTCGACGGTCGGCCGCATCCCGGACAACGGCGGGCGTCAGACCGAGGTCCGCTGCTCGGCCTGCGGGGAGCGCTTTGCGGTCATCATCGGCGCGCACCTGCTGGACCGCCCCCGCCTGAGCGGCCCGATGTGGCGGCTGCGCTTCACGGCGCCGCTCCGATCCGACGACGGCCGCATCCGCGAGCAGGTCTTCCGGAAGATGCCCCAGGAGCTGTCGCTCGCGACCGGAGAGACGGTCTCGGTCGTGTTCGCGCCCAAGGGGACACGACCGCGGTATCTGATCCGCCACGCGCCCGGTCTGGACATGGGGTGGCGGGTCGACTGAGACAGGCGGCGAGCCGGCCGAGGCCGGGGGGCGGATACACTCGGGCCGCCAACGAAAGCGAGGGAGTGGTGGGAACAAACGACGACGCTGACATCGGCCCGATCGACTTTCTTCTCGTCGAGTTCCCCGGCAGCCAGTTCAAGGGCGAGATCGCGCCCGAGCTGGCCCGGCTGGTGGACCAGGGTCTGATTCGTTTGCTCGAGCTCATGCTGATCAGCAAGGCCGATGACGGAAGCGTCATGGCGATCGACGCGGCCGACATCGACCGACCGGAGCTCGCCGCCTTGGCGCCGCTCGCGGCCGGCACGCTCGGCGTCGTGAGCGACGAGGACATCGCCCTCGCGGCCGAGGCGCTCGAGCCGGGAAGCAGCGCCGGCCTGCTCGTCTGGGAGAACCTCTGGGCGATCCCGACGGTGAACGCCATTCGCCGCGCCGGTGGCCAGCTGGTCGCCACGGGCCGCATCCCCGCGCAGGACCTGATCGAAGCCCTCGAGGCGGCAGACGCCGCCGGCGCCTGAGAGGAGAGCGAGAGATGCCACTTCTTCGTACCGTTGGACGGACCGCGGTCATCGCGGGTACGGCGTCGGCCGTGAACGGTCGCGTCTCGCGGCGCCAGCAGCGTCGCTGGTCCGAGCAGGAGGCCAAGGACGCCGCCTACCAGCAGCAACAGCAGCAGGCCGCTCAGCAGCAGGCCGCCGCCCAGGCCCCCCCGCCCGCGGAGGGGTCCAGCATGGACGACAAGGTCAAGGCCCTCCAGCAGCTCGCCGAGCTGAAGGAGCAGGGCATCCTCACCGAAGAGGAGTTCGCCGCCCAGAAGGCCCAGATCCTGGCCTCCTGACCGCGAGCGGCGCCGGCGGCGCTAGTCGCCCTGGCGCCGCTTCGCGAACCGGTGCAGCTCGGCCAGCTGGCGCATCAGCGCCGGATAGTCGGCGGCCGGCGGCGGTGGCGGCGCACCGAGCTCGGCGGCGAGCTCGGTGACCCACGTGTTGGTCGCCTCGGTCGGAGCGGCATCGTCGCCGACGATGGCCTGCTCGTAGACGTAGCCTCCGAGCGCCCGGAGCTCGGCCAGGATCTCGTGCAGGGGGCGCGCCTCGCGCTGCTTGGGCCTGGCCCGGCTTCCCCTGACCCGTGGCCGGCGGCCGCGGCCGTCCCTGGTGGTCGGTGGACCGGTGGGCGCCGACGGAGCGACCGCGCCCGGCGTGAGCTCGACACCGAGCAGCGTGCCGTCGCCGTTTGGCGCGGCGTGCGCGATCACGCCCCCGAGCTCGTGCCATCCGGCCTCGGGCAGGTTCAGACGGACGCTGACCTCGCGCCCGACCTCGGGCCCCGCGCCGCGAAGGGCGACGCCGAGTCCCGCCTCGCTCGAGTCGGTCGTCACACCCATCACCCGGCGACCGGACCACTCGACGAGCACGCCGAGCTCGGTCGGGATTCTGGGATGTGCCCGCCGCTCGTCTTGTGGATCGGGCGGCAGCGTGCTCGGGCTCGTGTACGTCTCGTGCGCCATGGTCTCCGCCGTGGATCCTGCCACGGTGTCGCAACTGCACCAAACCTACAGGCGGCTCAGGTGCGCGCGGACGCCCGCCCGGCCGCTACTTCTCGCGATACGTGATGCGTCCGCGCGTCAGGTCGTACGGGGAGAGCTCGACCTTCACCCGGTCCCCGGGATTGATGCGAATCCGAAAGCGCCGCATCTTCCCGGACATGTGAGCGAGGACCTCGTGGCCGTTGTCGAGGATCACCTTGAACATGGTGTTGGGGAGGGCCTCGGTCACCTCGCCCTCGACCTCGATCGCCTCTTCTTTCTCTTTCTGCGCCACGGAGCCCCTCTTCGTGAGCGGGCCGATCCTAACCCACGTCACGCCGATTCCCGCACCATCAGCACGGCCGGCGCGCTCCCGGCGCTACGATCGCCGCTGTGACGGGGGAGCAGACGGGCGGCGGCCACATGCCGCCGGACGAGCGGCCGGCGTTCCTCGAGATGGGGATCGGCGTCGACCTGTTCGGCGAGGACCAGACGAAGGCCGCCCGGCGGGCGGTGCGCGAGGCGATCGGACGAACCAGTCTTCCGGGATTGCGGCATCTGGTCCCGAGCGGCGAGCGGGACGACATGCAGGTCGCCGTCACCGTTGCGGTCCCCGAGCCCTCGCGGGTCGACGGTGCCGCGGTGGCCGGTGAGTTCCCCTACGGGCAGGTCCACGTGAACGCGATCGAGGGCGGCATGCGTGCCCCGAACGGAAGCGGCGAGGGCGACGGCCGCGACCACCTGATCATCGCGGTCGCGCTCGTCGCGGTCGGCTGGTGAGCGCGGACGCTCGCGCGGCGGAATCGACCCCGGCGCTCCGGTGTCGCGGCGTCCACAAGCGGTTCCCCCACGACGTGATCGCGCTCGACGGTCTCGACCTCGAGGTCCCGGCCGGGTCGTTCTTCGGGCTGCTCGGCCCGAACGGTGCCGGCAAGACCACGCTGATCCGAAGCGTGGTCGGGCTGAACGAGCCGGACGCGGGCGAGATCGCGGTCTTCGGGCACAACGCCCTCGGGCCCGGCGGCGCCCCGACGCGCAGGATCGTCGGATACGCCCCGCAGGAGATCGCGCTCGACAAGTTCGTCCAGGTCCAGCAGCTGCTCGAGCTGCACGGCCGGTACTTCGGCCTGGAGCGACGGGACGCCCGCGACCGCGCCGCGGAGATGCTCGAGCAGTTCGATCTCACCAACAAGGCCCGTGCCTACGCCAATCGGCTCTCTGGCGGCATGCGACGCCGGCTGCTGCTGGCGCGGGCGCTCCTGCACCGCCCCCGGCTCGTGATCCTCGACGAGCCGACGGCCGGCGTCGACATCGAGCTGCGACAGGACCTGTGGAGCTACATCCGCCGGCTCCACGCGGACGGGACGACGATCCTGCTCACGACCCACTACCTGGACGAGGCGGACGAGCTGTGCGAGCAGGTCGCGTTCATCCGCGACGGCCGGATCGCGGCCGAGGGCGAGCCGGACCAGCTGCGGGAGCGATTCGGCGCCCCCCGACTCGAGGACGTCTACCTGCAGCTCGTCGGACGTTGACGGCGCGCGGCGCGCGAATCGACTCCCTGCGGACCGCCCGGCGGCGCGGGCTCGCGGCGCTGACCGAGCGCGAGGCGTTCCGGGTGCTGCGCCTGTGGCGACAGACGATCGTTCCCCAGATCATCGCCGCGACCCTCTTCGTCGTGGTGTTCGGGATCGCCCTCGGCCGGGAGATCCGCGAGATCGAGGGTGTGCCCTACGAGCAGTTCATCGTGCCCGGGCTGGTGCTGATGGGCGTCGTGACCCAGGCCTTCGCCAACAACGCCACCTCGCTCTACCAGGCCCGAAGCGACGGCTTCATCGAGGACCCGGTGACGAGCCCGATGGCTCCCCGGCACCTGATGGTCGGATACCTGTCGGGAGGAGTGCTGCGCAGCATCCTGATCGCGGTCGGCACGCTCGCCGTCGCCCGGATCTTCGTCGAGTACCCGATCGAGCGACCGCTCGTCCTGGCCGCCACGATCGTGATCGCGGCGATCGGCTTCTCGGCGCTCGGCACGATCGTGGGGCTGTACTCCACCGGCTGGGAACAGCAGAACTTCACCCTCAACATGGTGATCCAGCCGCTCGCGTTCCTCGGCGGGGTCTTCTACTCGATCAACGCCCTGTCGGAGCCGTGGCGATCGCTGACGTTCGCCGATCCGATCTTCTACGCGGTGTCGGCCGCGCGGTACGGCGTGCTCGGAGAGGCCGAGGTCTCGCCGTGGCTGTCGGTCGGCGTCACGACCGCGGTCTCGGCGGTGCTCCTGGCCTGGTGCTGGGTGCTGTTTCGCAGGGGCGTCGGCCTTCGGACCTGAGGGGTCGCGCCACCCGGACGACCGTTGTGACGCTCGGCGCCACGCCCGAGCGGCACGACGGAGGACCTCAGCCGGGCTTTCGCCCCACGGCGAACGTCTTGGTGAACGTGTACTCGAACCCGCGCGGCCCAGACCTCGCTCGTGCCGCCTCCTCGATCCGCGCGAGCTGGCGCTCGACCTCGTCGGCGGGAAGCCGCGAGTTCCACGTGTGTGCCCCGACGGTCCGCATGCGCGCCATGAGCACGTCGAGCGGCACCCGCCGAACCCGTACCTCGACCCAGATGTCGTCGACCTCGAGCCCCGCGCCGGCGAAGTACTCCGCCAGATCGTCCGTGCTCACCTCGGCCAGCCCCCACCCGTCCCAGCACGGCTCCGGGGCGGGAGGGTCGAGCGCCTTGACGATCTCGACGTACTCCCGGTCGTGGCCGACACCCGGCGCGAGGATGCCGATCAGGCCCCCCGGCCTGAGCGCGGCGGCCATCCGCGCCACCGCGGCGCCACGATCCGGCAGCCAGTGCATGGTCATCGAGCTCAACACCAGATCGAACGACGCGGCGGGCAGATCGGTCTGATCCTCGGCGGCGGCCCGCAGGTCGTAGTCGACGCCACCGAGGGCGTCGAGCTGCCCCTTGAAGCGATCCAGCATCGCGGCGGAGACGTCGACGCCCGTGACCGACGAGGCGCCGTAGCGCCTGATCGCCGGCAGCGTCGCGAATCCGGTCCCGCAGCCGATGTCGAGGATGCGGTCGACGTCCGCATCGGGAAGCGAGGCGACGAGCCGCCGCGCTCCCGTCGCGTTGTGGCGAGCGGCCTGCTCGTAGTCGGTCGCCGAGCGGTCGTAGTTGTCGGCGATGCCGGTGCCGATCTTGGTCTGGCGCTCCTCGATCAGCCGATCCTGTGTCATCCCTTTCCGCCCTCTCGATGCGGCGCACGCGACCGCGTGACAAGCTGCCCGACCATGGCCAACTCTTTCATGCGCAGTCGACACATCGCCGCTCACCCGGACGACACGTGGGCCGTCGTCGGGGACTCGATGCGGCTCCCAGAGTGGTTCCGGGTCGTCACGAGCGTTCGCCTCGAGGGTGACCGTCGCATCCTGGGGCTGAAGGGCGGCGCCGAGCTCGTCGAGCGGTTCGTGCTCCGCGACGACGAGGCCCGACGCTACGTCTACACGGTCGAGTCCGGCGCAAGCACCCCGATGACCTACCACCGAGCCGGATTCGACGTCGAGGACGACGGATCGGGTGGATCGGTGGTCAGGTGGTGGACCGACGCGCGGACCGCCGATCCCACGGCCGATCTCGAGGAGCGCCTCGGCCCGGCGTTCGACGCGGGCCTGGAGTCGCTCGCCGAGCTCCTCGAGGGCTCGTGAGCCGGCGCCGACACCGCCTGCTCCTGGCCGGAGGCGCCGTCGCGATCGCGCTCGGCGTCGCCGCCTGCGGTGGAGGCGACGACGATGGCCAGGAGACCGCGGCCACCGGTGGGGACGCGGCGGCAGCAGCGGCGCCGGCGAGCGTTCCCGAGCCGACGACCGATGCCGACGGGAACATCGTGTGCACCGACGAGGCGCCCGATCCGCCGCCGGACCCGGAGACCTACGATGGACCGCCCGAGGTCGTCATCGACGAGGCGCTGGCCTACACGGCCACGATGCAGACCGGCTGCGGCGAGATCGTGATCGCGCTCGACGCCGAGAACGCCCCGAGCACCGTCAACAACTTCGCGTTCCTCGCCGAGGAGGGCTTCTACGACGGCCTCACGTTCCACCGGGTCGTGCCGGGTTTCGTGATCCAGGGTGGCGACCCGGCCGGTGACGGGACCGGTGGGCCCGGCTACCAGTTCGACGACGAGCTGCCCGACGACGGCTACCCCGAAGGCGCGGTCGCGATGGCGAACGCCGGCCCGAACACGAACGGCTCGCAGTTCTTCATCGTGACGGGTGACGCCTCGGCGCTCCCGAACTCCTTCAGCCGGTTCGGAGAGGTGACCGAGGGCATCGAGGTCGCGCGGGCGATCGAGGGGCTCGGCGACGCGACCGAGCAGCCGAGTCAGCCGGTGTACATCTACGACGTCCAGATCACGACCGGCTGAGGCGGGCGAGGCCCGGGCGCGGCGCCCGGGCCCGTGCGCTCAGCTGCCGCTCGGCAGGTACTCGTCGGTGACCGCCGCGTCGACGTCGATGTCGCCGAGCAGGTCGTTGTCCTGCATCCAGGCGGCGAACTGGCCCCAAGCCGCCGGATCGAGCGCCAGCGGCTCCTGCCCCTCCTGGGTCAGCAGGGGCACGGTGATGTCCACCTGCTCGGCGGTGACGCCCTCCTCCAGGTCCGGGTTGGCGGCGAGCACGGCCCGGGTCGCGAACTCGGGGTCCTCTGCCGCCCGCTCCTGCCCGGCCGCGAGACCGGCCAGGAATCGGCGGACGAGGTCCGGGTTCTCGTCGAGCACCTTCTCGCTCGCGACCACGACGAGCTCGTCGTAGCTGGGGACTCCGTTCTCCTGGAGGCGGAAGACGTTCGCCGTGACGTCGCGCTCCTCGAGCTCGACCAGCTCGATGTTCCAGTAGGCGCCGATGATGGCGTCGACCCGTCCGGACGCGAGGGCCGGGGTCAGGCCGAACCCCACGGACCGCAGCTCCACCTTCGACGGGTCTCCCCCGTCGGTCGCGACCGCGGTCTCGAGAAACGGCCGGTTGATCGGGATGCCCGGCCAGCCGACGGTCTTGCCCTCGAGGTCGCGCGGCCGGCTGATCCCGCGATCCTCCCTGGCGATGATCGAGTTGAGGGGCTGGCCGACGATCGCCCCGGTGGCGACCACGGGGATCCCCTCGTCACGAGCCTGCAGGATCGTCGGCTGATACGAGATCGCGAGCTCCGCCCGGCCGGCGCCGACCTGCTTCAGCGCCGCGGAGGGATCGCTCGGGACCTGGGGGTTCACCTCGAGCCCCTGGTCGGCGAAGTCGCCCCCGTCGATCGCCGAGTAGAGACCGGCGTGATCGGGGTTGGGAAACCAATCGAGCACGATCGTCAGCTCGTCGTCGCCGCCGCTGTCGTCGCCTCCACACGCGACGGCCACGGCCCCGACGATGCCCGCGGTCACCAGGGCAACGACAAGCAACAGGAACCTCTGCACGCGCACTCCCTTCGCTGGTTCGAACCAGATCAGGTTCAACGGGTCGGTGTCGGCGCTGCGCATTCATCCCGCGCGTCGACGCCCTCTCAGCCCGAACTCGGGCTCCCCGGTGGTCGGCGGCAAGCATGGCCCTCCGAGCATGGTGCCGTCAAGGGTTCCTCGATCCGGCGACGAGGCCGCGGCCACCCACGCGACCCCCCGCAGACCCCCCCGATGGGCGGGGGCGGCATCTCGGGAAGCAGGAGTAGACTGCTCCGCGGCCGTGTTCACAATCGAGCCACATCCCGATGGGGCGGACGCCGGCCTCTCGCTGATGCAGCCGGACGGCTCCGGCTACCAAGTTCGACGCTTTGCGGTCGGGATCGTCGAGGCTACGTGGGTCTGCGCACAGGGCATCGCCTGCCACGAGGTGCGCCAGTCCCCGCTCGACTTTCTCCACAATCACCCCGAGGTCGCCGATGTGCCGGGGGTGGGCAACGCCCTGCGCTGCCTCGCCTTCCCGGCGACCGCGGACATCACCGCCGTCAGCCGAGAGCTCTAGCGCCCGACCGAGGTCCCGCTGCGTGCCCGCCGGCGCCCCCGGCTCGGCACCGCATGGTCCGAGGGCGATTCGAGGTGCGTCTCGTTGGGCGCGGTATCGTCTGCGCGCTTGTGATTTAGCCGTGGCTAAATGAACTGCTAGCCTGTGCTTCGAGGCCGGTCCAGCGACCCCCGGCCAAGGAGGCGAAGGTGACGGCAGGACGCTCCAGACGACGTACCGGCTGGCGGGTGGGCACGGCGATCGTGGCCGTCGCCGCGGTCGGAGTCGCCGCAGGATGCGGCTCGGACTCGGACGACGGTGGTGACCTCGGCGATCGCCAGGTCGAGGTGGCGACGACGACCAACTTCATCACCGACATGGCCGAGGAGATCGGCGGTGACCGGGTCGAGGTGACCGGGCTCATGGGCCCGGGTGTCGACCCGCATCTCTACAAGGCGTCGGCGTCTGACGTCTCGACGCTCCGCGGCGCGGACGTGATCTTGTACAACGGCCTGGAGCTCGAGGGGCGGATGACCGACCTGCTCGTCGAGCTGGCCGGCGACACCGAGACCGTCGCCGTCACCCGCGACGTCCCCGAGGACGAGCTGCGTGAGCCGTCCGAGTTCGAGGGCAAGTTCGATCCGCACATCTGGTTCGACGTGCCACTCTGGTCCGCCACGGTGCAGACGATCGCCGACACCTACGCCGAGGTCGACCCCGAGCACGCCGACGAGTACCAGGAGCGTGCCGACGCCTACGAGGCCGAGCTCGAGGCCCTCGACGCCGAGGTCCGCGACATGCTCGAGGGGATCCCCGAGGAGCAGCGCGTCCTCGTCACCTCGCACGACGCCTTCGGCTACTTCGGCGAGGAGTACGGCTTCGAGGTCGCTCCGATCCAGGGCACCTCGACCGCGACGGAGGCCACGACCGCCGACATCGACCGTGTCTCGGACCTGATCGCCGACCGGGGCCTGTCGGCCGTGTTCGTCGAGTCCTCGGTCTCCCCGCAGACGATCGAGGCCGTCCTCGAGGCCGCCGAGCGCAAGGGCCAGACCGCGCGCGTCGCGGGCGAACTCTTCGCGGACGCGGCCGGCGAGGCGGGCACCGAGGAGGGCACCTACATCGGAATGGTGCGCTCCAACGCGACCTCGGTCGCCGACGGCCTCGGGTCGCCGGCCGCGGAGTGAGCGGGCCGGTGCGCGCCGGCGACCGTCGGTGCGCACCGGCAATTCCTTTCGCTCGGCAACGAGTCTTGATAGTCATGACTAACACAGCGCTTCGCCGAGACAGACCCCGACGAGGTTCCCCCCGATGACCCCCGCCAACGACGTCCTCGCCCTCGAGATCGACCACCTGACGGTCAGCTATCGCGACCGTCCGGTGCTCTGGGACGTCGACGCCCACTTCCCCGCCGGGGCGCTCTCGGCGATCGTGGGCCCGAATGGCTCGGGCAAGTCGACGCTGCTGAAGGCCGCGCTGGGACTCGTACCCGCCGATGCAGGGCGGGTCGCGATCCTCGGAGGCAGCTCCGGCTCGGCGCGGTCCAAGGTGGCCTACGTGCCCCAACGCGACGCTGTCGACTGGGACTTCCCGGTGACGGTGCGCGAGGTGGTCGAGATGGGCCGCTACCGCTCGGTCGGCTGGTTCCGCCGCGTCGGGCGCAGCCAGCGCGCGATCGTTGACGACTGCCTGGAGCGGGTGGGGATGGCGCCCTTCGCCGGGCGCCAGATCGGTCAGCTGTCGGGTGGTCAGCGCCAGCGGGTCTTCATCGCGCGCGCCCTGGCACAGCAAACCGAGCTCCTGGTCCTCGACGAGCCCTTCGCGGGCGTCGACGCCCGCACCGAGCACGCGATCCTCGGACTGCTCGGCGAGCTGCGCGACCACGGTCGCTCGATCGTGATCGTGCACCACGACCTCGGCACCGTTCGGTCGACCTTCGACTGGGTGCTCGTGCTGAACGTGCGCACGGTCGCGTGCGGACCGATCGCCGAGACGCTCACGCCCGAGAACCTGCGGCGCGCCTACGGCTCCGACGCCGTCGTGGCCGAAGAGCCCGAGCCGGCGCCATGGGGGTGATCGCGGAGCAGCTCTCCGCGACCTTCCCGCTCACATATTCCGAAGCGATCGTCGCGATGGGAGCGGCGATCCTCGGGATCGCGGCCGGCATGCTCGGCGCGCTGGCGGTCCTCCAGGGCAGGAGCCTCGTCGGCGACGCCCTCGCGCACTCGGCGCTCCCCGGTGTCGCCGTCGCGTTCATCGTCACGGGGGCCAAGGATCCGGCCTCGTTGCTCGCGGGCGCGATCCTCGCCGGCATCGTCGGCGCCTTCATGATCGTCGGGATTGAGCGGACGAGCCGGATCCGCCCCGACGCCGCGATCGGGGTCGTGCTCTCGAGCTTCTTCGCGCTCGGCATCGTGCTCCTCACCTACATCTCGAACACGGGCGGCGCGCAGCAGGCGGGCCTCGACACGTACCTGTTTGGGCAGGCGGCCGGGATCGTTGAGCGCGATGTCGAGATCATGGCCGTGATGGCCGGCGGTGCGGCCCTGGTGGTCGTCGCGTTCTTTCGGATCTTCAAGACCGTGCTCTTCGATCGTTCCTTCGCGAGCTCGCTGGGCGTCCCCGTCAAGATCGTCGAGCTGGCGACCACCGCGCTTCTGGTCGTCGCCATCGTCATCGGGTTGCGAACCGTCGGCGCGATCCTGATGGTCGCGATGCTGATCACCCCGACCGTCGTGGCCCGCCAGTTCACGAACCGCCTCGTCTGGCTGCTGCCGGTCGCCGCGCTCGTGGGCGCGACGGTCGGGATCACCGGTGCCCTGGCCTCGTCGCAGGCGGAGGTGCCGACCGGCCCGGTGATCGTGCTGGTCGGCGTCAGCCTCGCCGTCCTCGCGATCCTGTTCGCCCCGGGTCGAGGCGTCGCCTGGCGCGCCGCCACGCTCGCCCGGGCCCGCCGGCGCGAGAACACGAGCGGGGTCCTGGTCGCGCTCGAGACCGCGATGCACCACGGCGCCCCGCCGACCCCCAGGGAGCTGGCCCTGGCCAGCGGCCGCTCGGCGCGGTCGGTGCGCCGTGGCCTGCGCGACCTGTCGCGAGCGGGACTGGTGCAGCGCGACGAGGGCCGCGTGATCCTGAACGAGCGCGGCGCGGCCGCCGCGCACGCGGCGCTCGAGAGCCGGAGGCTGTGGTCGGCGTGGCTCGAGCACGGCTGGCGGCTGGACCTGCCCGACGCCCGCGAGGCCGATCCGCGCGACCTGCGGGCGAGCCTCGGCGACGACGCCGTCGATCAGCTCGTGGTGCTGGAACGTGAGGCGACGGCATGACGACGCTGTTCTCGGACGACGTCACGATCATCCTCACCGCCGGGCTCGTGGCCACGGCCTGCGCCATCCTCGGCGTCTTCCTGGTCCTGCGGCGGGTCGCGCTGATGGGCGACGCGGTGAGCCACGCCGTCCTCCCGGGGATCGTGGCCGTGTTCCTCCTGACCGAGTCCCGCGCGCCGTTTCCGATGATCGTGGGGGCGGCGCTCTTTGCGATCCTCTGCGTCCTCGCGATCGAATGGCTGCGCGGCACCGGGCTGCTCCGTGCGGATGCGGCGATCGGCCTGGTCTTCCCCGCCCTGTTCGCGCTCGGGGTCCTCGGGATCCACCGCTACGCGGGCAACATCCACCTCGATCTCGACTCGACGATCTACGGCGAGATCGCGTTCGCCCCGTTTCGCACCGTCGAGATCGGTGGCGTGCTGGTCGCCCAGTCGCTGATCATCAGCGGTGCGGTCGCAATCGTGAACCTGGCCTTGGTCGTGCTGCTCTGGAAGGAGCTCAAGGCCACCACCTTCGACCCCGAGTTCTCCAAGAGCGTCGGCCTGAACCCGACCTGGGTCTCGCGGATGCTGCTCGTCGCCGTCAGCATCACCGCCGTCACCGCGTTCGAGTCGGTCGGCGCGATCCTGGTGGTCGCGCTGCTGATCGTCCCCGCCGCAGCCGCCTACCTGCTGACCGACCGGCTGTGGGCGATGGTGGCGATCGCCGTCGGGATCGGCTGGATCAGCGCCGTCGTCGGGTACACCGGGGCGGTCCAGGCGGACGCGTCGATCGCGGGCGCGATGGGGGTCACGGCGGCGGTGCTCTTCGGCGTGGCGCTAATCGCCTCGCCGAAGTACGGGCTGCTCGCCCGACGGATCGCGCTGCACCGGCGCCGGCGAGCGACGCGGCCGGTCGCGGCCCAGGAGGGCTAGACCCGGGGACGTCGTCGACGGGCGCCTGGGGCATATCCTCCGACGGTGAACCTCGAGCGAAGGGCCACCGGTGAGTGACCAGGTGACCACGGCCGGTCAGCCCGCGGCGGCGGGCAGCCGCGCCGGGCGCGGCTTCCACCGGATGACACCGGAGGAGGTCGGTCGGCTGCTCGAGGTCGACCTCGAGCAGGGGCTCTCGGGCGGCGCGCACGAGCGGCGCCTGCAGGAGTTCGGCCCGAACGCGCTCGAGGAAGGGTCCCGCGACCCGCTCTGGCGCCGACTGGCCCGCCAGTACGAGTCGGTGATGCAGTGGCTACTGGTCGCCGCCGCCGTACTGAGCCTCGTCATCGGCCAGCTGTCGACGGGCGCCCTCCTGCTCGTGCTCACGCTCGTCAACGCCTACCTCGGGCTCTCTCAGGAGGCCAAGGCCGAGCGCGGAGCCGCGGCACTCGCCCAGATGATGAAGACCACGGCCAGAGCGCGCCGCGACGGCAAGCTCGTCGAGGTCGCCACCGAGGACCTGGTCCCCGGCGACATCGTCCTGGTGGAGGCCGGTGATCGCGTTCCGGCCGACGGCCGCCTGATCCAGGCCGCCACGCTCGAGATCGAGGAGTCGGCGCTCACCGGCGAGAGTCAGCCGGCGGCAAAGGACACCGACGTCGTCGACGGTGACGTGCCGCTCGGGGACCGGTCGGACATGGCGTTCATGCACACGCTGGTCACGCGCGGCTCTGGAACGCTCGTGGTCACCGCCACCGGGATGGCGACCGAAGTCGGCCGGATCGCCGACCTCCTCGAGAAGGTGAAGGTCACCAAGTCCCCGCTGCAGCGGCAGATGGACGACCTGGCCGCGCGGCTCGGCTACATGGCCATCGCCGCGATCGTGGTGATCATCATCTCGGGGCTCGCGCGCGGGCTCGAGCTCGATGACCTGTTCCTGCTCGCCGTCGCCATCGCGGTGGCCGCGCTCCCGACCGGGCTCCCGACCGTCGTGACGACGCTGCTCTCGCTCGGAACGCAGGAGCTCGCCAAGGAGAACGCCATCCTCAAGGACATCTCCTCGGTCGAGACGCTGGGCTCGACGAGCGCCATCTGCTCGGACAAGACCGGCACCCTGACGCTGAACCAGATGACCGCGCGAGAGATGCTCTATGCGGGGAATCGGTACAAGACCACCGGCAGCGGCTACTCCGCCGACGGCCGCCTCGAGCGCTCCGGGGACCACGACCCACCGCTCGACCCGGCGTTGCTCGCGATGGCCCTCGCCAGCGACGCATCGGTCACGGACGGCGAGCTCGTCGGCGATCCCACCGAGGGAGCGCTGGTCACCCTGGCAGCTAAGGGTGGACTTGACGTTGAAGGTGAGCGCGCTCGCCGCCCGCGAGTCGCCCTCGTCCCGTTCGATTCCTCGTACAAGCTCATGGCGAGCTTCCACGACGCCGTCGGCGAGGACGGCGCGCCGGTGGTGCGGTGCTATGTGAAGGGCGCTCCGACCGCGCTGCTCGATCGCGCCGCCACCGTGAGCCTGCTCGACGGCTCCCCCACCCCGATCGCGACGGCGCACGGACCCGTGATGGACGCGAATGCGCGGATGGCCGAGCGTGGCCTGCGCGTGCTGCTCGTCGGCGTGCGCGACTTCTCGCCGGACGAGATCGACCTGGGGGCTGACGACCTGCTCGCCGCGGTGCGCGACATCGATGTCCTCGCGCTCGTCGCGATCGTCGATCCGCCCCGACCCGAGGCCCAGGACGCGATCGCCGTCGCCAAGCAGGCCGGGATCCGGGTGCGCATGATCACCGGCGACCACGCCGTGACCGCCAGCGCGATCGGGCGGGAGCTCGGAATCGAGGGCGAGGCGATCTCGGGTGCCGACCTCGACGGGATGGACGACGCCACCTTCGCCGAGCGTGTGGACGCGATCGGCGTCATCGGCCGGGTCGCGCCCGAGCACAAGGTGCGGCTGGTCGAGACGCTCGAGGGCAAGGGCGAGATCGTCGGGATGACTGGCGACGGCGTCAACGACGCGCCGGCGCTGAAGGCCGCCGACATCGGTATCGCCATGGGCATCACAGGAACCGAGGTGAGCAAGCAGGCGTCCCGGATGATCCTCGCCGACGACAACTTCGCCACGATCATCCGTGCCGTCGAGCGCGGGCGCGCGATCTACGACAACCTCAAGAAGTACCTGCGCTTCCAGCTGACCGCGCTCCTGGCCTACCTGCTCTTCTTCACGGTCGCCGCGTTCGCGGGAATCGGGAACGGCGCGCCGCTGTCGCCGCTGCAGATCCTCTTCCTGAACTTCGCGGTCGCCGTCCCGTTCGCGCTCGCACTGGGCATGGACCGCCCGACCCCGGGCCTGATGGACCGGCCACCCCGAGACGCGAAGGCCAGCGTGCTGAACCGACGCGCGCTGGCGATGCTCGCGCTGCCGGCGACCGCCACCGCGGCGGCTGGCCTGCTGGTGATCGGCCTCGCGCCGGGGGAGCTGGTCTCCGACGCCGCGACCGTTCCCGGGACCATGGGGGTCGTCTCGATCGCCCTGAGCTTCTTCGTCATCGCGATCGAGAGCCGGAGCGAGACCGAGAGCGTGTTTCAGACCGGGCTCGACGGCCCGTTCCTGAAGCGCCTGGCCCTCGGCCTCGGTGCCACGGTCGCCGTCGTCGTGCTCGGCTTCCTCAACAACTGGTTCGACACCGTCCCGCTGAACGGGCGCGAGTGGGGCATCTGCATCGCCGCCGCGGCCGGCGTGTTCCTCGTGATGGAGGCCCAGAAGCTGGTGCTCCGGCTGGGCCTGCTCCGGCGCCCCACGCCCACCGCGGGCTGACGCGCTCGCCCCGACGGCCTCCTCGGCGCCGGGGCGTGGTCGTTATCCCCGGCGCGTGCCGGAGCTGGCGACGTCACGCATCGCCTTCTCCGAGGTCAGCTTCACCCGCGGACGATCGGTGAGCGCCCCAGCCTTGATCTCGTGCTCGTCGATCGTCTGCCAGTGCTCGAACGTGAACGGCTCGGCCGCCCGCTCGGCGAGCAGGCGCTCCACCGCGCTTGGCTCACGACCGGGGGAATCGTCACGCCCGAGCAGCCCCGCGTCCAGGTCCTCGAGCAGCTGCGCCACCGTCTCGCGGGAGTCGGCCCGGTTGGTGCCGATCACGCCGCTCGGTCCGCGCTTGATCCAGCCCACGACGTACTCGCCGGGAAGCGGAGCACGGCTCTCGGTCTCGACGAGCCGACCCTGCTCGTTCGGAATCGTGGCCGTTCGGTCGTCGAACGGAACGTCCGGAAGCGGCTTGCCCCGGTAGCCGACGGCGCGGAGCACGAGGCCCGCCTCGAGCGTCTCGCGCTCGTCCGTCTGCACGGCTCGGAGCGTGCCGGCCCCGTCCACCTCGAGCTTGTTCCGCGCGATCGTGACCGACTCCACGCGGTCCTCGCCGTGGACCTCGAGCGGCGAGACCAGGAATCGAAGGACGATCCGGCGCTTGGCGCCGGTGAGCGGGCGCGCCGCGTACTCGCGCAGCATCTCCATCATGCGCTGCTGAGGCTTCGACGCCTCCTCCAGCTGCGCCTCACTGACGGCGTCGAGCTCCATGTCCTCGGGCGGAACGACGATGTCGACGCCCTCGAGCTCACCCAGCTCCTTCAGCTCCGGCGGGGTGAACGCCGCCTGGGCGGGCCCCCGGCGTCCCAGGATCACGACCTCCTCGATCTGGCTCGCGAGCATGTAGACCAGCGCGTGGTCGGCCATGTCGGTCTTCGCGAGCTGCTCGAGCGGCCGGGCCAGCATTCGGGTGACATCGGCGGCGACGTTGCCGTTGCCGACGACCACGGCTCGCTTGCAGGTCAGGTCGTAGATGTGCGTCGTGTGGTCGAGGTGGCCGTTGTACCAGGCGACGAACTCGGTCGCGGCGTGGCTTCCGACCAAGTCCTCACCCGGGATCCCGAGCGGGTTCGCGGTCGCGGTGCCGACGGCGTAGATCACGGCGTCGTAGTGACCGGTCAGATCGGCGCGGCTGAGATGCTTGCCGAACTCGACGCCGCCGAAGAACCGGAAGTTCTCGTGCGCGGCGACGGCCTCGTACTGCTTGGTAACCGACTTGATCTTCTGATGGTCCGGAGCCACACCGCTCCGCACCAGCCCGTACGGGTTCGGCAGGCGCTCGAACATGTCGATCCCGACCTCGAGCCCCTCGGTCTGCTGCAGGCGCTCCGCCGCGTAGAAACCGGATGGCCCGGATCCCACGATCGCCACGCGCAGGGGCATGCCGCCACGTCCCACCAGTGTTCAGCCCTCCAGAATCTTCGTCCCGATACCCCGACCGCAGTGCGGTCGACCGTCGACCCCTCCCGGGCGAGGAGCGTCAACGTGCAAAGAAGATACCGGCTTTGCCAGAAAAGGACAGGTCACGACTCAGATTCCCATCGAGTGGGTCTTTTCCGCCGGGCGATCGCGGATATCGGCACCGCCGGGCGCGGCGGGAACGCGCATCTTACGGATTGGCGCACGGTCAGCGAGCGTCGCGGTAAAGGGCGGCGAGTCGGTCCGCCGGAACACCGAGCAGGAACAGGTGGCGAATGGCGATCCAGGTCGCGACGGTGCGCACGATTCCGAGGCGCTGCCAGCGGCGGGCGGAGGTGACGACCGGCGACGGGAGGCGTCGCACCCTCCCCCCCTCGCGAAGCCGCCGCGCGAGGTCGTAGTCCTCCATGATCGGGAGTGGTCGGTAGCCGCCCAGGTCGTCGAACACCTCTCGCCGAATCCAGATCGCCGAGTCGCCGTAGAAGACCCCGAACGCGTTCTGGACGCGGTACACCGCCCCGAGCAGCGCCGAGAAGCCGCCCCGACCGTCGAAGCGGATCGCGAAGTTGCCACCCCGGGCACCGGCGCCCACGGCCGCCCGTACCGCCGCGGCCGCGCACACGGGCAGCCGCGTGTCGGCGTGCAGGAAGAGCAGGACGTCTCCGGACGCGACCCGGGCGCCGTGGTTCATCTGAGCCGCCCGCCCCGGCTCGCACTCGGCCACGATCGCGCCGGAGGGATGGGCGCTCGCCCGGAGCACGGTTTCGTCCGACGAGCCACCGTCGACCACGACCACCTCCTCGATGTCGGCGGCCGCCAGGGAATCGAGCAGGCGGTCGATGATCGCCGCCTCGTTCAGGACGGGCACGACCACGCTGACGGCCACCCTGCGCCGGCGCGCGGCGTCAGGGTCGGACATGTCTCAGGCGTGAGCCTTCGCGGGCGGAGGCCGCCTGGGCCGAGGCGGGTTGTCGCGCCGCCAGATCGCGCTGACCTGGCTGGCGGTGAGGCCACACAGCCGCCCGAGCTCCCTGGTCGTGACCCCGGCGCGGATCGCCTCGATGATCGCGCTGTCCCGACGATCGCGAAGCTCGCTCGCAGCCGCCTCCGCGGAGCGGGTCTCGCCCGCGAGCTCGATGGCTCGCGCGATCGGGTCCTGCTCGGGCAGTGACACGGCGGCGTCCTGGCTCACGCGGCCAAGCTAGCGGAGGCGTACCGGCCGTTGGTCGAACAGTTACGCGATTGCGCACGCGAGCGGTGCGGGCAAGCCGCCGTCGGCGAGGCGATCCTCGAGCACCCGCTCGACGACCAGACGCTTGCCGTCCTCGAGGGCGACGCGACCGGAAGCGAGCAGGAGGTCCGGGCTCGACTCGACGTCTGCGCCCACCGGGTGCCAGTGCAGGCCATCGGTCGTGACCGTCAGCTCGGGCACCAGGCCGGCCGCGGTGACCGCCATCCCCTCCGAGCTGAAGCCGCGCGCGACCAGTGGGCGCACCGAGTGGTCACCCTCCCCGATGCCGATGCCGGCGAGCAGCGCCGCCAGCCGCTCCACCTCGTGTGTGTTCACCGGCGTCTCGGTCGTCGACACCCGCACCCGCAGGCCCAGCGCGCGAGCCCGCTCGATCCCCCTGATCGTTCGCGCGAAGGAGCCCGCCCCACGAAGGGCGTCGTGCGTCTCGGCGGACGCGCCGTCGAGCGAGGTCTGGATCGTCAGCGCCCGGACTCCGACGAGCGTCTCGAGGTCTTGCCCGCGGCGCCCCTCGAACAGCATCGCGTTCGTGAGCACGGTCGTCGGGACCCGCTCGGCCGCCGCGCGCAGCATCGCGCCGATGTCCGGCTCCAGGAACGGCTCGCCCCCGGTCACGAAGATCTCCTCGAAGCCCGCCTCGACCGCCTCGTCGCACAGCTCCACGAAGCGCTCCGCCCCGATCGACCGGCGCCGGGCTGACGGCGAGGACTCGACGGCGCAGTAGGTGCACGCCAGGTTGCAGTGGAAGTTCGAGTAGATCCAGAGCCGTGCCGGAAAGGCATCGGTGCCGAAGAGGCTCGTGACCGGGAGGCCGCCGGGCGCGGGCGGGGCCACCCGGTCGGGCTGGGCTCCCGAGGGCAGGGGCACCGCGTCGAGATAGCAGTGGTACCGACCCCTGGCTCGCTCGGCCGGCGGAACCACCTCGAGACACGTCGTCCACCACCCGGTCTCGGCGGTCACCGCGAAGGCCTCAGGCAGCCCGGCCGCCCGGATCTCGTCCGCGTGCGCCAATGCGTCGTAGGCGACCGGGATCAGCCCGGCCCGCGCCTCCCCCGCCTCGCAGTCGATGAGCGCGTACCAGCCGGCGGAACTTCCGTCGTTCGCCGATCGGCCGATCGTGCCGCAGTTGACGACCAGGGTTCCGTCGACCTCCCGCGACCACGGGATGCCTGTGTGGGTGCACACGAGCACGTCCGCGCCGCTGGCGGCGACCCGCCGGCCACACTCCTCGTCGCCGAGCGACTCCCACAGGAAGTCGTTCACGGCCAGCGGCGAGCCGTGCACCATGTGCACGTCGACGCCGTCGACCCCCTCGCGCCACTCCAGCGGCAGCGAGCCCATCCAGGCGGCGAACTCCGGCGCGGTTCGGGCGCGGGTGAAGTCGTACATGACCTGCGCGTAGTGGTTGTCGCGCGGGTCCGAGTAGCCGCAGCCACAGTCGTCGGCACCGGACGCGATCGCCAGGTCGTAGTTGCCCGCGATGCACTCGACGCCGGCGTCCAGGAGCGGCTGCCACACCGCGTCCGGGTCCGCCCCGAACCCGCCCAGGTCGCCGAGGCAGATCAGCCGCTCGCAACCGCGCGTGCGTGCGTCGGCGATCGTGGCCCGAAGCGCGCGCGGATTGCTGTACACGCCCCCGAATGCGGCGATGCGCGTCACCGCTCCATGATGCCGAAGCGCGCCCCGGAGCTCCCGCGGCGGCGTGCGCAGGCGACGCGCCCGAAGGGCCTCCGGTCAGCATCTGGAGCCCGACGAGGGCGAGGCCGGACACCAATGCGATCGCACCGGCGACCGGTGAGAGGGCCCCGGCGAGCAGGCTCTCGATCGCAACGAGGGCGATCAGGAGGTCACGGAGCGGGTCCCGGGGTCTGGCGCGGACCGCGTCGAGGAGCAGCGACATGGGCGCGGGAGCATAGAACACATGTTCGGACAGCAAGCCGGCGCAGAGCCCCGGGTCTTCTTGCTGACGACCTCGGTCGTCGCGCCGAGGGGGTCCGGGGCTGGTCGCCGGCGCGCAGGCCGCAGCGCTTTGCCCTTGGGGCACTTGGTTCTCGCATCGAGGTGATGAGCCTCGAGGATCATCTTCGGGGTGCCCCGAGGGTGAAGTGACCGGCCGAAGTTGGGGCAAGCCCGGCGCAGAGCCCCGGAGTCTTCTCGCCAACGACCGTCGGCCATCGGCCGACCCGGCAGACCCGGTGCGGATCGGCCGACCCGGCGCACCGCCTCGACTACCCTTGGCGGTCGGGCCGACGAAGGGATCACATGGCCGAAGGTGAGCGCTCCGCAAAACCCGTGCTGCTCGCGGTGGACGACGAGCCGAGCGTCGCCCGCGCGGTGCAGCGGGATCTGCGCCGCAAGTACGGATCCGAGTTCCGCGTGCTCCGGGCCGAGTCGGGCGCGCAGGCGCTCGAGCTCCTCGGCGAGCTGCGCCGTCGCGCGGAGCCCGTGGCCATGATCATCAGCGACCAGCGGATGCCGGGCATGACCGGCACCGAGACCCTCGCGAGGGTCAAGGAGCTCCTGCCGAGCGCCAAGCGGGTGCTGCTCACCGCGTACGCCGACACGCAGGCGGCGATCGACGCGATCAACGTCGTGCGCCTCGACCACTACCTGATGAAGCCGTGGGACCCGCCCGAGGAGGAGCTGTACCCGCTCGTCGACGACCTCCTCGACGACTGGAGCGTCGCGGCCGTGGTCGACGAGGGCGTCCGCGTCATCGGCCATCGCTACTCGCGCGACTCGCACGCGATGCGCGACTTCCTCGCTCGCAGCTACATCCCGTTCCGCTGGATCGACGTCGACGGAGCCGACGGCGACGCCGGCCGGCTGCTCGAGGCCACCGGTCTCGCGACGCCCCAGCTGCCTGTGGTGTTCCTCCCCGATGGTGCCGTGCTCCAGCAGCCATCGGTCCGCGACGTCGCAGAGGCGGTCGGGATCTCGACGGCGCCGGACGTGCCGTTCTACGACATCGTCGTCGTCGGCGCCGGTCCGGCGGGGCTCGCGGCCGCCGTCTACGGCGCGTCCGAGGGACTTCGGACCGCGCTCGTCGAGCGCGACGCCCCGGGCGGCCAGGCCGGTCAGAGCTCTCGCATCGAGAACTACCTGGGGTTCCCGGTCGGACTCTCCGGCGGCGATCTGACGCGGCGCGCGACCTCGCAGGCGCAGCGGTTCGGCGCCGAGCTGGTCAACGTGCGCGAGGTCGAGGGCATCGAGGAGCGCGGGTCCGCGCGCGTCGTCCGCCTCGCGGGCGGGGACGAGATCCAGGCGCACGCGGTCGTCATCGCGACGGGTGTGACGTACCGCCTGCTCGATGCCGCGGGCGTCGAGCAGCTGACGGGTCGGGGCGTCTACTACGGCGGCTCGCGAGCCGAGGCCGCCAGCGTCCGCGACGAGCCGGTCGTCGTCGTCGGCGGGGCGAACTCCGCCGGCCAGGCGGCCCTCTACTTCGCCGAGTTCGCTGAGCGAGTGAGCATCCTGTGCCGAGGGGACGATCTGGCGAACAGCATGTCGAGCTACCTCGTCGAGCGGATCGAGGAATCGCCGACGATCGAGGTCCGCACGCAGACCGAGGTCGCCGAAGCGCACGGTGAGGACGGCCTGGAGGGAGTCACCCTCGCCCGATCGAGTGACGGCGAGCGCGAGTGGATCCCCGCGAAGGCCATGTTCGTGTTCATCGGCGCACGCCCGAACACCGACTGGCTCGACGGGGTCGTCGCCCGCGACGAGCGGGGATTCATCCTGGCCGGACCGGACGCGTTGGCCTCCGAGGCCTCGCCGGCGTGGCCGCTCTCGCGCGCGCCGCTGCTGCTCGAGACCACGATGCCGGGGGTGTTCGTCGCCGGTGACGTGCGGCACGACTCGATCAAGCGCGTCGCCGCGGCCGTCGGAGACGGGAGCACCTCGATCCAGCTGGTCCACCAGTACATGGGGACGCTCGAATGAGCGACGAGCTGCCGGGAGTTCGCGAGGTGCTGTCCACCCTCGACCTGCTCGAGGGACTGAGCGACGAGGGGCTGGAGCGTGTCGCCGCGGCCGCGTACGAGCGACGGATGGAGCCGGGCGACGTGCTGGTCGAGGAGGGCGACACCGCAAGTGACCTGAACGTGCTCGTCGACGGGCGGTGGGAATGGTCGCGAGTCCTGGACGGGGAGCGGGTGATCCTCGGCTCGCGCCCGGCGATCACCTACGCGGGCGCATCCACGCTCCTGACGGGCGAGCCGGCGCTCGGCACCGGCACGGCCATCGAGCCGTGCCTGATCTACGTCATCCCTGGTGAGGAGTTCCGCCGCCTCCTGCGCGACGAGCCCTCGGTGCTGAAGGCGACGCTCCGGCTGATCGCCCCGGTGCAGCAGACGGCCGCGTCGGTGATCGAGCAGCGTGAGCGACTGCTGTCGTTGGGAACGCTCTCGGCCGGCCTCGCCCACGAGCTGAACAACCCGGCCGCGGCCGCACGGCGAAGCGCGAAGCGCCTCGCGAGCGCGCTCGCGGTCCTCCAGGACACCGTGCACCAGTTCGTCTCGAGCGGCATCGAGCGAGAGGAGGCCGAGCAGCTCGTGGCGATGCAGCACGACGCGCTGCGCCGCTACGCCGAGAACGGCGGCGGAGCCGGAGGCCTCGACGCCGCGGACCTCGAGGACGAGCTGGGGGAGGCCCTCGAGGAGCTCGGGGTCGAGGACGCCTGGGAGGTGGCACCGGTCCTCGTCGAGGCGGGCCTCGACCGGGAGTGGCTCGACCTCCTCCAGGAGCGAGCCGGATCGGCGAGCACGGCGGCGGTCGCGTGGGTCGCGGCCTCGCTCGGTGCCCGGGCGCTCGCCGACGAGCTGGCCGAGGCGACCGAGCACATCTCGAACATCGTCTCGGCGATCCGCGACTACAGCAGGATGGATCGTGCCGCCGTCGAGGAGATCGACGTGCACGACGGGATCGAGAGCACCCTGACGATCCTCGCTCCGCGCCTGAAGGAGGGCTCGGTCGAGGTCGTCCGCGACTACGGCGAGGGCGTGCCCCGCATCACGGCGCACGCGGCACAGCTCAACCAGGTGTGGACCAACCTCATCGTCAACGCGATCGATGCCGTGGCCGGCGACGGCACGATCCGGATCAGGACGCGCAACCTCGACGACCAGGTGATGGTGTGCGTGGAGGACACCGGGCCCGGGGTGCCCGAGGAGCTGCGCTCGCGGATCTTCGATCCCTTCTTCACGACCAAGGGGGTCGGCGAGGGAACCGGTCTCGGCCTGGACGTCTCACGGCGGATCGTCGAGGCGCATCGTGGGCAGATCCTGCTCGAGTCGGAGCCCGGCCGAACCCGCTTCGACGTTCGCCTGCCGCTGGCCATCGACGGCTGAGCCCGCCTGCCGTCGGACGCGCAGCGGCGCTCCCGTATCCTCGGCGCCACCCGATCAGGAGCTCCTCGCCGATGGACCTGCGCCCGCTGCTTCAGCCCTCAGACCAGAAGATCCTCGTCGTGCTCATGGACGGGCTCGGTGGCTTCCCGGAGGCGACCAAGGGGACTGAGCTCGAGGACGCCCACACCCCGAACATGGACCGGCTGGCGGCCGAGGGCCTGACCGGCCTCGGCGAGATCGTCGGCCCGGGGATCACCCCCGGATCCGGCCCGGGGCACCTGGCCCTCTTCGGCTACGACCCGAACGAGTTCGAGCTGGGACGCGGCGCGCTGTCCGCTGCGGGGCTCGACATCGCGCTCCGAAAGGGCGATGTCGCCGCACGCGGGAACCTCTGCACCCTGGATGCCGACGGAACGATCGCCGATCGCCGCGCCGGACGCATCGCCACCGACGAGGCGGGGCCGCTGGTCGAGCGCCTGCAGGACGAGGTGAAGATCGAGGGCATCGACCTCACGTTCGCGCACGAGCGCGAGCACCGGCTGCTCGTGCTGCTGCGCGGAGACGGCCTCGACGCTCGCATCACGGACACCGACCCCCAGCGCACGGGCATCCCCCCGGCTCAGCCGGAGGCGCTCGACCCGACGGCGGAGCGGACCGCGGCGATCATCGCCGAGGTCGACGCCCGGGTCCGGGCCGCGCTCGAGGGCGAGCGCGCGAACGGCGTCCTGATGCGGGGCTTCGACACGCACGAGGACCTACCCAGCATCGAGGAGCGCTACGGGCTGAGCGCCGCGGCGATTGCGATCTACCCGATGTACCGAGGCATCTCCCGCCTGCTCGGGATGGAGGTGCTCCCCAAGCCCGCCGACCTGGCCGAGCAGGTCGCGATGACGCGCGAGGCCTGGACGGACTTCGACTACTTCTTCATCCACCACAAGGCCACCGACGCCGCCGGCGAGGACGGGGATCGCGAGGCGAAGATCGCCGCGATCGAGCAGGTCGATGCCGTGATCCCGGACCTGATGGCGCTCGAGCCCGACGTGGTGATGATCACCGGCGACCACGCCACGCCACCCCAGCTGGCCGGGCACGGCTGGCACCCGGTTCCGGTCCTGGCGCGCGGCGCGCGGCTGGGCGTCGACGACACCGACCGCTTCGGGGAGCGGGCGTGCAGCGGGGGCCTGCTCGGCCTGCGCCCGATGGCGCACATGATGCCCATCCTGCTCGCGGCATCCGGGCGCCTCGCCAAGTACGGGGCATAGCAAGGAGGGCACAGAGCCCCAGTCATTGCCGCCGACGAGCTTTGCTCGTCGCCTCCTCGGGCGTGCCCTCAGGGTGAGCCCAACCGGACGGTCGGGGTCATCCAGACCCCGCTGCGTCCTCTCGCCGAACACCTGCGACCGACCGATGCGGGGCATCGCTCGTTCTCGGGTTCAGCTCACAGAGTGACCGGCCGAAGTTGGGGCAAGGAGGCCCAACGCTCCGGCTGATCTCGCCGACGACCAGAGGTCGTCAGCGCGGTGGGCCGGGGCTCTGTGCCCTCCTTGCGCTCGTTCTCGGGTTCGCCTCGGAGGCGACGCGCAGGCCGCGGGGTGCCTCACGACGACGGCAGGGGCACCGGCTTGCCGTCGGGGTCGACCGCGACCATCACGAATCGCCCGCTCGCGACGGGCGTGAGCTCCCCGAAGACGAGGTCCTCTCGCGCCAGCTCGGCATGCACGACCATGGAGCTGCGGCCGGTCGAGACGAGTCGGGCCGTCACCGCGACGACGTCGCCATGGTGCGCGGGGGCATGGAAGGTGATCTCGTCGGCCGATGCCGTCACCACCTGCGTCCGCGCCAGGCGCGAGGCGACGACGAACGCGGCCTTGTCCATCATCCCCATCGCGTGGCCACCGAACAGGGTGCCGTAGTGGTTGGTGTTGTCGGGGAAGACCACCTCGAGGAACCGGACCTCCTCGGGGTGCTCCGGGCCGCCACGCTCGGCCTCAGGCATCGCGGGGCTCCTCGATCAGGCCGTCGTCGTCCACCCGCGGCGGCACCTGCGCGCTGAAGAGGAAGTCGGGCGCGACGCACGGTCGCTCGGCCCGGTCCGGGTGCGAGGGCGCGATCGCCACGCGACAGTTCTCGATCGGCGGGCGCGCCACGCGCAGACCGCCGAAACCCGCGTGCGTGCGCTCAGCCTGCTGGAAACGCTCCATGTCGACCTCGACCTCGAAGATCCGGCGCATGCAGCCGAAGAATCGCCGTCCCGACACCTCGTGGACGTAGAGCATCGGGCAGGACGACTCGATGCACCCGGCCGGCTCGACGACCCGATCACACCAGACCGGGCAGCTGCGGCAGGAGCCCGCGGCGAGCTCGGCGGGGGGCAGCGGCCCCGTCATCGGAGCGCGGCGGTCTGGCGCTGAATCGGCGTCCCCCTCGTCATCGGCGCCGACCATTGAAGCCGCGCGGGCGGGGAGCCGTCAAGAACGTGTGGCGCTCCGGTGCTCGTGCGGCTCGGCGGCTACCCGGCCTTGCGCCGGCGGGCGAGCAGGGTCACGTGCTCGGCGGCGAAGGGATCCTCGACCGGCAGCTCCAGCCGATCCATCCCGCACCGCGCGAGAAGGCGTTCCCAGGCCGCGATCGGGAACAGGCCGATCACGTGCCGCTCGTGCTCGACCCGCGCAGAGGCGTCGCCCTCGCGCAGCACGAACACGTAGTCGACGGCATAGCTGGTCGCGCCCGGCGCCAGGTCGTGTGTCCATTCGAGATACCGGATGGCGCGCCCGTCGTCGCCATCGGTCCCGCCGGTGGCCGTCCCGGGCGCGAACGTCTCGGAGACGGCGTCGGGAACGACGAGGGCGAGGCCCCCGGGGCGCAGATGCGCGGCGATGGTGGCGAGCGCGGACTCGAGGTCGCGCTCGTTCAGCATGTAGTCGATCGCGTCGTGGATGAGCACGACGTCGAACAGCCGACCGAGCCGGAGCGTCCGCATGTCGCCCTCGAGGTGCTCGACACCCGGGTTTAGGCGCCGGCTCTCGGCGAGCATCTGCGACGAGAGGTCCGTGAGCGTGCACGCAAAGCGCTCCGTCAGGTGCGACGCGAGGGTGCCGGCCCCGCAGCCGAGCTCGAGCAGGGTCCGGGTCGACCCCTCGCCCGCCCGGTCGACCACCGCGATCAGGTGCTCGGCCTCCTCGGCGTAGTCGCTCGGCGCGGTGAGCAGGTGGTACCAGGACGCGAGGTCCGTATACATGAGCGCCTCGTGCACGGGCGTGCGCGCTCCGGCGTCGGACACGCCGCCGAGCCCCTCCTCAGGCGACGCAGCGTTCCCCGAAGAGCGTCTTCAGGGACGCGAGGAGGCTGCCGTCGCGTGGATCGACGCGGTGGCGGTCGCCGAGACGGAACCGCTCGGGCCCATGCGCGGTGCGCATCTCCACAACGACCGCGGCGTCACCGGCATGGTCGGCGATGAGCGTCTTCAGCTGGACGAGGTCGTCGGGTCGAACGCGAGCCGAGTCGAGCATGACCACCATCTGCTCGTCCTCGCCGTCCTCGGCCGGCTCGAACGACGTGATCGCCCTGGCGACGACCTTGGTCTCGCCCTCGCCCTTGTGGTCCACACGGCCGTCGACCAGGACCATCGCGTCCGACGACAGGAGCTCCCGCGCCTCGGCGAGCACGGCGGGGACGACCACGATCTCGACGCTGCCGGACAGATCCTCGAGCGTGAGGAACATCATCGGCTCGCCCTTGCGCGTCGTCACGCCCTTGGTCGCGCCGACCAGCCCGCCCACCCGCACGTTCTCGCCGTCACCCCGGTCGTGCAGCTGGGTGAGGCCGCACGAGGTGGCCCGCTGCAGCTGGCGCCGGGCGTCCTCGAGCGGATGGCTCGAGACGTAGAGCCCGAGGGCCTCCTTCTCCCCCGACAGCAGCTCGGAGCGCGCCATCTCCTCGCCCTCGATCGGCGGGTCGACGTCGATGCCCGCCACCGCGCCGTTCTCGGACTGCTCCATGCCGCCGAACAGGGACTCCTGCCCGGCCGCCTCGTCCGCCCGACGCTTGGCGGCGATCCCCATCGCGGAGGGAAGCACCTCGAGCATGGCCGCGCGGGACGCCCCGGTCGAGTCGAGCGATCCGCTCCGAATGAGGCTCTCGAGCGCCCGCTTGTTGACCTGTGCCTGGTCGACCCTGCGACAGAACTCGTACAGGCTCTCGAACGAGCCGCCCTCCTGCCGCGCGGCGATGATCGCCTGGACGGCGCTGTCCCCGACGCCCTTCACCGCGGTGAGGCCGAACCGGATCTCGGCCTCACCGGTCACCGCGAAGTCGGCGGCGCTCCTGTTGGCGTCCGGCGGCAGCACCGAGAGGCCCATGTCCCGGCTGGCCGTGACGTAGAACGGGACGCGGTCCTTCGTGTCCATCACCGAGGACAGGAGCGCCGCCATGTACTGGGCCGGGTGGTTCGCCTTCAGGTAGGCGGTGCGATAGGCCAGAAGCGCGTAACACGCCGCGTGGCTCTTGTTGAACGAGTAGTCGCCGGCCGCCTCGCAGAGGCCCCAGAGCCGCCTGGCCACATCGGAGCCGACCCCGGCGTCCGTGCATCCCGTGACGAACTCCGGCTCGAGTGACGCCATCAGGGCCTTGTCTTTCTTGCCCACGGCCTTGCGCAGATCATCCGCGCGACTCGGAGAGAACCCGGCGATCTCGCGCGCGATCGCCATCAGCTGCTCCTGGTAGATGGCGACGCCGTATGTCGGTCCGGTGATCGGCTCCAGGCGCGGGTCGTCGAACTGCACCTGCGACGGATTGCGCTTGTTCTTCGCGTACGTGCTGATGAAGGCCATCGGGCCCGGCCGGTAGAGGGCCACGAGCGCGATCAGGTCGGCGAACTCGGTGGGCCGCACCTCGCGCAGCGCCTCGCGCATCCCGCTGGACTCGAACTGGAAGACGCCGAGCGCATCGCCGCGGGCGAGCATCCGATACGTCGACTCGTCGTCGAGTGCGATCGCGTCCATGTCGATGCGGCCGCCGCCGTCTCGCTCGATCAGATCGAGCGCGCCCTGGATGACGTCCAGGTTGCGCAGGCCGAGGAAGTCCATCTTCAGCAGCCCGAGCGCCTCGACGTCGTGGTCCGGAAGCTGGGTGACGACGTTGCCTTCGTCGTCAAGGCGCACCGGGATCCAGTCGGTGACGTCACCGGGCGCGATGACCACGCCGGCCGCGTGCACGCCCTCGTTTCGCACGAGGCCCTCGAGCGGCCGGGCCGTGTCGACGATCTTCTTCGTCTCGGCGTCGGCGTCGTAGGCATCCGCGAGCTCGGTGCCCGACTTCATCGCGTCCTCGAGGCGAATCCCGATCGGGCGCTCGGGAACGAGCTTGGCGATGCGGTCGACCTGCCCGTACGGGTATCCGAGCACCCGGCCGGCGTCGCGCACGACCGCCCGTGACAAGAGTTTGCCGAAGGTCCCGATCCGGGCGACCGAGCCCGCGCCGTACTTCTCGGTCACGTAGCTCACGACGCGGTCCCGGCCACCCACGGAGAAGTCGGTGTCGATGTCGGGCATGCTCTTTCGGCCCGGGTTCAGGAACCGCTCGAACAGCAGCCCGTGCTCCAGCGGGTCGATGTCCGTGATCTGCAGCGTGAACGAGACCAGCGAGCCGGCGGCGGAGCCGCGGCCCGGTCCGACCGCGACCCCGTTCTCGCGCGCCCACCTGATGTAGTCCCACACGATCAGGAAGTAGCTCGAGAAGCCCATCTCCTCGATGACCGCCAGCTCGAACCGGAGGCGCTCGTCCGCCTCGGACGGCGGCGATCCCGCGTAGCGCATCGCCATGCCCTCGCGGCACAGCCGCTCCAGGTAGCCGTGCGGGGTCTCCCCCTCCGGGACCGGGAACCGCGGCAGCTTGAAGTCTCCGATGGGGAGCTCGAGGCCGGCGCAGCGGGTGGCGATCTCGGTCGAGCGGCCGATCGCCTCGATGTGGTCGGGGAGCGCGACTGCCATCTCCGCGCCGGTCTTCAGGAAGAACTCGTCCGTGTCGAACTTGAAGCGGTTGGGGTTCGAGAGGAGGTCGCGCGTCTGGATCGCCAGCAGCGCCTCGTGCGCTCGGGCATCGTGCTGACACACGTAGTGCGCGTCACACGTCGCGACCTCTGGCAGCCCGGTCTCGGCGGCCAGCGCCGCCAGGTGCTGGTTGATCTTCGCCTGGACAGGGATGCCGGAGTTCTGGATCTCCACGTAGACGTCGTCGCGGCCGAAGATGTCCGACAGCGTTCCGAGCTCCGACCGCGCCGCGCCCATGTCGTCCTGCTCGAGGTGTGAGCACACGCTCCCCGACAGGCACCCCGAGAGCGCGATCACGCCTTCCGAGTGCCGGCTCATGAGCTCGTAGTCCACCCGGGGCTTGCGGTGATACCCCTCCAGGTAGCCGGCCGAGCAGAGCCGGATCAGGTTGTAGTAGCCCTGGGTGGTCTCGGCGAGGAGCGTGAGGTGCGCGCGGCGCTCCTTGCTCGGGCGCTCGGCGCGGTCGGGCACGACGTACGCCTCGAGCCCGACGATCGGGGTGATGTCCCGCTTTCGCGCTTCGGTGTAGAGCTCGACGGCGCCGCTCATCACGCCGTGGTCGGTGAGCGCGACGGCGCTCTGGCCCATCTCCTCGACCCGGTCGAGCAAGCGACCGATCTTGCAGGCGCCGTCCAGGATCGAGTAGTCGGAGTGGACGTGCAGATGGCAGAACGGCGGCGCCTCGCGGCTCATCTGGCAGATGCCTCCACGCGTCGATCGATGTGACGAGAAGTCCGGCTGACGCGCCCTCACGAGGGTACGTCACGGTGTCGGAACGCTACTGCTGGTGGCAGACGTCCGGCGGACCCTCGACGCCGCTAGGTCATGTCCTCCGCGACGCTCAGCTCGATCTTCGCGGTGCCCCAGTCGCCGGTGATCAGGTAGCCGCCGGTCGAGGGGGCGGCCGCGGCGCGAGCGCCCTCGATCCACTGCACGAGCGCCCCGTCCGAGGAACGGAGAACCGCGACCCGCGGGTCCTCCCCTTGCCCGGAGGACAGCACGATCTTCGTCCCGTCGGGCGAGAGCGACATCGCCTCGGCGGCGAACGGTGCCGGGAACGTGCCGACCAGATCGCAGCCCTCGGCGGCCCAGACCGACACGTGGGCATCGTCGTGCAGCGATGCGCCCACCTCCGCCGCCGACGCGGTGGCCAGGGCGGAGATCTCGGAGCCGTGCTCGACCGCGCATCCGGGGCGGCCGATCTCACCGCCGGCGGCGGTGAGGAGATGACCGTCGGACGCGTAGGCGAGCCCGTCGACCGGACCGGCGATCTCGTTCAGTACCTCTCCGTCCGGAAGCGCGAGCTCCCGGATGACGCCGTCGTGTGCGACCGCCATCTGCTGTCCGTCGTGGCGGATGCTGGCGTGGCCGTCGCCGAGGTCGTAGATCAGGTCGCCGAGCGAGGGCAGCACGATGGCCCGCCAGCCACCGTCGGCGTGGACGAGCGCCGCGTTGCGGCCCGCCGCCGGCACGAGCTTGTCGAGGCCGGGCGGGCGACGCTCGTGGAGGAGGTTGAAGCTCGGCCAGGCCAGACACGACAGCGCCCCGCTGCGCCCGATCAGGGCGACCCGCTCGTGATCGCCGAGCGCGCAGAACTCACCCGGTACCGGCGTGGCGCCGGTGAGCGTGAGCGGGTCGTCCTTGGCGACCTCGAAACCCGCGGGCGGATCGATCTCGGCCAGCTTCAGGCCCTGGCGGCCGAGGACCAGCTTGGCGATGATGGGCACTCCCGACGCCTCGAAGCGAAGCGGAGCCGCCGTGCCTCCGCGCTTCATCCCTTCCTCCGAGCCTCGGCGATTCGGTGCGCCATCCGGCTCTGCAGCGAGAAGAGCTCGATGAAGCCCGGAGAGGCGCCCTGGGCGAACGCCGCATCGGCGTCGAACGTCGCCAGCGAGCGGTCGTAGATCGCGTTCGGCGAGCGGCGCCGCACCGCGGTCGCGTTGCCCTTGTAAAGCCGCATCGTGATCTCCCCCTCGACTCGTTCGTTCACGCGATCGGAGAACGCGGCGATGTCGGCCAGGAGCGGCTCGTACCAGAGCCCCTCGTAGACGATCTGCGCCCAGAGCGCGTCGAGCTGGGGCTTCAGCGCGTTCTCACGACCCGTGCACACGAGCTTCTCGAGCTCTCGGTGGGCGGTCAGGATCACCTCGGCCGCCGGCACCTCGTACAGATCGCGGACCTTCAGACCCACGACCCGGTCCTCGATGTGGTCGACGATGCCGACCCCGTTGCGCGACGCCGCCTCGGCCACGCGCTGGATCAGCTCCACGAGGCCCAGCTCGACGCCGTCGAGGGCGACGGGCAGGCCGTCCCGAAAGCCGATGGTGATCTCCTGCGCCCGGTCCGGCGCCCGCTCGGGCGGGGTCACGAGCTCGAAGACGTCGTCGGGCGGGGCCTGCTCGATGTCCTCGATCACGCCGCCCTCGCTGGAGCGCCCCCAGAGGTTGTCGTCGATCGAGTACGGCCGGGCGGTCGTCGACGAGACCGGGATGCCGTGCTTCTCGGCGTAGGCGATCTCCTCGTCCCGACCCATTCCCCACTCCCGGACGGGCGCGATCAGCTTCAGGTCCGGAGCGAGCGTCGCCACGGTCGCCTCGATCCTGACCTGGTCGTTGCCCTTGCCGGTGCACCCGTGGGCGATGGTGTCCGCGTCGTGCTCGCGCGCGGCCTCGACGGCGATCTTGGCGAGCAGCGGGCGGCCCAGCGTCGTGAAGAGGGGGTATCCCCCCTGGTACCTGGCGTTCGCCTTGATCGCCGGCGCCACGTAGTCGCGGGCGAACTCCTCGCGCGCGTCGACGACGAGGCTGGCCACCGCGCCGAGGTCCACGGCCTTCTGGCGGATCGCCTCGAAGTCGTCCGTCGGCTGCCCGAGGTCGATGCACAGCGCGACCACCTCGGCGTCGTACTGCTCCTGGATCCAGCGGAGCATCACGGACGTGTCGAGGCCGCCCGAGTACAGGAGCACGACCCGGTGCACCTCGTGGGGGGCCGCGAGGTAGCTGGCGACACGCGTCGCCGTGGCCCCGGGCGGGCCCTCCTCGGATCGCGCGTTGCCGGTCAACGTGCCGGTCCGCTCAAGGGCGCTCGGGAGATCGTCTGACGCAGAAGGGCAACGCGTCGGACTATACGCCCACCGCGCCCCGGGTCGTCGCGTCGACGGCCGCCGGAGCGCCCCGCCGTGGCCCACCCTCGCCCCCAGCCGGCATCGGCGGTGTGTGCGATGATGCCGTCGCCCCAGTTTGTGATGGAGGTCTCAAGACCCGCATGCCGCGCGCTCGGCTCGTTTCCGCAGTCACGCTTCCCGCGGAATACGAGTCTCTGACGTTCGCGCGCAAGGTCGTCGAGCGGGCGCTGGTGTCGCTCGGGTGGGGTGACGACGCGGCGGCCAGGATCGTCCTGGCCTCGGCCGAGGCCGTCTGCAACGCGATCGAGCACGGCTCCGAGCGGGGAGCCGATGTCGGGCTCGAGCTGTGGTCGGAAGGGCCGACCGCCTGGGTCCAGGTGACCGACGAGGGTCGCAGCGACTCGGCCATTCCCCTCGTCCTGCCGAGCACCCCGCCGGACGCACAGGCATCGCGGGGTCGCGGCCTCGTGATCATGTCCCGCCTGTCCGACGACGTGAGCATCGAGGCCAACAGCGGCGGCGGCACGACGATCATCCTGCGGTTCTCGGGCGAGGACGACCTCGAGGCGCCCGCGGCGGAGGTCGCCTAGGCGGACGCCGGCGGCGGGGTGGCGCGATGCCACCGCCGCCGCGCGACATCGCCGTCACCGCTCGAGGCGGAAGGGCGGGTACTCGTCGCGCATCAGCGCGGCGTAGGCCACGACCCGGTAGACCCACCGGTTCAGCCCGACGAGCAGCCGGAAGATGCCCTGCGGATACCGCGCCGTGAAGAGCAGCACCACCCCGGCGAAGACCGCCAGGATCCAGACGAGCGACCCCGGCGCCGCCAGCAGGGGGATCGGCAGGAGGTCCGGCCCGAACAGGACGCCGCCGATGAAGATCCCGACGAGGATGTAGTGCGGGATCGCCAGGAGCCACCACTTGACGAGGGCCAGCCGGCGCGACAGCCGCTCCGGATAGGGAATCTCGAGCCGGGCCGGGTAGTCCGGCTCGGGGCCGAGGCTGAGCGGTGGATAGCGGTCGGTTCCGAGCGCGTTGAAGGCGTAGAACGTCACGCGCCAGGTCCACCTGAGAACACCCACGTTGTAGTCGAACAGCGGCCGTGGGTAGCGGCCGGTGGCCAGCACCATCACCAGCGCGGCGATGCTGGCGCCGAGAAAGCCGATCCAGAGCACGAACAGCACGACGACGTGCGGGATCGCCAGGATCCACTTGACGAGCCACTTCCAGCGTGAGAGCCCCGGGTCGAGCTCACCCTCGACGTTGACCGGGTACGGACTCGACGGCCCGGTGCTCGCCGGCTGTGGCGCGGTGACCCCTGGGTACGGAAGCTCGGTCACGGCACCTCCTTTCGTGTCGGATGCCGTGAGGCAATGGTCACCCGACCGCCCGGAGCGGGCGTCGGCGGCAGCGGCGATCCGCGCTCCCTCCCGCGGGTGATCTCGGCGAGCCAGGGCTCCATCCCCGGGGGGAGTCCGCTCGAGGCCGACTCGAGCTAGTCGCCGGGGCGCACGAGCCCGCTCTCGTAGGCGAACACCACCGCCTGCACCCGATCGCGCAGGTCGAGCTTGCCCAGGACGTGCGAGACGTGCGTCTTGACCGTCGCCTCCCCGACCACGAGCCGGTCGGCGATCTCGGCGTTCGAGAGGCCGCGGGCGACCAGGCCGAGCACCTCCGCCTCGCGCTCGGTGAGCTCCCTCAGACCGTCCGCCGCGGGTGACGCCGGCGGTGGCACGAGCTCGGCCAGCAGCCGCTTGGTCACCGACGGCGCGAGCAGCGCATCACCGCGCGCCACGACGCGCACCGCGTCGACCAGGGCCTCGGGGGGCGCGTCCTTCAGCATGAACCCGCTGGCACCGGCCTGGATCGCCGCGTAGACGTACTCGTCCAGGTCGAACGTGGTGAGGATCAGGACCCGCGGCGCGCGCTCCCCGGCCTCGGCGACGATCCGGCGCGTCGCCTCGACGCCGTCGAGCCGGGGCATCCGCACGTCCATCACGATCACGTCCGGGCGCAGCCGACGCGCCGCCTCGACCGCCTCCAGCCCGTCCTCGGCCTCGCCGCACACGCGCAGGTCGGGCTGTGCCTCGAGCACCATCGCGAAACCCGCCCGGACCATCGCCTGGTCGTCGACGAGGAGCACGCTGGTCTGCGACATCAGCCGTCCTCGCCCTCGGGCAGCACGGCGCGAACGAGAAAGCCGCCGCCGGGGACCGGGCCGGCCTCGACGGCGCCGCCGAGCGCCTCCGCGCGCTCCCTCATCCCCACCAGCCCATGCCCGGGATCCTGTCCGTTTGCGCCGAGGCCATCGTCGCTCACGTCGACCTCGATCCGGTCGGGAAAGTACCGCAGCGCGACCCGGGCGCTGGCGTTCGGCCCCGCGTGGCGGCGCACGTTGGTGAGCGCCTCCTGGGCGATCCGGTACGCGGACAGGCCGACGGTCGGCCCGAGCGGGCGCGGTGTACCGGCGACCTCCAGCTCGACGGCGACACCGGCGTCCCGGTTCGCCTCGACGAGTCCAGGGATGTCGTCGACCCCGGGCTGGGGAGCCAGCTCCCCAGCCGCCTCCTCGGCCCCTCGGAGCACACCGAGGATCCGGCGCATCTCGGACAGCGACTCCCGGCCCGTGCGCTCGACGTTCTGGATCGCGCCCTCGGCGGCGTCCGGGTCGGCCCGAAGCACGGTCCGCGCCGCTCCGGCCTGGACGACCATCACGCTCATCCCGTGCGCCACCACGTCGTGAAGCTCGCGGGCGATCTCGAGCCGGTCCTCGGCCAGCCGGCGCTGGATTCTGTCCTCGGATCGAAGCCGGCGCTGGCGAACCTGCGAGCCGATCGACCAGGCGAGCACCACCAGCGCCATCCCCGCGACGATCGACCCCGCGTCGGTGGGATCCCCGACCAGCAGGGCGACCAGGAGCAGGCCGCCCGCCAGCACGAGCGCCGCCCGCGACTCCTCCCGAGGCCGGTGGGCAGCCACCGTGAAGAGGCCCACGAGCACCGCGAACCCGGCGGGCCCGTCGGGAAGCGCCAGGGCGACGTAGACGGCGTATGCGACGGTCGCCAGCGCGAGCACGAGCTCGGGCCGAGCTCGGCGCCACGCCACCGGGAGCGTGGCGATCAGGACGAGCGGGACGCCGAGCGCCGCGGGAACGCGTCCGCCGGAGCCACCGTCGGCGAGGACGGCGAGCGAGCCGAGCGCCAGGACGACCGCAAGCGCCCAGTCCCGACCGTCATTGCCGACGAGCCACCGCAGAAAGCGCCAGATGGAGCGCATCGGGCTCACGCTAGCGCCACGGGGCCGAGGGCGCGCCCCCAGTCCCCCCGGGCCCTATTCTTGGGCGATCGCCCGCAGGACGTTCAGCTTGGACGCCCGCCGTGCCGGCAGCGCCGCCGCCAGGACACCGGCGATCGCCGAGAGGACCAGGTAGACGATCAGGTTCGGCCACGGGACCGAGACGACCAGCAGGTCGGGCGTCACGCTGGTCAGCCACGCGCCGAGGACGACCCCGAGCGCCAGCCCGAGCACGCCTCCGATCAACCCGACGATCACGGCCTCCCACACCACCATCCACCGCGACTGACCCGGCGAGAGGCCGACGGCCCGCAGCAGGCCGATCTCGCGCGTGCGCTCGAAGATCGTGAGCGCGAGCGTGTTCACGATGCCGAAGATGGCGATGATGATCGTCAGGGCAAGCAGCGCGAAGACCAGGGTCAGGAGCTGGTTGATCTGGTCCTGCTGGTCCTGCTTGAACTCGTTCTGGTTCTGGACCTCCAGGTTGGGGAACGCCGTGAGCGCGTCGTCGATCTGCGCCTGCGCCTCCTCGATCGAGACACCCTCGGCGGCGTTCGCGAAGACGATCGTGTCCTGCTGAACGGCGAAGCCCTGCTCGTAGTCGGCCAGGGTGATGAAGTAGCTCGACTCGAACGT
Organism: Thermoleophilia bacterium; assembly: GCA_028285405.1. Classification (GTDB taxonomy): domain Bacteria; phylum Actinomycetota; class Thermoleophilia; order Miltoncostaeales; family Miltoncostaeaceae; genus JANQPH01. Next base: position 58,356 of record JANQPH010000033.1, read on the forward strand.
CGTCTCCTTGAAGATCCCCTGCACCTGCAGCGTCTGGTCGCCGCTTCGGGCGAACGTCACGTCGATGCTGTCGCCGACCGACACGTCGAGGCTCTCGGACTGGCCCTCGCTGATGGCGACGCCGCCCTCGGTCAGGTCGCCCCAGCCGCCGGAGCTGAAGTCGGGATCGAAGACCTGCTCGAGCGCCGCCGGGTCCGAGCCGATCACCGCCTCGTCCCGCGACAGCCCTCCGCCCTCGTCCACCTGGAACTGGCCGAACCGCATGGCGGCGACGGCGCCGACGCCGGGCTCCTGGGCGATCAGCTCGCCCGCCTGAGGGCTGAACGGCGTGAAGCTCTGACCGGGGCTGCGGATGATGAAGTCGGCCGGGAACTGGTCGTCGAGCAGCCGGTCCGTCGAGGCGACGAGCGACGCGCTGAAGATGTTGGCGACCGCGACGAGCGCGAGGCCGATCATCAGGGCGGCGGCGGTGCGCGCCGTCCGGCGCGGATCGCGCATGGCGTTCTCGCGCCCGAGCTTGCCGGCGACCCGGCCGATCGACTGGAGCGGGCGACCGATCCAGCTGGCGAGCGGCCTCGCGGCGACCTGCGACAGGATCGCGACGCCGACGAAGATCAGCAGCGCACCCACGCCGATCGAGCCGAAGATCAGCGGGGTGTCGTCGAGCGACGGCCCGCCGAAGAAGAGCGCCGCCCCGAGCGCCGTGACGATCGTTCCGCCGATGATCGTGCTGCGCGAGGACTCGTGCACGTCGGGTCCGCCTTCGCGCAGCGCCGAGACCGGCGGGATGCCGGCGGCCTTGCGCGCCGGCAGGTACGCGGCGATCAGCGTGACGACGATCCCGGTGGCGAGCGAGACGATGATCGTCCGCGGCAGGAACTGCAGCGTCGTCGTGGGCAGCTCGAAGCCGGTGGCCTTGAACACCTCCTGTAGCCCGGCCGCGACGCCGAGCCCGAGGAAGAGACCCGCCACCGAGGCGAGCACCCCGACCACCACCGCCTCGGCCATGACCATTCGGGTCACCTGGGCGCCGCTCGCGCCGACGGCGCGCAGCAGCGCCAGCCGGCGCACGCGCTGGGCAACCGTGATCGAGAACGTGTTGAAGATGATGAAGGCGGCCACGAACACGGCGATGAAGCCGAAGGCCTGGAGCGCGATGGTCAGGAAGCTGAGCTGATCCTTGATCGCGTTGGCGTTCTCCTCCTCGACGCTCTGCGCGCTCACCGCCTCGACCCCGGACGGGAGGGTGTCGTCGATGCGGCTCACGAGCGTGTCGACGCTCACGCCCTCGTCCGCCGCGACCGAGACCGAGTCGACCTGGCCATCGAGGCCGAAGAGGCGCTGGGCCGTCTCGAGATCCCAGAGCGCCGTCGTCGCCCCGGCCAGGTTGTCGTCGTCCCCGAAGCCGGCGATGCCGACGAGCTCGAACTCCCTGGTCGGCTCCTGGGTGATGATCGCGACCCGGTCGCCGATCGAGTAGCCGCCGTCGCTGGCCGAGCCCGCGTCGATCACCACCTCGTCCGCGGTCGCGGGCGGGCGGCCCTCCTTGATCGTGTACGGGTTGAGCTCCTCCTCGGTGGCCCACGAGGCGCCGAACTGCGGAGCGCCGCCGGTGGTGAGCGCGTCGCCGTCGCGGTCGAGGATAACCGCGCCGTTCAGGAGGACCCCGCCTTCTGCGGCCGCGACGCCGTCGACCGCCGCGACCTCGCTCACGAGGCCGTCGGAGATCGGCGCCGTCACATCGGGCGCGACCTCGGTCTCGGACCGGACGATCACGTCCGTGCCGGCGAAGGCGTCCTCGAAGATCTCGTCGAACGTCTTGTTGAGCGTGTCGCCGAGCACGTAGCTGCCCGACACGAAACCGACGCCCAGGACGATCGCGACCGCGGTGAGGAGCAGCCGGACCTTGTTGGCCAGCAGCTCGCGTAGCGTGATGCGGAGCATCCCTGCGCTCAGCCGAGCGTCTTCATCCGGTCGAGGACCGCATCGGCCGTGGGGTCGGTCATCGTGTCGACGATGTGACCGTCAGCGAGGAAGAGCACCCGGTCCGAGTACGCGGCCGCGGTCGGATCGTGGGTGACCATCACCATCGTCTGGTCGAACTCGTCCACCGCGCGCCGCATGAAGCCGAGCAGATCCGCGCCGGACTTGGAGTCGAGCGCGCCGGTGGGCTCGTCCGCGAACACGATCCGCGGCCGGGACGCGAGCGCGCGCGCCGCGGCGACGCGCTGCTGTTGACCCCCGGACAGCTCGGTCGGCCGATGGGTGAGCCGATCGGCGATGTCGACGGCGCCGACCACGGTGTCGAACCACTCCTCGTCGACCTTGCGACCGGCGATCTGGAACGGGAGCGTGATGTTCTCGCGCGCGGTGAGCGTCGGGACCAGGTTGAACGACTGGAAGATGAAGCCGATGTAGTCGCGGCGCACCCTGGTGCGGCGCTTCTCGCCGAGCCGTGAGAGCTCGATGTCGCCGAGGAAGGCCTGTCCGCTCGTCAGCGAGTCGAGCCCCGCCATGCAGTGCATCAGCGTCGACTTGCCGGAGCCCGAGGGTCCCATGATCGCCGTGAAGGCCTGCGCCGGGAACTCGACGTCGATCGCGTCGATGGCCCGGACCTGGGCGTCGCCCTCCCCGTAGACCTTGGTCGCTCCGACCGCTCGCGCGGCGGCCTCGACCCGGGCCTCCTCGACCCCGTCTGCTCCCGACATGCAACCTCCGTTTTCGGCTTGGAGAGGCTACCTGAGGCCTCGCCCGGCACCGGTTAAGGGTTGGACTAGGCGAGCACCGACGGGATGATCGTCTCGAGGGTGTCGGTCAGCCCCGTCAGATCCTCCGAGCCGATCACGAGCGGCGGCAGGAACCGCACCGTGCGCGGACCGGTGGCATTCGCCAGGTAGCCGGCCCGAAGGAGCTCGTCGACGAGCTCGGCGCCGCGCGCGCGGGGCAGGTCGATCGCCAGCATCAGGCCGCGCCCCCGTGCCTCGCTCGCGAGGCCCTTCTCCACGAGCGACTCGAGTCGCTGGAGCGTCCTGGCCCCCAGATCGCGGACACGATCCTGCAGCTCGCCCCGGGCCAGCACGCCACACGCGGCGAGGGCCGCGGCGCACGCCAAGGGGCCGGCGGCGAAGGTCGATCCGTGATCGCCGGGCGAGAAGCTGTCCGAGAGCTCGGGCGTCGCGACGATCGCGCCGATCGGCACCCCACCGCCGAGGCTCTTTGCGAGGCACATCACGTCGGGCGTGATCGGCGACTCCTGGTAGGCGAACAGCGGACCCGTGCGGCTCAGCCCGGTCTGGATCTCGTCGACGATCAGGATCGCGCCGGTCTCGTCGGCGAGCCGGCGCGCGCGCAGCAGCATCTCGTCGGGCACCGGCCACACGCCGCACTCGCCCTGCACGATCTCCAGCACGATCGCCGCGGTCCGCTCGCTGACGGCTCGCTCGAGGCCCTCGACGTCGGCTCGGTCGACGTGGTGCACACCAGGCATCAGCGGGACGAACGGCTCCTGCTTGGCCGTCTGACCGGTCAGCGACAGCGAGCCCATCGTCCGACCGTGGAAGCCGTCGGTGAGCGCCACGAACTCGTCCCGCCCCGGCCGCGCTCGCCGCGCGAGCTTCAGCGCCGCCTCCGAGGCCTCGGCGCCCGAGTTGCAGAAAAACACCTTGCCTCCGAGCGACGAGCCGCTGATCCACTCGGCCAGCCGGATCATCGGCTCGGTGTAGTAGAGGTTCGACGCGTTGATCAGCGTCTTCGCCTGCTCGGTGATCGCGGCGACGACCTCCGGGTGACAGTGCCCGACGTTCGACTGTGAGATGCCGGACATGCAGTCGACATAGCGTCGCCCGTCGCGGTCGAACAGCCACGCCCCCTCGCCGCGCACGACCTCGATCGGCTGGCGGGCATACGTCGGCATCACGACCGCGGCCTCTCGCGCGACGAGGCGCTCGTCGATCATCGGGCGCTCACCACCCTCGACAGGAACCGCTCCGCGACGAGCCGGCCCGGCCCCTCGAGCGGCACCGGATCGGGCGCCGACCCGGCCGCGAGCCGCGGTGACCACTCCTCGGCGAGCGACTCGTCGACCTCGAGGTGGAACTGCAGCCCCCATGCGCTGCCGACGCGGAAGGCCTGGTTCGCGTAGCGATCGTTTCCCGCCAGGCGCGTCGCTCCGTCGGGAAGGTCGAATGTGTCGCCGTGCCAGTGAAAGCACGCCAAGGAGGGGCCGAGGCCGGCAAGGAGCGCATCCGCCCGCGCCTCGGGCGCGAGCTCGACGGCCCCCATGCCCACCTCCTCCCCGTCGCCCGCGTACACGGCGGCGCCGAGGGCCCTGGCGATCACCTGAGCGCCGAGGCAGATGCCGAGGACCGGGCGACCGGCGTCGACGAAGGCGCGAACGCTCTCGCGCTCCTCCTCGAGCCAGGGGTGCTCCGAGACCTCGTCGACGTTCATCGGCCCGCCCATCACGATCAGGGCGTCCGCCTCCGCCAGGGTCGGGACCGGGTCACCGGCGTCGAGCCGGCGCACGTCGGTCGCCAGGCTCCGCGCCCGTGCGACCGCCAAGAGCAGGCCGGGGTGCTCGAAGGGAACGTGCTGGGTGACGGCGAGGACGGGGCCCCCGTTCTCGCCACCGCTCACGGAACGACCTTCGTCCCGATGCCCGCCTCGGTCAGGATCTCGATCAGCACCGCGTGGGGTTGGCGGCCGTCGATGATGTGGGCCGCTCTCACCCCGGATCGCAGCGCGTGCGAGACGGCCTCCAGCTTGGGGATCATCCCCGTGCTGACCGCCCCGCCCGAGACCATCTCCTCCACCTTGGCCAGATCGCACTCGCTGATCAGGCTGCCCGCGTCCTCGACGTCCGCGTAGAGGCCCTCGATGTCGGTCAGGAAGACGACCTTCCGCGCGCCGAGCGCGGCTGCGAGCGCCCCGGCGACCGTGTCGGCGTTGATGTTGTAGCTCTGCCCGCTGGCGTCGATCCCGACCGACGCCACGACGGGAACAAAATCCGAGAGACGGTGCAGGACACGCGCGTCGATGTGCTCGACGCGCCCGACCCAGCCGAGGTCACCCTCCTCGGACTCGGCCTTGGTCGCGGTGATGAGCCGCGCGTCGTCGCCGGCGAGCCCGACCGCCGCGGCCCCGGCAACGGTGATCTGGCCGACGATCTCCTTGTTGATCTTGCCGACCAGCACCATCTTCACCAGCTCCATCGTGGGCGCGTCGGTCACACGCAGCCCCCGCACGAACCTCACCTCGAGCCCGAGGCGATCCGAGTAGCTCGAGATGTCGGGCCCGCCGCCGTGGACGATCACCGGCTGCATCCCGACCAGCTTCAGCAACGCGACATCCCGCGCGAACGAGGCCTTCAGCTCGGGGGCGGTCATCGCCGCTCCCCCGTACTTGATCACGATCGTCGCGCCGGCGAACTCGCGGATGTACGGCAGCGCCTCGAGGAGCACCCCGATCCGCTCGTCCGCGTCTCCCGTGCTCTGGCTCGCTGACTCGCCCATCGAGCGAGAGAGGTTAGCGGCCGCCCCCACCGCCGCGCGCGCGCCCCTCGACCATGAGCTCCAGCCCCTCGAGCGCGACCTCACCGGGGTCGGCCAGACCGGCGGGCAGCACGAGGACGACCTCTCCGGGCGATTCCTCGACCACGCGAACCCGCACCCCGTCGGCCATGTCGATGCCGAGCATGTCGGCAACGGCGCTCGCCGGGTCATCCCGCAGGCGCGTCCGAAAGCCGGGGTCGCGCCCTGCCCGCGCACGGATCATCGCTTCCACCGATTCCGGCCGCTCGCTCATCCTGGCACTCCTTGCCGTGGACGTCATACGCGGGATCGGACGCGGACGGGCACGAGTGGAGCAAGGGTGGCCGCACCCTCAGCCGGAGCCGGCCCTCGGCAGCTCGATCGGCACCAGGCCCCGCTCGATCCTGGTGCGGTGGGGCTCGAGGAACGGCGGCAGCGACAGGCCGTCGCCGAGGCGCTCCAGCGACTCGTCGGTCGCGAACCCCGGACCGTCGGTCGCGATCTCGAAGAGGACGCCGCCCGGAACCGGGAAGTAGATCGACCGGAAGTAGAACCGGTCGATCTGCTCGGTCACGTTCAGCCCGGCGCTCGCGATGCGCTCCCGCCACTCCAGCTGGGCCTCGCTGTCCGCGACACGCAGCGCGAGATGGTGGACGCCGCCCGCGCCGTAGCGTCCGCGCTGGCCGTCGGGCCACTCCTCGACGTAGAGCTCACGGCCGGGGCCTGCGCCCCCGAGGCCGTACGCGCGAACGCTGGTCCCCGGCTCGGAGGGACGCGCGCCGAGATCCCCGAGCCCGAGCACCTCTGTCAGCACCCGGTCGAGCCCATCGGCCTCGCGGACGGTGACGGTCACGCCGTGGAGCCCGCGCACCGCGGCGCTCGGATCCACGGTCCCGGGCTCCCACGACTCGGTGCCGGCAGGGCCGTCGTCCTCGACGAGCACGATCCGCTGCCCCTCCGCGTCGGTCAGCGCAAGCGCGCCCCGCTCGCCCCAGGACCCGAGCTCGCCCGCCTCCACGCGCTCGGCCAGCCGCTCGCGCCAGCCCTCCAGCGAGCCGGTGGGCACGCGCAACCAGATGCGCGAGATGGTCCCCGCCCCACGGACCGCAGGGCGAATGTGCGCCCACTCGAAGAAGGTCAGCTCGGTTCCCGGGTTCCCGCGCAGGTCCCCGTAGAAGAGGTGGTAGGCGGAGACGTCGTCCTGGTTCACGGTCCGCTTGACCAGCCGCAGCCCGAGCGTGCCGGAGTAGAAGTCGACGTTCGCCTGCGCGGTCGCGGTGATGGCCGTGACGTGGTGCAGTCCCAGGAGGCTCACAGCACCCACCCGCGCACGTCACGGACGCGACGGCTCACGCGCCCGGGTCGCGCTCGCGCAGGTAGCGGAGGATCAGGTCGCCGTCCTCGGCGTGGAGCACCTCCGCGAGGCGCATCCGACGTACCGCCTCCTGTGCACCCACCACGATCCGCGTCGCCTCTCCGCCCACGAGCATCGGCGCGATCGTGAGACCGAGCTCATCGACCAGATCGGCCTCGAGCAGCGCTCCGAGCAGGCGCGGGCCACCCTCGCAGGTGATGCGCTCGACGCCCCGTCGGCGGAGCTCGCCGAGCGCCCCCGCCAGGTCGACATCGCCGTCGCCGGCCAGCAGCAGCTCCGCCCGGCCCTCGAGCCGGGCCCGACGGGTGGGATCCACGGTTGCCGGAGCGATCACCAGGGGGCGGGTCTCGGGCGCCAAGAAGGGCTGGTCTTCGTCGAACGCGAGCGATGCGCTGACGGCGGCGATTCGCGGCACCTCGTCCTGGCCGCGGGCGGCTCGGCGAGCCCGGACGTCCTCCGGCAGCGGCGGCGGGCCGTAGCGCTCCGCCCTGATCGTCCCGGCGCCGGCGAGGATCATGTCGGCCATGTGCCGGCGCGCCTGGAACGCCGCGCGATCGGCCGGCCCGCCGAGGCCTCCCGACACCCCCCCGAGCGCCGCCGCGCCGTCCGCGCTCGAGATGAAGACCGCCGCCACCCACGGCCTGTCCGAACCCGCCGGGCGCTCGGCCAGCTCGACCGCCCGACCCACGTCCACGCGCTCGGGCGGGCCGGGGAGCAGGCGCTCGGCGAGGCTCACGTGTGGTACTCGGCGTTCAGCGTGACGTAGGCGTGCGTGAGGTCCGAGACGAACAGCTCCGCGCTCGAGCCGCCCCGACCCAGCTCGACCGCGAGCTCGTATTCGGCGCGCTCCATCACCGCCGCCGCCTCGACGGACGCGACGTCGACGCCGTCGAGGCGCACGGCCAGATCGGCGACCGGCCCGCCGCGACCGGCCAATGCCTGACCCACGGCCTGCTCGACGCGCCCCCAGTTCGGGTCGCGGCCGAAGATCGCGGTCTTGACCAGCGGTGAGTCACCGACGGCGCGCGCCACCGCATCGGCCTCCTCGACGCTCGTCGCCCCGCTGACTCGGACGCGCACGGCGTGCTCGGCGCCCTCGCCGTCCTTGACCATCTGGATCGCCGCCCAGCGGCATGCGCAGCGAAGCGCGTCGGCGATGCGCTCGACGCGCTCGCCGGTGACGACCTCACCCGCGGCCGACGTGAGGACGATCAGCGTGTCGGACGGGCTCATCTGGCCGTCGACGCTGATGCGGTTGAACGAGCCCTCGGCCGCACGGCGGGTCATCGCCGCGAGGTCGTCCGCGGCGAGGGCGGCGTCGATCGTCACGAAGGCGAGCATCGTCGCCATGCCGGGCCGAATCATCCCCGCGCCCTTGGCCGCGACGCCGAGCGAGGTCTCGCCGACCCGGAACGCCGCGCTCTTGCGCCAGCGGTCCGTCGTCCGGATCGCGCTGGCGAAGTCAGTTCCTCCACCGACCGCGACGCCGGCCGCCGCCTCGGCGATCCCGGCACCGACCTTCGCCATGTCGAGGCGGTCTCCGATGGTCCCGGTGCTGCACACCGCGATCTCGTCCGGCCTCGCCGAGGCGTGTGACGCGACGAGCTCGGCCATCCGCCTGGCGTCCTCGACCCCCGGTGAGCCCGTGGCCGCGTTGGCCGTGCCGGCGTTCACCACCACGCCACGGAATCCGTCGGCGCGCACCTCGCGGTTGCGCCGGATCGCGGCCGCCGGCAGCGCCGACGTGGTGTCCACGAGCGCCGAGGCCCCGGGCTCGTCGCAGATCAGGACACCGAGGTCGAGCGCCCCGGAGGGCTTCAGGCCGCAGGCCGCCCCGGCGGCGCGAAAGCCGGCCGGAGTCGTGACGCCGCCCTCGGGGACGAGCTCGAGCCCGTCGGGTGCCTCGAGCCAGTCCCAGCGCTCGAGCGGTGGGGGCCTCATCCGGCCCGACCGGTCACCGGAGCCCCTCGGTCTCGGGCCGGTCCGCCATCAGGTTCAGGTTCTGGACCGCCTGACCCGCCGCGCCCTTGCCGATGTTGTCGATGACCCCGAAGCCGACGATCCTGCCCCCCTCCGGATCGGGCAGTGCCGCCACCTGCGCCTCGTTCGTCCGCTGGACGCCCCTCATGTCGGGCGGGCTCTCGCGGACAGTCACGAACGGGTGATCCGCGTACCGATCCTCGTAGATCGCGTGAAGCTCCTGCGCGCTCGGGACCGGGCCACTGATCCGCGCGTAACACGTGGCCTCGAGGCCGCGATCGATCGGGAGCAGGTGCGGGACGAAGGCCACGTGGACCCCGAGGGCCTGAGCCATCTCGGGCGCGTGCCGGTGCGCGAGCGCCTTGTACGGGGACAGGTTCTCGACGACCTGCGAGAAGTGCACCGTCGCCGTCGGCGTCTTGCCCGCGCCGCTGACGCCGGTCTTGGCGTCGACGATCGCGTCGAGGAGCCGGTCCTTCAGGGGCAGCAGGGCGAGGATGCTCGCGACCGGAAAGCAGCCGGGGTTGGCCACGATCCGCGCGGAGCGGATCCGGTCGCGGTTGATCTCGGGCATGCCGTAGACGGCTTCGGCGACGAGCTCCGGCCGGGGGTGCTCGACGCCGTAGTGACGCTCGTACACCTCCAGATCGGGTAGCCGGTGATCGGCCGACACGTCCACGACCCGCACGCCCCGATCGACCAGCTCGCCCACGAGCTGCGCCGCTTCGGCGTGTGGGTAGCAAACCGCCGCGAAGTCGCCGGCGCTGGTCGCGCCCACGTCCGGCCTGACGAGCTCCTGGTCGACGGGGTACTCCGGCGCGACGTCCCGAAGCGAGCGCCCGGCGTCGGCCCGGGCGGTGATCTGGCCGAGCGAGAAGTGCGGGTGGGCGTCGACGAGCGCGGCGAGCTGCGCGCCCGCGAAGCCGGCCGCACCGAAGACGTGAACCGTGGAGCTCATTCGCGCAGTGTTGCGCCACGATCGGCCAGCGCGCCCACCACGCGATCGACCGCGGCGTCGATTTCCTCGTCCGTGAGCGTCCGGCCCGGGTCGACGAGCGTCAGCCGGATCGCGAGCCCGACATGCCCGTCCGGGACCTGCTCGCCCACGTAGCGATCGAAGATCACCGCGGCCCGCACCAGCGGAACGGCGCGGGACGCCTCCACCAGCTCGGCCGAGCTCACCGTCTCGGGGACGACAACCGCGAGGTCCCTCGTCGAGACCGGCACGGTCACGACGTCCTCGAACTCGGGGCGCGCTTCGGCGGCCTCGAGCAGTGCGGCGAGCGACAGCGAGACGAAGGCGACCGGCCCATCGACGTCCGCGCTCCGAAGCACACTCGGGTGGACCTCGCCGGCGATCCCGACCGTGCGCTGCCCGGCGCGCAGCTGGGCCTGGCGGACGGGATGGAGGTACGGCTCGCCGCCGCCGCCGACGGCGAGCGAGACCCGACAGGAGCGCGCCAGGGCCATCGCCAAGCCGGTTGCGCTGAAGACGTCGGCAGGAGCCGGTGACTGGCGCCACCCCTCGGCCCCCGGCGCGCCGAACAGCACCGCGGCGATCTCCTCCGGCTCGTCGGCGAGGCCGCTCGCGGTCGGCTCGTACGTCTTTCCGATCTCGAACAGCCCGCCGGCGCGCCGCTGGTGTCGCTGGTTCACGGCGACGGCGCGCAGCAGCCCCGGCAGGAGGCTCCGGCGCATGACCGCCATCTCCTCGCTCACGGGATTCGCGATCCGCACGACCTGGCGCCTGGGATCGTCGCCGTCGAGCTCCAGCAGATCGGAGTCCGCCTCGGGCACGAACCGGTAGGAGATGGTCTCGGACAGGCCGAGGCCCGTCGCCCGCTCGGCCAGCCGCACCCGCAGCCGCTGCAGCGGCGTGCGGCGTCCATCCGCCGGAAGCCGGGGGAGCTCGGCGGGGACGAGGTCGAGGCCGGCGACGCGTACGACCTCCTCGATCAGATCGACCTCTCGGGTGACGTCGGCACGCCGCTCGAAGGGCGGCGTGACCTCGTGCGCGCCCTCGCCCTCCTCGACCTCGAAGCCGAGTCGGCGCAGGATCTGCGCCGACTCGCTCGCGTCGATGTCCGCGCCGAGGAGCCTGCGCTGCCGCTCGGCGCGCAGCGTGATCGGCGCGATCTCGGGGATGGGCTCGGCCACGTCCAGGGTCCCCGGCACCATGCGGGCGCCGCACAGCTCGACCAGCATTCGCGAGGCGATGCGCATCGCGCGTGGCGGCAGCTCTGCCGGCAGCCCCTTCTCGAAACGGCCGCTCGACTCGCTGCGAAGACCGAGCGCGAGCGAGGCATGCAGCGTGGTCGGTCCGTCGAAGCTCGCCGCCTCGAGCAGCACCCGCGTCGTCGCGGGCCCGACCTCCACGTCCTCGGCCCCCATGATCCCCGCGATGACCGCGGGTCGCTCGGCGTCGCAGATCGCGAGCATCCAGTCCTCGAGCGCGCGGTCGTGGCCGTCGAGTGTCGTGATCGGCTCACCGGCCCCTGCCCGGCGCACGACGATCTCGGGGCCCGAGAGGCGGTCGAGGTCGAACGCATGGAGTGGCTGCCCGGTGAGCAGCATCACGTAGTTGGTCACGTCGACGACGTTCGAGACCGAGCGCATGCCACTCGCCTCGAGGCGACGGCGCAGCCAGTCGGGCGACGGACCGACGACCACGTCGGTGAACACCCGGGCCATGTACCTGGGGCAGAGATCGGGGGCCTCGACGCGAAGGCCGGCGTAGTCCTCCACACTGCCCTCGCCCATCGCATCCGGATCCGAGTCGTCGACCGGAGCGAGCGGGGCGCCGGTGATCGCGTGGACCTCGCGGGCGAGCCCGTAGATCGCGGCGCAGTCGGGACGGTTCGAGGTCAGCTCGAGCTTGAGGGTTGCGCCCGAGATGGGCACCACGTCGCCCAGCGGGGTCCCGGGTGCGACCGAGTCGCCGAGGACCATGATCCCGCCCGTGTCCTCGCCGAGCTCGAGCTCGGCCTCGGACAGGATCATCCCGTTGCTCTGGACGCCGCGCAGACTGGCCGCCTCGAGCGGCGGGCGCCCGCCCGGCAGGCGCGCGCCGGGCAGCGCGACGCCCACGGACTGGCCCGCGGCGACGTTCGGCGCCCCGCACACGATCTGCCGCGGCTCCCCCTCACCGAGGTCGACGCTGCACACGCGGAGCCGATCCGCATCGGGGTGGGGCTCGACGGAGAGGACCCGGCCGACGCGGAACGTCCCGACGTTGCCGTTCTCGTCCGGGACCCCGCGCGTCTCGACCTCGTCGACCTCGGTCCCGGACCGGGCCAGTGCCGTCGCGAGCTCCTGCGGGCCGAGCCCCGGATCCACGTAGTCCCCGAGCCACTCGAGCGGGAGCCTCATGCGAACTGCTCCAGGACCCGGAGGTCGCCCTCGTACAGCAGGCGCAGGTCGGGGATCCCGAACCGCACCATCGCGAGGCGATCCACACCCGCGCCGAAGGCGAATCCGGTGTAGCGCTCGGGGTCGTAGCCAACGGCCCGGAGCACGTTCGGGTCGACCATCCCGGCTCCGAGCAGCTCCATGCTGGTCTGGCGACCGTGCCTGTCGGTCCACTCCACATAGAGCTCGATCGACGGCTCGGTGAAGGGGAAGAAGTGCGCCTGGAACCACGACTCGCGGTCGCCCACCAGCTCCCGCGCGATGTGCAGGAGCGTGCCCTTGAGGTGTCCGAGGGTCAGACCGTCGTCGATCGCCAGCCCCTCGATCTGATGGAACATCGGGCTGTGCGTGGCATCGACGTCGTCCTTGCGATACACGGCGCCGGTGTGGATCACGTAGACGGGCGGATCCTCCCGCTCCATGACCCGGATCTGCGCCGGGCTCGTCTGCGGCCGCAGGGCAATGCCGGGGTGGCCCTCCACGTACAGCGTGTCGCTGGAGGAGCGGGCGGGGTGTCCCGCAGGCGTGTTGAGGGCGTCGAAGTTGTGGAAGTCGTCCTCGATCTCGGGCGTCTCGGGCCCGTCCGCGATCCGGTACCCGAGGCCGAGCAGGATCTCCTCCAGCTCGCGCTGCACCTGCGTGATCGGATGGAGCGCTCCGAGCGGGTGGGCGTCGCCGGGCAGGGTGACGTCCGTGGGATCGGTCGCGAGACGGCTCCCGAGCTCCTCGGCCTCGATCGCCCCCTGGCGCTCCTCGATCGCCGCGTCGATCGCCGCACGCACCGCGTTGGCGCCCTTGCCGACGGGGCCACGCTGCTCCTTCGGCAGCGATCCGATGCCCGACAGGATCTCCGCGATCGCCGACTTTCTCCCGGCGTGGGCGACGCGCGCGCGCTCGAGGTCGTCGAGGCTGGCAGCCCCGGCGATGTCGGTCAGCGCGGCGGCGCGCAGTTCCTCGAGCTGGTGCTCGTTGGTCACGACGCTTGAGAGTACATCCCGCGTTGGCGCCGTATCTCGCCCAGGAGCACGGCTGCCGCAGCCGACACGTTGAGCGAGTCGGTGTTCGGCGCCTGCGGGATCGTGACCTGCGCGAGCACCCGCTCGCCCAGTACGCCGAGTGCCTCGTCGAGGCCGCCGCGCTCTCCACCGAGGGCGAGCACGTGTGGCGGGCGCAGGTCGACGTCCCACGGCGCGCTGCCGCCCTCGGGCGTGGCCGCGACGACCGCGAGCGCCTCCCGGGTCGCGAGGTCGCCGGGCGCGACACCCTCGAGGATCGGAATCTGGAACGTGCTGCCCATCGCGGCACGCACGGCGCGCGGATGCCACGGATCCGCCGAGCCTGGCCCGAGCGCGATCCAGCTCGCCCCGAGGGCCGCGCACGTCCTCACGATGGTCCCGACGTTGCCGGGGTCCCCGACCCCGGCCAGATAGACCCCGAGGCTCGGGGGCATCTCGACGTCGGCGAAGGCACGGGCCGGCGGCTGGGCGACGACGGCGAGCGCTCGCGGAGGAGCGGCCAGCGTGCTCGCCCTGGCCACGAGCGATGCGGGCGCGTGGTACCGGTCGACCACATGCGCGCTCGCGCCGAACAGCGGATCGTCCGCCGCCACGCGCTCCTCGTCGACCAGCAGGGTCTTCACGTGGGCGCCCGCCTGAAGCGCGGCCATGACGACGTCCTCGCCCTCTGCCAACAGCAGGCGCCGCTCGCGGCGCTGCTTCTTGACATGGAGGGCCCGAGCCTCCCGCAGCACGGGGTTGCGGGGAGAGGTGATGCCGCGCAGCGGCGAATCGAAGCGCCGCCGCTCGTGCCCGGGGTCGGTGCCTACTGGGCCAGCGCCTTCCGCGCGCGCTCGCACAGCTGAGCGAAGGCCTGCGGCTCGTTCGCGGCCAGGTCGGCGAGCACCTTCCGGTCGAGCTCGACGCCCGCCTTGCCGAGGCCGTGCATGAGGTCGCGGTACGCGAGGCCGTTCTCCCGCGCGGCCGCGTTGATCCGCACGATCCAGAGCCGGCGGAAGTCCCGCTTGCGAGCCCGCCGATCGCGGTACGCGTACCTCAGCGACCGGTTGACCTGCTCCTTCGCCCGCTTGTACGAGCTCTTCTTGGTACCCCAGTAGCCCCGCGCCTCGTCCAGCACCTTCTTGCGCCGGCGGCGGGAGGCGACCGATCGCTTGACGCGCGCCATTCCCCGTTCCCCTTCGATTTCTGCCCGCGGGATTGTGCCACGGGCGGCGGCAATCAGCCAGCGGGCACCGTTGCGCCCCGCCGTTGCCTCCAGCTAGGCCCTCTTGGCCCGTCCCAACGTGCGCCGAGCCACCTTGGCCTGCGCGCTTCCCAGCGTCACGAGCGAGCGCTTCTGCCGCTTCTTCGAGCCCCTCATGTTCTCGAAGTTGTGGCGGATGCCCGCCTGGCGGATCCGGATCTCACCCGACCCGGTGACCTTGAACCGCTTCTTGGCGGAGCTACGCGTCTTCTGCTTTGGCATTCGGCTGGATTCTCTTGTCGTGGGACGTCGCGACAGGCTAGCGCGATGTGTCAGTCCACGGCCCCGTTGTTGTCGGGGTCGGGGTCGGCGTCGGGATCGGCGTCCTCGGCCGGCTCGTCCTTGCCCACGGTTGCGGCATCCCGCGTCGGCGACAGCATCATCACCATGTTGCGGCCGTCCAGGTTGGGCTTGCTCTCGACCATGGCCAGCTCCTCGAGCTCGTCGGCGAGCCGCAGCAGGATCGCCTCGCCGCGCTCGGGCCGAATCAGCTCGCGCCCCCGGAACATGATCGTGACCTTGACCTTGTCGCCGTTCTTCAGGAACCGGACGACGTGGCCCTTCTTGGTCTCGTAGTCGTGGGGGTCGATCTTCGGCCGGAACTTGATCTCCTTGATGGTGATCGTGCTCTGGTGCCGGCGGGCCTGCTTGGCCTTCTGCTCCTGCTCGTAGCGCCACTTGCCGTAGTCCATGATCCGGACCACGGGTGGGCGGGCCTGGGGAGCGACCTCGACCAGATCCAGTCCAGCCGTGTTCGCGATCTCCTGGGCCTCGGTGATCGACACGACGCCACGGTTCTCCTGCTCGGCGTCGATCAGCCTCACCTTGTCGACGCGAATGGCGTCGTTGATTCGCGTCGGGGGGCCGCCGGGGCTCCCCCGCTCGGGGGCGCCTCGCCTAGGTGGCACGCGTACTAACGACGTGGATCAGGAGCGCGCCCCAGCGCAGCCGACCGACGCGATCTCGACCCGCGGCACATCGCTCCCTGAAGCAGGGGCGAGGCGTCCGTGGGACGGACGCGTGCGGGTGATGGAGGTGGAGTCGGCGATCATCAGCATTCCCCGCGAGTCGCGAGGGCTTGAGACGATAGCAAGCCGATTCGACCCCAGAGAAGCCGGAGGGCGAGTCCGCCACGCGGCCGACTCGCCCTCCGAAACGGGGGCTCAGCGGCCCGCCACCGCCTCCTTGAGGACGGCGCCGGGAGTGAACCGTGGGACCGTGCGCGCAGGGATCTTCACCTTCTTGCTCGGGTCCTGCGGGTTGACGCCCTGACGGGCGGCACGGTGCGAGACCGTGAACTTGCCGAAGCCGGCGAACGCCACGTCCTCACCGCCCTTGAGCGCGTCCTGGACCTCGTCCAGGACCGCCTGAACCAGGCGAGACGCTTCGGCGTTGCTCAGGTCCGTGCGCTTGGCGACCCGGTTCACGAAATCTGACTTGTTCATGGGGACCCCCTGAATTCGTTGCGAGCCACTGTGCGGCGCGTTGAGGCGCAACCTAGCAGCGCCTGAGGACGAGATCGGCCTGGGCAAGCGGAAGATGGACGTATCGGCGGAACCCGGGCCTGCGCGGGACGCCGAACAGCGGGCGTTCCCCGTGCTCCCGAGCTCGCCGCGGATGGCCGAGATGGCCATGCCCATGCCGATCTCCGACACGGGGCGGCCGTGCGCACCGGGTGCGCCGCCGGGCGACCGGCGCGGGAACGGTGCGTCTACGCTTGTCGCATGAGAATCGGCCTGCGCGCCCCCCTGAGCCGGCTCGGGCCGTTCGCGCGGGACCTGAGAACCGCCGTCTGGCAGGCGATCCTCGACTTCCCGGAGGATCGCTGCACGCAGTGGGCCGCGGCGATGGCCTACTACGTGCTCTTTTCGCTCTTTCCGCTGCTCTTGGTGATCGTCGCCGTGGCGAGCCTCTTCGTGGACGAGGCCTACGTGCGCCAGCAGGCGATCGACTTCATCACCGAGAACATCGGGCTCACCGAGGAGGGCCGGGAGGACATCGAGCAGATCCTCGACCGGGCGCTCGACGGCATCGGAGCGATCGGCTTCGTCGGGCTGATCGCCCTCGTGTGGTCCGCCAGCGCGATGATGAGCGCGATGCGGCATGCCGTGAACGCCGCGTACGACGTCGAGACCCGTCGCCACTTCGTCCGGGGGAAGTCGCTCGACCTGCTGCTCGTCGTCGCCCTCTTCATCCTGTTCGTCGCCTCGATCGGCCTGACGTTCGTGGTCAGGTTCTTCGACGAGGTGCGCTCGTCGGTCAGCGACCCGGGGGGTCCGCTGGACGCGGTCATCGGGACGATCACGGCCGGAGCGACGCGGCTCGCACCGGTCCTCATCTCGTTCGTCAGCTTCATGCTGGTCTTTCGGATCCTGCCGGCGGTGAAGACGCGCTTTCGGGACGTCTGGATCGGGGCCCTGATCGCCGCGGTGCTGTTCGAGGCGGCGAAGCTCCTCCTCGCCTTCTACTTCGCCAACTTCAACAACTACGACGAGGTGTACGGCTCGCTCGGAGCGATCATCTCCTTCCTGTTCTTCGTGTGGATCGCGGGGGTGATCCTGCTGTTCGGAGCCGAGATCGCGGCGGAGTGGCCCCGCGTGCGAGCGGGCGTCTACGACGCGGAGCGCTTCTCGAGCGGCGGCGAGCCATTCCGGGTGTGGATGGGATCGTGGCTGCGCAGCGAGGCGAAGCGCGCCGTCGCACGCAAGCCGACGCAGCTGCTCGGCACCAAGCAGCGCCGCCGGAGCGAGAACGGCAGCTCACGCGCCGACGACGACGCCACCGAGACGGCGAGCACGACTTCCGAGAAGGATCGGCCCGGCGAGTGAACGACCCCGAGCTCATCGACCGGATCATCGCGAGCATGCGCAGAGTCGCGGTCGTCGGGATGAGCCGCGACCCCACCAAGGCGGCCGGGGGAACGCCGCTCAGCCTCGCGCGACTCGGGTTCGAGATCGTCCCCGTGAACCCCGGGGTGAGCGAGATCGCCGGGCTGGCCTCGTACGCGGGGCTCGCGGACGTGCCCGGACACATCGACGTCGTCGACGTGTTCCGCCCCGGCGCGGAGGCCGCGGCGGTCGCGCGCGAGGCCGTCGAGGTCGGCGCCGGGGCGATCTGGCTGCAGCTCGGGATCGTCTCGGACGAGGCTCGGGCGATCGCGGCGGCGGCCGACGTTCCCTACGTCGAAGACGCGTGCCTCTGGATCGAGGCATCGCGACGCGCCCGCGCCGGATAGCTGACGGCGCCGACGGAGGGCCCTATGGGGTGAGCTGAGCCGGCCGTGGCCGGCGAGCCACGAGAGGGTGCAGATGCGCCCGGCCGCCCTGAGACCGGCCGGGCCTCAGCCAGCCGCCGGCGCCTCACGGTCGGATCTGGCCATCCTGATCAGCTCGGCGATGGCGATGGCGATCAGTAGGGCGATCGCTGCGGCCAGGAGGATCTGG
>JANQPH010000035.1 GCA_028285405.1 Thermoleophilia bacterium
CGGTCGCCTCGATCCGCAGCGCGTTCGCGCGGATCGCCTCCGCCCCCTCCGTCATGCTCTCGAACAGCACGAGCGTGCCGAGCCCCTCCAGCGAGATGCGAGTGCCCGGCCCGGCGTCGAGCTGCTCGCCGTCGACGTAGAGATCCTCGACGGTGGCGCTTGTAATGGCGGGCGCGCCACCATCGCCCGCTGCCGCGACCGACATCTCGAGCCGGGCGATGGCGATCCGGCCGTCGAGCAGCAGCACGTCCTTCGCGACCACCGTTCCGCTCGCTCGGGCCGAGTCGTCGTCGGCGTCGGCATCGAGCTCGACGACGACCTCGCCGACCACCCCCAGCCGATCCTCGAGCGCGGCGACCCGCTCGCGACGCCGCTCGACGGCGCCCGAGGCCGCGGTCGCCGACGCCGAGTTGCCGAGCTCGGTCAGCGCGCCCACACCCGTGATGCGGGCCGAGCCTGCCGCCGCCGCGTCAGCCGCGCCGATACCGGTGCCGATGACCAGCAGCGCACCCGCCGCGATCCAAGAGAGCCGTCGCATCCGTCGGGGATTGAAACGGTCGGCGCGCGTCCTCGCAAACAATCGGGACAAAATGATTCGGTTCCGGTTAGACCTGGCTCGCACCCGGCGTGTTTGTCCAGCACGCGATCGCCACCTAGCCTCGCTGCTTCGAATCTCGACGATCGAGGGGTTTCCCCTGCACAGGGCCCATCTCACGCTGATCTTGCTCCTGACCGCCGCGCTCGTCGCCGGCTGGTCGGCCGTTGCCGGCGCCCAGCCGAGCGACCTGGAGGCGAAGCGCGCCGAGGTGGCACAGATCCAGTCCGAGCTGGCCGCGATCGACGCCCAGGTCGAGGACGCCTCGAACGCCTTCAACGGCGCGCAGCACCGCCTGAGCGAGATCGAGAAGCGGATCCGCGAGAACCAGCGCGCGACGAACGAGAACACGCGTGTCCTGGCCGAATCCCGCATCGCGCTCGCCGAGCGCCTTCGGTACCTGTACCGGACGCCCGAGCCGACGCTGGCGGAGGTGCTGCTGGACAGCGGCAGCCTCAACGACGTCGTCGAGCGCGTCCAGCTGCTGGATCGGGCGGGGCGGAACGACGGGGAGATCGTCCGCAACATCCGCGAGGCACGGGTCCGGCTCGCCGAGGCAGCCAAGGAGCTGAAGCAAGACCGCGCGCGCACCGAGGAGGAGCTCGAGCAGGCCAAGGCGGAGCGCAACCGCGTGACCGCGCTCCTCGCGCAGCGACAGGCCGTGCTGGACCGTGCGCAGGGCGAGCTGGGACGGCTGCTCGAGCAGGAGCGAGCTCGCGAGCGCCGGGAGGCCGCGGCGCGCGCGGCGGCCGCGCGGCGTCTCGATCCCGGGGGCATCGACCCCGGCCCGGCCGAGAGCTCGCAGACCCCAAGCGCAAGCAACGAGCCCGTTGCAAGTCCGCCTCCTTCGTCCGGCACCAACGCCGCCGCCGCGAGCGCCGCACTGCAGTTCCTCGGCGTGCCGTATCGCTGGGGTGGCGCGGATCCGTCCGGCTTCGACTGCAGCGGCCTGTGCTCGTACGTCTACGGCCAGCTCGGCAAGGACGTGCCGCACTACACGGGCGCGATCTGGGCGAAGTTCCCGAAGGTCTCGCGCGGGGATCTCCAGCCCGGCGACATGGTCTTCTTCCGCGGCCTCGGCCACGTCGGCATCTACATCGGCGGGGGCAACTACGTCCACGCCCCGAGCACCGGGGACGTCGTGAAGGTGTCGGCCGTCTCCGACCGGTCGGACTACTACGGAGCCGTCCGGCCCTAGCAAGCCCGGCGCAGAGCCCCGGTTGTGCTGCCGACGACCCTTGGTCGTCGCCCGAGTGTTTGCGGGGCTGGTCGCCGGGCGCGCAGGCCGCAGTGCTTCACCCTTGGGGCACTTGGTCCGTCGTGTCGAGGCGATGAGCCTCGGTACTGACCTTGGGGGTGCCCCAAGGGTGAAGTCCAACCGGACGGTCCGGGTCATCCAGACCCGGCATGCGTCCTCTCACCGAACACCTGCGACCGACCGATGCGAGGCATCGCTCGTTCTCGGGTTCGGCCCACTAGGTGACCGGCCGAAGTCGGGGCGAGCCCGGCGCAGGTCCCAGGTCGGAGCCGCTACCGGGTCCGCGTTCGCGTCAGCGTCAGGGTCGTACCCACGGCAACCGGCTCCTCGCTCAGGTTGGTGAGGAGGATCCGGCAGGAGCCCGGCGGGAGGTTGGTGCGCTTGATCCGCGCCGGTGAACCGTCGGTTCCCTGGCCGCCCGTGACCCGCCGCCCCTGGCAGAAGAGCTGGTTGCTGACGCGCCCACTCCCCTCTGCACTGCTGACGTTCGCGGTGAAGCCGATCCGCCGCCCGGGGCCGAGCAAGCCGAAGGGGATGTTCACGGCCTCACCGGGCGCGAGATCGACCCGGTCCCGGAACGTCCGCGACCGGCTGGTGGCCGGGGGATCCGTCGGACCCGAGGGCTCCGCACCCGACCCCGCCCGCGGGGCCGGCCCCGCCGCGCGACCGGTGATGTCCTGGCGAATCGCGCGACGCACCGCCTCTGAGGGCCGGTTCATCCACGGGATGCCGTACCGGCTGCGGATGTGCACCTGCACGTAGTCCTCGGCGAAGATCTCGCCGATCGAGCGCGCCCAGCCGCGCTCGTAGTCGAAGGCGACCTGGCCCCGAGCGAGGCGTGTGCCGATCGAGCGTGCGCGCCACCAGCGCGGAGTCCCGTTGAGCTCCCGGCGGGACCCGTTCCGGATGGCCGCGTCCACGTGGTGTGCGTACTCGTGCAGCAGCGAGTGCTCGAACTGGGCGCGGGAGCCCGCACGAACCACGATCGTCCCGCCCTGGCGGTTGCCCGAGTAGCAGGCGACAGCCTGCAGCGATCCGCACGTCGACGCGATCTGGGACTGCGGCACGATCCTGACCGTGACGGTCCGGATCTCGTTTCCGTGTGCCGCTGCGCGCAGCACCGAGGTGTACTCGGCCACGTTCACTCCGCTCGCGCGCACGTCGAACGTGATCGGGCGCCCCTGGTCGTCCTGCGCGCTCACGATCCGCGCGTCGGCGGCGGCCGGCCCGGCGAGCGCGCCGACCAGCGCGGCTGCCGCCACGAGGCCAGCGACGGCGAGAGGGGCCCGGCGCATGTCCCGAACCCTATGCCCGGCCCGTGAGGGTTCTGTGATGAACGGTTCCCCCGAACCGGGGGAACTCGCTCAGGTCGACCGATCGGCGCCCGGCTCCCAGAGCACGTCGCCGCCGCCGCGCTGGTTCACCTGGCGTGCCAGGACGAAGAGCAGGTCGGAGAGCCGATTGAGATAGACGAGCGCGGCCTCGTTCACCGCTTCGGCGTCGGCGAGGACGACCACCGCGCGCTCGGCCCTGCGCGTCACGCTCCGGGCGACGTGCAGCGCCGCGCCTTCGGGCGAGCCCGCCGGGAGGACGAAGCTCTCGAGCGGCGGGAGCGGGTCGTTCGCCTCGTCGATCCATGCCTCGAGCCGCTCGACATGGGCCGGCGTGACGCGCAGCCGATCCGATCCGGTGCCGGGGACCGAGAGGTCCGCCCCCACGTCGAACATGTCGTTCTGAACCTGGGCGAGCCACGCATCCACCTGCGGCTCGAGCCCCTGCGCCCTGGCCACGCCGATGGCGCTGTTCGCCTCGTCGACATCGCCATACGCGGCGACGCGCGCGTCCGTCTTCCTCCGGCGCGACATGTCGCCGAGGTGGGTGTCACCCGAGTCGCCGCCGCCCGTGTAGATCCTCGTGAGCCTGACCATGGATGGACCGTAGCTCAGTCCGGAGACGACTCGTCAACCAGCCGCCGGCGCCTCACGGTCGGATCTGGCCATCCTGATCAGCTCGGCGATGGCGATGGCGATCAGTAGGGCGATCGCTGCGGCCAGGAGGATCTGG
>JANQPH010000052.1 GCA_028285405.1 Thermoleophilia bacterium
TGTCCGCGTGATCCTCTCCCGGGGCGGGGTGGATGCAGTCCACAGGGCACACGTCGGCACACGAGGTGTCCTTCGTGCCGATGCACGGCTCGGCGATGATGTACGCCATCACGACCTCCGAGTCTGGGGCGGGTTGGCGCCCGACCGCGTCGGGCGGCGTGGAGTCTAGCTCGTATCCGCGGACGTGTGTTCGAGCGAGCCGCTCGCCCCGTTGGCACGGGCCATCGCGGCGAGCTCGTCGAGCAGCCGGTCGGCGGCGCCCCGCAGCGCGTCGGCGGCGGGTGAGCCGTTGCCAGCGGCGACCAGGGGAGTCCCCGCGTCGCCAGCCTCGGCGACCGACGGCTCGAGCGGGATCTGCCCGATCAGGGGCCGGCCCAGCTCGCTCGCCAGCTGCTCCCCTCCGCCCGAGCCGAACACGTCGTAGCGGTGTCCGGTGTCCGGCGCGACGAAGCCGCTCATGTTCTCGAGCACGCCGACGACGGGGAGGTCGACGCGATGGGCCATCATCGCCGCGCGCCGGGCGACCCGCTGGGCCGCCAGCTGGGGGGTGGTCACGACCAGCAGCGCGGCGCGGGGCAGGAGCTGGGCGACCGAGAGGGAGACGTCGCCGGTTCCCGGCGGCAGGTCAACGAGCAGGAAGTCCGGATCGTCCCAGTACGTCTCGGCGACGAAGCTCGTGAGCGCCTTGTGCAGCATCGGCCCGCGCCAGATGACCGGGCTGTCCTCCTCGGTCAGGAAGCCGATCGACATGATCCGGACACCGAACGCCTCGACCGGCAGCATCAGGTCGTCGACCATCACCGCCTGGCGCTGCACGCCCATCATGCGGGGGATCGAGTAGCCGTAGACGTCCGCGTCGAGCAGCCCGACGGTCCGGCCGGTCGCGGCCAGCGCGACCGCGAGGTTGGCCGTCACGCTCGACTTGCCGACGCCGCCCTTGCCGCTGGCGACGGCGACCACCGTCGTCCCGACGCCGTCCTCGGCGAACGGTGACGGCTTCGAGATCCCGGGCGAGACCGTCTCGCGCGCGGCGGCGCGCTCCTCGTCGGTCATCGTGTCGAGCGAGACCATCACGCTCTCGATGCCGGGGAGCTCGGCCAGCGCGGTCGAGACGCGGCGCTGGATCTCGGCCTTGAGCGGGCAGCCGGCGACGGTCAGCTTGATGAGGACGCGGACGTGGTCCCCGTCGACGGTCACCTCGCCGACCATCCCGAGGTCCACGATGCTCCGGTGCAGCTCCGGGTCGTAGACGTCGCGAAGACGCTCCCAGATCTGCTCCTGGCCGACTGGCTGGCTCACATGAAGACCCGCGCGAAGCGTTCCGCCTCGGCGAGCGTCGTTCCCCAGGGTCCGTGGCCCGGGTGGATCGGTGTCTCGCCGGGCAGCTCGCTGAACACCCGGTCGAGGCTCCGGAGCATCGCCCCAGGGTCGGAGCGCGGGAAGTCCGTCCGCCCGATGCCCTGGGCGAACACGAGGTCACCCACGACCGCCGTTCCCGACGCCTCGTCGAGGAGCACCACGCAGCCGGGGGAGTGGCCCGGCGTCTCGATCACCTTCAGCTCGAGGTCCCCGATCGTGGCCGTGTCCCCCTCGGTGAGCTCAACGGCGATGTCGGCGCCCGGGACGGGTGGCGGATTGCCGAACAGGGCGGGGTTGAACGGCGCCGGAGCCGCGATCCAGTCCGCGTCGGCGGGGTGTGCCCAGACCGGCAGGCCCCGCTCGGTCCAGAGGTAGTTCTCGACCACGTGGTCCCAGTGGCCGTGCGTGTCGATGACCGCCACCGGGGTCACGTCCATCCGGGCCAGCGTCTGCTCGATCCACGACTGGCTTCCGAGGGCCGGGTCGACGATGGCCGCCGATCCGCCCGGCCGGTCGGCGACGACGTAGGTGTTGGTCGCCACCGGCCCGAAGGTCCCACCCTTGATGTGCATGTTTCCAGGCTACCGCCCCCGGGTCGCCAGGCTACGCTCACCCCGACCAGCCGGAGGAGGGCCGGAATGCGAATTGCAGTGGGATCGGACGAGGCCAACTCGCTGACCGAGGCGGTGGTGAGCCACCTGCGCGACGAGGGGCACGAGCTCGAGCTCGTGGGCCCGCTCGCGGGAGACGACACGGAGTGGGCCGACGTCGGGGCGCTCGTGGGGCGCCGGGTCGCTGACGGGGGTGCCGACACCGGCGTGGTGGCCTGCTGGACGGGCACCGGGGTCTCGATCGCCGCCAACAAGGTCCCGGGCATCCGCGCCGCGCTGTGCGGCGACGCCGAGACCGCCAAGGGCGCCCGGCGCTACAACCACGCCAACGTCCTGGTGCTCTCGCTGCGCGCGACGAGCGAGCAGCTGGGCCGGGAGATCGTCGACGCGTTCCTGGGATCGCCCGACGGCGACGAGGACTTCGACCACCGGAACGTCCGGCGGATCAACGAGCTGGACGCCGAGCGCGGGGGCGCGTCGGCCTAGGGCCCGCCCGGCAGCAGCCCGCCGATGTCGTCCAGGGACAGCGTCCTGGCGTCGCTCGGCGGCTCGATCACGAACTCCTCGCCGATCTGGCTGATCGAGGCCGTGACGTCGAGGCTGATCTCCTCGAGGCCCGCCCCCTCGACGCCGTCCGGCACCGCGACCGCGGCGTCGACCCGGCGCGGGACGAAGTCGTCGGCCCCGATCCAGATCGTCACCGAGCCGTCAGAGAGGGCATCCGCGAGGGCCTGCGTGTCGGAGGCGTCGACGCCGGAGATTCCCGACAGCAGCCCCTCGAGCTCGCGCGCCGCCCGCTCGCCGTCGATCGCGCCCTCCAGCCGCGCCGTCGTCACGCCGTCGACCTCCTCGCTGCCGGTCACCTCTGGGTCGGAGATCCAGCCGGCGAGCGCGGGGAACAGCTCTCCGAGGTCCAGCGCCTCGACGGTGGAGCTGTCGACCTCGAGCCGGAAGTCTTGGCCGAGGGCGCTGGCGTACAGCTCGTCGCCGACCCTGGTCAGGTTGACCTGGAGCGGCAGCCCGGCCTGGGCGGTCAGGTCGATCGAGAAGCCCTCGTCCCGGACGACCGGTCCGGCGCCCTCGATGTCGAGGTTGCCGGACACCAGACCCGACACTCCCTCCAGGGCCCCGTCCTCGGTGGGGACGATGTTCGCGGTTCCCTCGAGCGCGAGCCGGAACGACTCGACCTCCGCGAGCGCGTCGCCAGCCCGCTCCAGGTACTCCTCGCCCGAGAGGTCGGGGATGTCCCCGTCCGAGTCCGAGCCTCCGCCGCCGCAGGCGGCCGCGACGGCGATCGCGAGCACGAGCAGCAGTGCGAGCGTGGTACGCGCGAAGATCCGCATCGGGAGCGGTATACCATGCCGCCGATGCAGGAGCCCGCTCCGCTCGTTCTCACGCCGATCGGCGTGGGCACCGCCTACTCACGCCCTGGTGACGTGCAGAGCTGTTACCTGGTCCGGACCCCCGGCGCGGCGATCGTCCTCGACATGGGCGCGGGCAGCCTCAACCGGCTGCAGCAGGAGATCGCGCCGGAGGCGCTCGACGCCATCGTGATCTCGCACGGCCATCCGGACCACTGCATCGACCTGCTCGCGCTCCGCGTCTACTTCGGCTTCGGGCCCGGTCGAGGACACGAGGTGACCGTGTACGCGCCGGAGGGCGTCGCCGAGCGGCTGATGGGATTCGTCGGGGACGGGCGCTGGCCCGGCGTCGCGTTCGTGACGCTCGATCGCGGCGAAGGATCCGTCGAGCTCGCGGACGGCATGACGCTCTCGCACCGCGAGGTCCCGCATCTGCCGCCGACCAACGCGCTTCGCGTCGACGCCGGCGGGCGCTCGCTGGTGTTCAGCGCCGACACGGGAACTGCCGACGCGGTGCTTCCGCTGGCCGCCGGGAGCGACGTGCTCCTCTGCGAGTGCTCCTTCGGCGCCGATCCGATGCCCGACGATCCGGCGCTCCACCTCAACGCGACCGCGGCCGGCGAGCTGGCCCGGCGGGCGAAGGCCGGCAAGCTGGTGCTGACCCACGTGTATCCGGAGTACGACCGCGAGGACGCGCGAGCCGCGGCCGCCCAGGCGTTCGGCGGCGAGGTCGTGATCGCTCGTCAGGGTGAGGCGGTCCCGGTATAGCCAACCGCTTCGGCAGCCGGAGTGGCGGTCGCGCGTACGCGATCGCCATCGTCTTGAGCCTGATCCTGCCCGGACTCGGACACGTGGCGACCGGGCGGCGTGGTCGCGGGATCATCTGGCTCGTGGGCGCCGTGGCGATGGCGGCGCTGTTCGTCACCCGCGACGACGTGAGCCTGGGGATGCAGGTGGGGCTGCTGGGGGTCCTGGCGGTCCTGGCCGCCGCCGACGCCGTCTACATGCTGAACGCGGGGGACTGAGCCGCCCCGACTCGGCGGGCTGCCGGTCGTGGGCCGACCGGCCCGCGCTCGCGGCTACGCCGTGGCGCCGAGGTCCCCGCGGATCTGCCCCTTCAGGCGCAGGATCGCCTTGGTGTGGAGCTGGCTGACGCGGCTCTCGGTGACGCCGAGCACGTCGCCGATCTCACGCAGGGTGAGCCCGTCGTAGTAGTAGAGCGCCACGACCGCCTTCTCGCGCGCCGGCAGGCTCGCGATCGCCTCGGAGAGGACGTCCCTGGTCGAGCTGCCGTCGAGGAAGGTCGCGGGGTTGCTGGCCTCGCCGTCGCTCAGGATCTCGACAAACTCGCGTCCCTCGCCCCGCTCCGATCCGAGGTTCCAGCTCTCGTCGAGCGCGACGACGGACGAGTGCGAGATGTCCGACAACATCTCCCGGAACGCGTCGATGTCGACGCCCATCGCGTCGGCGAGCTCGTCCTCGGTCGGTGCGCGCTTCAGCTTGTGCTCGAGCTCCATCGACGTCCGCTCGACATCGCGCGCGCGTGCCCGAACCGAGCGGGGGACCCAGTCGAGCTGGCGGAGCTCGTCGATGATCGCGCCCTTGATGCGGGAGGCCGCGAACGTCTCGAACTTGACCTCGCGGTCCGTGTCGAACCGCTCGATTGCCGTGACGAGCCCCTCGAGCCCGTACGAGATCAGGTCGGCCTCGTCCACGTAACCGGGGAGGGCGCTGCGCATCCGGGCCGCCACCCACTTCACGAGTGGGGCGTAGGCGACGACCAGCTGCTCCTTGGCGCGCTCGTCCTGATCGCGCTGGAAACGCCGCCACAATGCGGCCAGGCGCTCTTCGCCGGAGGGGTCAACGCCAGAATCATCAGCAACCGCGGGCGTTTCGGGCACACGAGGATCCTACCCACCGGCCTGGAGCACACGGCCGTACCACTAGCCTGTCGGTGTGCTCGTAGGCCAGCTGCTGCAGGTGATCGACCGCCTCGCTCCCGTCCGCCTCGCGGAGGAGTGGGACAACGTCGGCCTCATCGTCGGGCGCCACAACCAGCCCGTGCGCCGGCTGCTGGTCGCGCTCGAGCTCCGCGACGAGATCGTCGCCGAGGCCGCCCAGGGCAGGTGCGACGGGATCCTCGTCCACCATCCGCCGATCTTCCCCAGCATCGCCGCCGTGACCGACGACGTGCCCGCGACCGAGCTGGTGCTGCGGGCCGCCGAGACCAAGACGGCCATCGTCGCGGCGCATACGAACCTGGACGCGGCGCCGGGTGGTCTGAACGACGTGATGGCCGAGCTGCTCGGGATCTCGACGACGGCCCCGCTCGCGCCCAGCCCCGACGACCCGGCCGCCGGGCTCGGGCGGGTGGGGCAGGTCAGCCCCAGGAGCGTCGCCGAGCTGGCGACCGAGGTCGGGCGGATCTTCGACGCGCCGAGCGTCTTCTCCGGCGACGCGTGGGCGCCGGTCAGGACGCTCGCGTGCTGCACCGGCTCGGGCGCCGGACTCATCCCGGAGGCGCGTGCCGCCGGGGCCGACGCCTACGTGACCAGCGACCTCAAGTACCACGACGCGGACCGGGCCCTCGGGCTTCCGCTCGTCGGAATCCCACACGCCGCGGTCGAGCAGCGCGCGCTTCGGGAATGGAGTCGTGTCCTGGCGCGTACCCTTGCCGGCGAGGGCGCCGAGGTCGCCTTCGCGGAGTCGACCACCGACCCCTGGCAGCTGACGTGAGCATGGAGACGCTCGACGACGAGGTCCTGATCTGGCAGGGCCATCCCAGCTGGCGCGCCAACGTCCTGTGGCTGCTCCGGTGGGGCGCGCTCGCCCTGGTCCCGCTCATCTTCGTGGCGATCCTGGACAGCAACGACATCGGCACCGGGCTCGCGATCTGGCAGTGGGTGCTCGTGACGATCGTGCTGCTCGGAATCGTGCTCGTGATCGACGTCGTCCGCCGCCTTGCAACGCTCTACCAGGTGACCACCCGGCGGATCCGCATCCGGCGGGGGATCCTCTCCCGCCACTCGCAGTCCACGAGCATCGCCCGGCTGCAGGGGATCGACGTCGACCAGTCCCTGTTCGCGCGGCTGCTGGGGATCGGCAGCGTCGACTTCGACACGGCCGGCACCGAGGAGCGCGCGGGCGACTTCCGTTTCGTCGGCGTGACCGAGCCACACGAGCTGGTGCGGCAGGTCGAGGCGCGCCTGGCCGACGTCCAGGAGGCCCGGATCGCCTCCCAGGGCGGTCTCTAGCGCCTGCGGCGAGAGCTGACGTCCGGCAGCTCGGCGAGCCGGAAGTACGTCAGCGTGACCGCGATCGCGGCGAAGGGGGCGAAGAAGGCGCCCTGGATGAGCGTCGCGATGAAGCCTGCGAGGAACGGCGGCAGGCCGCCCAGGACGATGGCGACCACCAAGCCGGCCAGGATCATCACGACCCACGTCAGCGCGAGCACGCCGAAGGTCGCCCACCCCTGGCGCCGCACCAGCCGCATGCTCCGGCCGAACGCTCCGAGGACGCCGGTGCGCTCGAGCACGATGCACGGTGCGATCACCCACCAGAACGTCGCGAGGAAGACTCCCGGGAAGATGAAGAGCACCAGGCCGATGCCGATGCCGATCCCCGCGAGGATCCCGGCGGCCAGCAGCGTCCAGAAGACGCCGCGCGTCGAGCCGATCGCCTCCGCGACGGACGTCTCGGCGCCGTCGCTGCGCAGGCGCTCCACGGTCGTCACGACGGCTCCCGCGAGCACGACGCTTCCGGCGAGGACGAAGATCTGGGTCACGAAGACCCCGAAGGTCCCCGCCAGCCCCAGCAGCAGCCCGATCACCGCGACGACGGCGAAGATGGCCAGCCCGATGGCCGAGAACCTCCGCCAGTGCTCGGAGTAGAGGCGCCAGGCGTCTCCGACGACCGCGAGCGGGTTCACGCCGCCCGCTCGGGGGCGTCCACGCGATAGACGGCGCCGGCGGCGAGGAGGTTCGCGCCGCGCCTCGCGCGCCCGTCGACCTGGCGGCCGCGCGAGTCCAGCAGGTGTCGCTCCAGCAGCCGGATCCCGCGTGCCTCGCACAGCCGCTCGAAGTCCGTGATCGTGCAGAGGTGGATGTTGGTGGTCTCGTACCACGGCTGGGGAAGGACGCTGCTGGTGGGCATCCGGCCGAAGAGCGCCAGCTTGGACCGGATCCCGATGTGGCCGAAGTTCGGGAACGACACGATCCCCTGGCGGCCGATCCGGGTCAGCTCCGAGAGCGCGAGCGCGGGTCGATAGGTGGCCTGCAAGGTCTGGCTGAGCACGGCGACGTCGAACGCGTCGTCCGCGAACTCCGGCAGGCCGCGGTCGATGTCGGCGTGCAGGACGGGGACTCCGCGAGCGATGCACTCGTGGAACGCGTCGCTCGAGACCTCGACCCCCTGCACCCGGCAGCCCCGGTGACGGGCGAGGTGCTGCAGCAGGCTGCCGTCTCCGCACCCGAGGTCGAGGACCCGCGAGTCGGCGGGGACCATCCGCGCGACGACGTCGAGGTCCGGCCTCATGCGCCGCTCGTCGGCCCGGCGACGCCGCCGCCCTCGTGCAGGCGGCGCAAGAACGTGCCCACGGTCCGGTGGTAGTCGGGGATGGCCAGCAGGAACGAGTCGTGGCCGAAGGGGGACTCGACCTCGCGAGAGGTGACCGGCACCTCGGCGGCGCCCAGCGTCCGCACCATCTCGCGGGAGTGCTCGGTGTCGAACCGCCAGTCAGTGTCGAACGAGATGACAAGGAAGTGCGTGCCGGCGGCCCGAACCGCCTCGAGTCGCGGCCCGGCGCGCTCCGGGTCGGCGAACGGGTCGAAGTAGTCCATGACCCGCGTGAGGTAGAGGTAGGAGTTGGCGTCGAATCGGCGCAGGAAGCTCGCGCCCTGGTGCTGCAGGTAGCTCTCGACCTCGAAGTCGACGCCGAAGTCGAACCGCGGCTCCTCCCGGTCCTGGATGCGCCGGCCGAACTTGCGGCGCATGGACTCCTCGGACAGGTAGGTGATGTGGGCCATCATGCGCGCGAGCGACAGCCCGGTGTCCGGCCGCTCGTCGGTGGCGTAGTAGTCCCCGCCGTGGAACGACTCGTCGCTGAGGATGGCCTGGCGCGCGACGGCTGAGAACGCGATGTTCTGGGGAGAGAGCCGGGTCGTGGCGCAGATGGGGATCGCCGCGGCCAGCTCGTTCGGGGCGTCGAGCGCCCACTGCAGCGCCTGCATCCCGCCGAGCGAGCCTCCGATCACCGCCAGCACCCGCGAGATGCCGAGGTGCGAGAGCAGCGCCCGGTGCACGCGGACGAGGTCGGCGACCGTGAACAGCGGGAACCGAAGGCCGTAGGGCTGGCCGGTGTCGGGGTCGATGCTCGACGGGCCGGTCGTGCCGCGACAGCCGCCGAGCAGGTTGGGGCAGACGACGAAGTAGCGATCGGTGTCGATCGGCTTGCCCGGCCCGACGATGCTGTCCCACCAGCCCGGTCGGTCGGCGCCGGCGTGGTAACCCGCCGCGTGCGCGTCGCCGGTCAGGGCATGGCAGATGAAGACCGCGTTCGAGCGGTCGTCGGCGAGGGTGCCGTAGGTCTCGAAGGCCACCTCGACCGGGGCCAGCGTGGAACCCGAGTCCAGCACCAGCGGGTTGCCGGCCGTAAAGAGCTCGACGGTCTGGGTCTCGACCAGGCC
This sequence comes from Thermoleophilia bacterium, assembly GCA_028285405.1. GTDB lineage: Bacteria > Actinomycetota > Thermoleophilia > Miltoncostaeales > Miltoncostaeaceae > JANQPH01. Next base: position 9,016 of record JANQPH010000052.1, read on the forward strand.
GACGGACCCCGGCTGGGGTCCGCTCGGCTCCTGGTCGGATGCTGCAGGTCGCGCCAAGGGGCGCTCGGTCCGACTAGGCCTGCGCCAGCGCCGCGTCGAGGTCGGCGATCAGGTCGTCGACATGCTCGATCCCGACCGACAGGCGGACCATGTCCTGCGACACGCCCGTCTCCGCGAGCTCGGCGTCGTTCAGCTGGCTGTGCGTCGTCGTGGCCGGGTGGATGGCCAGCGACTTGGCGTCGCCGATGTTGGCCAGATGGCTGAACAGCTGAAGGCTGTTGATGAACTTCTCGCCGCTGTCGCGTCCGCCCTCGATCCCGAACGACACCAGCGCGCCGAAGCCGCCCGAGAGCATGCGCTTGGCGACGTCGTGGGTGGGGGAGGAGGTCAGGCCCGGGTACGAGACCCAGCTCACCTTCGGGTGGCCCTCCAGGTGCTCGGCGATCGCGAGCGCGTTCTGCGAGTGACGCTCCATGCGCAGCGGCAGCGTCTCGATCCCCTGCAGGAACAGGAACGTGTTGAACGGGGACTGCGCCGCGCCGGTGTTGCGCAGCAGCACCGTCCGCACTCGGCCGATGTAGGCGGCCGGCCCGAGCGCCTCGCTCCACACCACGCCGTGGTAGGAGGGGTCGGGCTGGGTGAGCCCCGGGTAGCGATCGGCGTGGGCCGTCCAGTCGAAGTTGCCGCTGTCGACGATGATCCCGCCGATGCTGGTCCCGTGACCGCCGACGAACTTGGTCAGCGAGTGGATGGCCACGTCCGCGCCGTGGTCGAGGACCCGGCAGAGGATGGGCGTCGGCGTGGTGTTGTCGACGACCAGCGGGAGCCCCGCGGCGTGCGCGGCGTCTGCCCAGCCCCGGACGTCGATCACATTCATATTCGGGTTGCCGATCGTCTCGGCGAAGACGAGCCGTGTCTTGTCGTCCACGGATGCCGCGAGCGCGCCGGGGTCGTCCGGCGGGATGAACCGGACCTCGATGCCGTATTGGGGCAACGTGTGCGCGAACAGGTTGTAGGTGCCGCCGTAGAGCGTCGAGAGCGCGACGATGTTGTCGCCGGCGCGGCAGACGTTGAGGACCGAGTACGTCACCGCGGCCTGACCGGACGCCGTGGCGCACGCCGCAAGGCCGCCCTCCAGCTGGGACATGCGCTGCTCGAGCACGTCCCACGTCGGGTTCATGATCCGCGTGTAGATGTTCCCCGGCACGCGCAGGCCGAACAGGTCGGCCGCGTGGGTCGTGTCGTCGAACTGGTAGCCGACGGTCTGGTAGATCGGAACTGCGCGGGCGTTGGTCGTCGGGTCGGGCGACTGCCCGCCGTGCAGTGCGATCGTCTCCGGGCGCTGCGGGCGATCCGTATCGGTGCTCATCGATCCTCCGTGCCGCTCACGTCATCTCGGCGCCGGGCCGGGTCACCAGCGCCCTCTCGAGTCCTGTGACCGGCGATGCCGGTCCGGTGCGCGGCAACGCTAGCGCGCCAGTCGCCTCGGCGTCGCGCTGACCGTGGCCCCACGCCGACTGTTGCCGGCGTGGGGATCGGTCACGAAGGCGTGCGTCTAGACGACGTCGGCCTTCACGCGGAACGTGCCGACTTCCAGACCTTCCGGCACGGCGCCACCGAAGGCGGCGCGGAGCGCGGCGGTCGCCGCGGTCGAGAGCGACCCGGTGAGGTTGTTGATCACCAGGAAGCCGTTCGACACGCCGACCCTGGCCCTGTCGGCGTTGACGTTGATCACCGGGACCGGCGGCGTGCCGCCGTTCACGCTGGCGAGGACCCGCGGGCCGGTGTCGACGTCCGAGTTGATCTCGAGGGACGTCATGTTCACCTGCGGGGTGTTGTTGGCGCCGGAGAACGAGACGCCACCGTCGTGCTCGATGTCGCCGAGCAGCCCACCGACGATGACCCACTCACCCTCGGTGATCGGGAAGTTCAGCCGCCCGGCGGTGTCGGCCGCGGCCGGCGGGATCGTCCCGAGGTTGACGCCGAGTCGCTGCAGCGACGGGATGAGCTCGTTGGTCGGGGTCAGCACCGTCGTCCCACCGTCCAGGAGCACCTCTGCGGGGTTGATCCGCAGGTCGATGCGACCGAGGTTCAGGTTCGCGATCGGCAGGTTCCGGCCGAAGAACGAGTTGATCGCGCGCGCTCCGGCGGGCGTCAGGAAGAGCTGCGCCCGAACGATGTAGGTGCCGATCCGTCCGGGGCCGCGACGAATCACGGCGGCGTTCGCCAGCGAGATGCGGCCGAACGTGAGGCGCTGCCTGGTGGAGCCCACCCGACCGCTCAGCGAGAGGTTGCGGGTGTTGGCGATGAAGTTCCGCAGCACCAGCGTGTTCGGCGAGCCCGCCGACTGGATCGCGAGACCGCCGTTGTGGCTGATCGCGCCGACGCCGGTGGTCGGCACCACGCTGCCGCCGGTGATGTTGAAGAGGAAGCTGGTCGGGTTGACGTCTCGGGCCGGCGCAACCGACGAGATGCCGATGCCGTTGTCGGCCAGCGTGTTCGCCGTCGACGACTTGAGCGTGAGCTGGGTCGTGCCACCGGCCACGTCGACCGATTGCACTCCCTGGCCGACCGCGGATGCGGCGAGGGCCAGCACCATGCTCACCGCCAGCGCGAACGTCACCGCGACCGAACGGGTCCATGAGCGGGTCAAGGGACCTCCTTTGGAGTCCTGGCCGCGCGGACGCCGCGGCCGCTGATGGCCGTCGAGTCTAGAGGCGGGCCCGGCGGCGGCACTCCCGGCGAGAAGCGCCCATTCGCCGGGCCCACGTGGACGACTCGGTCAGGCCCCCTCGTCCTGGAGCGCCGCGGCGAGCTCCTCCTCGAGCACCGCGACCGCCACGCCGAGCGCCTGCGCGATGTTGCCCGCTGCGGTCATCACCCGCGCCGTGCCCACGATCGGCGCGACGGCGATCAGCACCGCCTGGACGTGCTCCAGGTCGAGCCCCATCTCGGCGGCGGCGCCGATGTTGGTGAGGTACGACGCCGGCGGCGCGTCGCTTGCGACAAGGGCGCCCAGCCGGACGAGCGCGAGGGTCGGCCCGTTGAGCGATGACTGCTCGATCGAGAGGGCGGTCATGTTCGAGAGCAGGTCGAGGACCGGTGTGTCGCTCATTGCGTCTCCTTGGGTCGGATCGGTGTGCGGCAATCTGTCGGTCGAGGGGACCCGACGCTATCCGCTATCGGCGCTGTGACGAGCGGCGTGACAGGAGGGTCGCCCAGCCATGCTCCTCAGCGTCTGTCGCGCACCGCTCGGGCCACTGGCCGCGAGGCTCCCAGAGAGAGGCGACGCCGGGATTCGAACCCGGGAATAACGGTTTTGCAGACCGCCGCGTTAGACCAGCTTCGCCACGTCGCCGTATGGCCGCGTCAGGGCTTCAGGGTCGGAAAGAGCGGATGAAGGGACTCGAACCCTCGACCTTCTGCATGGCAAGCAGACGCTCTAGCCAACTGAGCTACATCCGCAGGGACCGCGCAGGTTACCCGACCCTCCGGCGGCGGCGCAATCGGGACGGCACTACCGACAAGCCGGCCGGTCCGGGTCTTCCGGACCCGGCGTGCGGCCTCTCGGCGAACGCCTGCGACTGACCGGCCCGAGGGGCCGCTCACTCTCGGATTCGACTCACAGCTACGAGGGCGCGCGCCGCTGCACCCGTGCGTCAGCCGCCCGGGCGGCGTCGGACATCGCCGACTGGGCCTCGCGAACGCGGTGGGCGAGGACCGGATCCTCGACCGCCAGGATGCGCGCGGCCAGCAGGCCGGCGTTGCGGGCGCCGTCGATCGCGACCGTCGCGACCGGCACGCCCTTGGGCATCTGGACGATCGAGAGCAGCGAGTCCATGCCGTCGAGTGCGCTGGTCCGGACCGGGACGCCGATGACCGGCAGGCTCGTGACCGAGGCCAGCATCCCGGGCAGGTGCGCGGCACCGCCGGCGCCGGCGACGATCACCTTGATGCCGCGATCCGCCGCCTCGGAGCCGTAGGCGATCATGTCGTGCGGCGTGCGATGCGCCGAGACGACGCGGACCTCGTGGGGCACCTCGAGCTCGCCGAGCGCGTCCGACGCGCCGGACATCACGGGCAGGTCCGAGTCGCTGCCCATGACCACCCCGACGAGGGGTGCCTCGCCGCGGCCGTTGCCCGTCACAGCCGCACCAGCCCCGCGGCCCTGCGCGCGGTCGCGAGCGCGGACTCCGCCGACTCGCCCAGCGCGGTGACGTGGCCCATTTTGCGCCCGGGGCGGACCTCGGCCTTGTCGTACAGATGCACGTGCGCTCCCGGAACGGCCATCGCCTCTTCGGTCCTGTGGTGTGACGGGGCTGAGTAGGAGCCAAGCAGGTTCACCATCGCCGCGCCTCCGGCGCGCAGGTCGGCCGGGCCCAGCGGCAGATCGAGCACCCCGCGGAGGTGGTTCTCGAACTGGCTCGTCTCGCAGGCCTCGATCGAGTAGTGGCCGGAGTTGTGCGGTCGGGGCGCCAGCTCGTTGACGACGACCCGATCGTCGAGCAGGAACATCTCGACCCCCATGACCCCGATCGACTCCGCGGCTTGGGCCGACGCGAGCGCGATCCGGCGGGCCTCGTCCTCGAGGCCGGGGGCGAGCGCGACCGGCGTCGTCACCTCGTGGCAGACGTGGTCCTTCTGGACCGTCTCCACGACGGGGTAGACGAGCTCCTCGCGGGACGATCTGGCGACCATCGCGGCGAGCTCCGCCGAGAACGGCACGTGCTCCTCGACGAGGACCCCCTCGCCGCGGTCGAGCCGCTCGAGGGCGTCCGGCACGTCGGCCATCGACTCGGCGAGGGCGTTGCCGCGACCGTCGTATCCGAGGCGCCTGGCCTTCAGCATGAGGGGCCAGCCGAGGTCGCGGCCGAGGGCCTCCACCTCGGCCTCGGTGGAGGCGACGGCGAACCGGGGGACGGGGATGCCAGCTCCGGCGAGCCGCTCCTTCTGGTCCGCCTTGTCCTGGATGACGCCGACGGTGCCCGGCCGTGGACGGACGGGCGTCCCGGCGTCCTCGACGGCGACGAGGGCGGGGGCGTCGACGAACTCGTTCTCGAGGGTGACGACGCCCGAGGCGGCTCCGAGGGCGGCAACGTCCTCGGCGTTGTGCCAGTCCCCCTCGACCAGCCGGTGGCAGACACCTGCGGACGGCTCGGCCGGGGAGCCCAGGACGGCGACCGAGATGCCGAGCGGCCAAGCGGCGAGACAGGTCATCCGGGCGAGCTGGCCGGCGCCCGCGATCCCCACCATCGTCCGGTCGTCGGCTTGGTCGGTCGACATGGCCGGACGCTACCAGCGGTTCGGGCTGCGCCTGCCGTCCGCGCCGAGCTCGTCGGGGGCGGCACGGGGCTGGCCGGCCGGGCGCCCGACGCTGGTAACCTCACGTACCTCGGGGCGATTAGCTCAGTTGGGAGAGCACCAGCTCGACAAGCTGGGGGTCACTGGTTCGAGCCCAGTATCGCCCACTCCGCCCATTCAGCCGGCGTGGCCGACAGCGGCCGTCCGGCGACGACCAAGGACGGCTGCCCACCGTGTTCAACCCCATCGACAAGCTCCTCATCGCGGTGATCGGCATGGGCACCGCCTTCATGGGGATCTTCAGCCGGGGCCACTAGCCGCCCCGGCGCTCAGCCCTCCGGGCTCGCCTCGAGCCCGAACGGGTGGGGGAGCAGGTCCGCGAGGGTCAGCGTCGTCGGGGCGCCGCCGTCGTAGAACGTGACCGTGGTCGCGGCGTCTCCGAACTCGGCCAGGAACTGGCGGCAGGCCCCGCAGGGCGCGCCACCGGCATCGCCTGCGACGACGGCCACCGCCGAGATCCGGCGGGCGCCGGCCGCGACCGCGGCGCACAGGGCGACCCGCTCGGCGCAGATCGAGAGCCCGTATGAGGCGTTCTCGACGTTGACCCCCGTGTACACGGCGCCGTCGTCGGTCTCGACGGCTGCGCCGACGCGGAACCCGGAGTAGGGCGCATAGGCGCGGTCCTGCGCGGCGCGCGCGTGCTTCAGCAGCGCTGCTCGGGAGGGGGAGTCCATCGCCTGATGCTCGCCCGTGGCGGCCCGAACGACAAGCCGATGTGGACGGGAAGGCCGGTCAGGTGTGGGCGACCGGGCGCGACGTGACGCCCGCCAGGCCGGCCGGGTCGGAGGCGTCGTCCTCGCTCCATGCGCTCGCCGCCGTCGGGAGGTGGCTCCCGATGCCCCGGACGACCAACACGTCGGCCGACCCTCGCGCGATGAGGTCGGATCCGATTCCCGCATAGGTCGGATCGCCCGCCGCGACGAGGGCCTCGACCACCACGACCTCGACGCCGTGCTCCTGCAGCCAGTCGGCGAGTCCGGCGCGGCCGCCCTCGACGAGCGCCGGCTCCGCATCGTTCTGCTCGGCGCACGCAACGGTCTCCCAGCTCACGTCGGCGAGCCGGCCCGGTGTCGCGTCGGGCTCCACCAGGCCCAGCACGGTGAGCAGCGCGTCGTCACCCGCGATTCGCTTGGCCGCGCTGAGCGCTGCCTCGCTCGCGGTGCCCGCGGCCGCGACGTGGCGGTACGTGTGGTCCTCGCGCCGCCGGCCGGGGCGAGCGACGAGCACCGCCTCGGCAGGGGATCCCAGGCACGCGCCGAGGACCGCCTCGTCCACCCCGGAGCGCCTGCTGCCGATGATCACCAGGTCGGGCCTGGCTCCGTCGATCAGGCCTCGGGCGGCGACGTCCGGTCGCGCGTCGAGGCTGATGCTCTCCACGGCGGGTACGCCCGCGTCGACGTCGATCGGGAGATCGGCCGAGCGCCGAACGTGGCGCGCGGCGGCCGCGGCGAGGGCGGACTGCTCGCCGTTGCCGCTCACCGAGACGACGGTCAGGTGAGCGCGCGTCGCGCCGGCGACGCGCCGGGCTGCCTCGAGCGCCGCACATCCGGCGTCCGTGTGGTCGACGAACACCAGAGCCCGCTTCATCGTGTACCTCCTGCCTTCACCCCGGCGGTGCCGGGTCCCGGGCCGCCGACCGAGTGCGCCGACGTCACCGGAACGGTGGATTCGACCACCCACCGTCCCCCTCACGGTACCGCTCGGAGGGGATCCGACGCGGGGCCCGAATGCCGGCGAGAACTCCGTTATTTGCGGGAACTTTGTCCACAGGTGTGGACACGGTCCGCGCGATCGGAGGATGCGGCTCGAGCGTGTCGCAATTTTGCGCACGGAAACCTCGCTCGGCCGCGAAGGTGCCGGCGAGCCGAGCGCGAAAGGCATGGCAGCCCTTGCGATCCGGAGGTCGACGACGCCGCGCGACGCCCCGTGAATCCGATTCGTCCAGCCGATGGGTAGAGCGACCAGCGGAGGGCCCGGACCGCGTCGTCGAAGGGAGCTCTATGCGCGCCCGCGCGCTGCTGGCTGGTCTCATGGTCTTGGCTGCCACCCTGGTCCTCGTGGCTGCGGCTTGCGGCGGCGGCTCGGGTGGCGACAGCAGCGCCGCTGAGTCCGCGCCGGAGCCGGACGGGCAGGCGCAGAGCACGCCGGGGGAGACCGCCGAGGTCACGCCGGCGTCGGGCGGGGACGGGGTCGACCCGGTCGCGGCCGCGGAGCGAGCGGAGCTGCTGTCGGGAATCCCCCAGCAGGACCGGGTGCTCGGTGACCCGGGCGCCCCGGTCACGCTGATCGCCTACGAGGACTTCCTCTGCACCTTCTGCGGCCGCTTCTCTCGCGAGGTGCTCCCCGGCGTGCTCGAGGACCACGTGCGCCCGGGCGACGTGAAGATCGAGTACCGACCCGTCGCCTTCTACGGCGAGGTGTCGCGACAGGGCGCCCTCGCCGCGCTCGCCGCCGGCCAGCAGAACCGGTTGTGGGACTTCGTCGAGACGACCTACGGGGCGCAGGGCGAGGTGTCGGACTACCTCACCCCCGAGTTCCTCGAGCGGACGGCGGAGGGGGTCGGCGTCGACCTGGGCCGATGGAGCGCGGCCTGGCGGTCGCCGGCGACCGCGGCCGAGTTCGACGAGCTGCAGCTGACCGCCGAGCTCGACGGCGTCGGCGGCACCCCGACCTTCGTCGTCGAGGGCCCGGGCGGTCAGCAGGCGATTCCGGGACTCCCGGCCCCCGAGGCGCTCGACGAGGTGCTGAGCGCCGCGCGGGGGTAGCGGCCCGAGCTCAGACCCTCGGCCCGGCTCCTCGCCGACGGCCCTGCAGGCGGGCGTCGATCTCGAGGGCGACCGCGACCGCGACGCCCTTCTGCGCGCCGTTCGCGCGGTCGGCCACGTGCCAGCTCTCACCGAGGAGGTACGCGAGCCGGCGCTCGGCGTCCGGCAGCTCCTCGGCGCGGGCCGCCTCGAGCCGGATGTAGTCGATGATCTCGGACACCTCATCGGAGCTCCACCGCGGTCGCTGGGTGGGAAGCTCGAGATGCCGCATGACGATCCAGCACAGGAGGCCCACCAGCGGCAGCTTCAGCAGGAGCACGGCAAAGAGGACCCACCCGGTCTGGAGCAGGGAGTTCTCGATCCGCGGCGTCACCGCGAGCAGCAGTGTCCCCGCGAGCGCAAGCGCGATGAGGATGCCGACCGTGACCACCATCCGACGGACGCGCACCATGCCGCTCGGGTGGTACAGGAGCCGCTCGAGCATGTGGTCGATCCTGACCCGGGCGCCGGAATCGAGCAAGGGTCTCGGGCCGTGTCCTCTACCCTTCGCGGTCGTGCTCGGAGAGGCCCGATGACCCGCGCGTCCACGAGGTGGCTGCGATGACCGTGACGTTGCCCGACGGGTCGACCCTCGACCTGCCCGAGGGCGCCACCGGCGCGGACGCCGCCGCCGCGATCGGTCCCGGCCTGGCGAAGGCCGCGGTCGCGGTCAGGGTGGGGGAGGAGATCCGGGACCTGGCCAGGCCGCTGGCCGACGGTGAGGCCATCACGATCGTGACCCCCAAGAGCGGGGACGACTACCTGTGGGTGATGCGCCACTCGGCCGCCCATGTCCTCGCCGAGGCGGTGCAGCGGATCGTTCCCGGCGCGAAGTTCGGCTTCGGGCCGCCGATCGACGACGGCTTCTACTACGACTTCGACCTTCCGGCTCCGCTGAGCGAGGACGACTTCGAGGCGATCGAGTCCGAGATGCGGAAGATCGTCGCCGCGAAGGAGCCGTTCGAGCGGACCGTGATGAGCGTCGACGAGGCGCGCGAGTACTTCGCCGGGCGCGGCGACGAGTACAAGGTCGACCAGATCGACGAGCTGGCCAAGCGCGGCGAGACCGAGGTCTCGATCTACCGGCAGGGCGACTTCGTCGACCTCTGCGTCGGCGGCCACGTGCACCACACGGGGGAGATCGGCCCCGTGAAGGTGCTCTCGCTCGCCGGCGCGTACTGGCGCGGCGACGAGCACAACCCCCAGCTCACGCGGATCTACGCGACCAGCTTCCCGACCGCGAAAGAGCTCGAGGCGCACCTGGAGCGCCTGGAGCAGGCGCGGGCCCGCGACCACCGCAAGCTCGGGCGCGAGCTCGAGCTCTTCTACTTCGACGACGCCGGTCCGGGGATGCCGTTCTTCCTGCCGAAGGGCATGGCGATCATCAACACGATGAACGAGGCGCTGAAGGGCGAGCTCGACGCCATGGGGTACGAGGAGATCGGCACGCCTACGATCCTCTCGGACGAGCTCTGGAAGACCAGCGGCCACTGGGACTACTACCGCGACAACATGTACCTGACCGAGGTCGACGGCCAGGGCTACGCCGTGAAGCCGATGAACTGCCCCGGCGCATGCCTCGTCTACAAGAGCCGCCGGCGCAGCTACCGCGACCTGCCGATTCGGCTCGCCGAGTTCGGGCACGTCCACCGCCACGAGCGCTCCGGGGTCCTCCACGGGCTCTTCCGCGCCCGTGCGTTCACCCAGGACGACGCCCACATCTACTGCCGTCAAGATCAAGTCGAGGGTGAGGTTCGGGCGATTCTCGACCTGATCGAGCGCTTCTACACGCGCTTCGGCTTCTCGGACGTCCAGATGAAGCTCGCGACCCGGCCCGAGAAGGCGATCGGCGAGGCGGCGGTCTGGGACGCGGCCGAATCGGCGCTGCGCGCGGCGCTGGGTGACCGCGAGTACGACCTCAAGGAGGGCGACGGGGCCTTCTACGGTCCGAAGATCGACTTCCACGTCACCGACACGATGGGCCGGGAGTGGCAGCTCGGCACGTGCCAGCTGGACTTCAACCTGCCCGAGCGGTTCGAGCTCCAGTACCAGACCGAGGAGGACACCCAGGCCCGCCCCGTGATGATCCACCGCGCGGTGTTCGGCTCCATCGAGCGCTTCCTCGGGATCCTGATCGAGAACTCGGGGGGCGACTTCCCGTTCTGGCTCGCTCCGGTTCACGCCCGGGTGCTCCCGATCGCCGACCGGCACGCCGACTACGCCAGATCGGTCGCGGCCGCGCTCGAGGCGGGGGGCCTGCGGGCCGAGGTGGACGATCGCTCCGAGTCCGTCGGGCGACGAATCCGCGACGGCGAGCTCGCGAAGCTGCCGTACCTGCTGATCGTCGGCGACGCCGAGGAGGAGTCCGGTCAGGTCTCGGTCCGCGCGCGGCACGGGGAGGACGAGGGCGCGAGCCCGGTGGCCGAGGTCGTCTCGCGCCTGGCCGATCGGCTGGACGAGCACGGCTGAGCCACGGCCAGCGATCCCGGCTGGAGCGGGCCTCTGCGCGGTCTGCCAGCACGCGATCCCGGTCCCGGCCCGGGCGACGGTCTACGTCCGGTGCGGCCTTGCGAAGTCCGATCCGCGGTTCGTCAAGTATCCGGCGCTGCCGGTCCGTCGATGCGCCGGCTTTCGCCGCGGCGGCAGGAGCCCGGACCCCGGTGTGGGATAGTCACTGGCGATGACCGGGATCAACTGGGTCGGGGTCCGAAACGCGGCGATCATCCTCGGGATCGCGGCGCTCGCCGTCGTGTGGCAGTCGGGCTTCGCCGCGATCGCGAACGCGGCCAGCCTGATCATCCTGGTGCTGTTCGTCGCGGCGATCGCCGTGTTCGGCATCAACTACTTCCGGCGCAACGAGCTCGCCTGGCTCGTGCTGAAGCCATGGCAGCGGGTGACGATCATCGTCGCGGCGATCCTGATCGGCGCGCTGATCATCGGGTTCCCGTGGCTGTCGGTGCCGCTCACTCCGCTCGGCGCGATCGCGCTGATCGCCGCCCTCGTGCTCCTGATCATCTGGGTCATCAGGGAGAGCCGCAGGTTCAGGTAGCCCGCGGTCTCCGTGTCGACGCGACACGGAGCCGCGCACGCATCGGCACGTCCCTGGCGTCACGCGTGACCGGTCGTCCCCGACGCTGTCCGCGTGCGCAGGAACCGACATCAGTCTGGACAGGCGGCCGTGGAGTTGCTCGTGGTCGTGCCGCTGCTCGTGGGCGTGGCGGTGATGATCGGCGCGATCGCGGTGGGGTCGCACTGGTGGGTGCGTGCGGAGTCGGCGGCTCGTGTCGCGGCCAGGGCCCACGCCATCGGGGCTCCGGTCCCGGACTCGGTGCAGGAGGTAGCGCCCCCGGGAGCCCGCGTGCGCGTCGAGGAGCCCGACTCGGCTGAGGCGGACGCCGGGGGAGTGCGGGTCATCGTCCCGCGGGGCGCCGGGGGACGCCCCCTCTCGGCGTTGCCGCGGCTCGAGGGCTGGAGCCCGTGGCGATGACGCGCCGGCGCGACGCGGAGCGCGACCATCGCCGCGGGAGCGCGACGATCGAGCTGCTCGCGGCGATTCCGCTCCTGGCCGCGCTCGCCGTCGTGTCGTGGTACCTCGCGACCGGTCTGGTCGCCGCCATGGATGCCAACGAGGCGCTCGTCCGCGCTGGCCTCGACGCGGACGGGGCGTCCAACAGTGGCACCACGGCGATCGAGGTGACCCGCGAGGTGCCGGCGCTCGGGCAGCTGCCCGAGCTCGAGCTGACCGCCACGGCCCGTGTCCGGCCCCGGTGAGGCGCGGCCAGCGCGGGCAGGCCCTCCCGCTCGTCCTCGCGGTCTGGGCGATTCTGCTCGCCGTGGTGTTCGGGGCGTTCCAGCTGGGCCGGGCGCACCTGGTCGCCGCTCGGGCGCAGACGCTTGCCGACCTGGCCGCGATCAGCGCCGCCCGCTCGCTGCTCGGGAGCCACGTGCCGGTCGGGGCCGGGGGGCGGCTGGAGGCCGCGACCCGCGGTGCGGCGGTCGACGCGCTCGGGGGGACCGGTGCCCAGCTCCGGTCGGTCCGCGTCGTCGGGCGGACCGGCGT
>JANQPH010000012.1 GCA_028285405.1 Thermoleophilia bacterium
ATCGGGGGCGCCCGCCGATCGTGTGCTCGCGGCGGCCGCGGATGTCGTGCGCGGGCTCGGCCGGGCCGGCATCTCGATTCCGCCGGCCAGCACTCCGGCCGAGCGAGCGGATCTCGTCAGGCGGTCCACCGGCGTCGACGCGGACGCCCTGTACGAGCAGGTCGCCGAGACCAGGTACGCGCCGCCGGGGCGCGCAGCGCCCGATCCGGCACGCGCGTGGGCGACGGCGGACGCCGTGCGGCGACGGCTGAAGCGCCGCCGCGCCCGCCGCTCCGGGCGCGAGCTGCGCACGGGTACCCTCCGATCATGACGAGCCCCGACGGCCACGACGACGCCTACGACGCGTTTCGGCGGGGATCCGAGCTGCTCGCGATGCGCGAGTACCGTCAGGCGGCGATCCCGCTCGAGCAGGCGAAGCGCCTCGAGCCCGACAAGGGCTCCATTCGCGAGGCGCTCGGCCGCGCGTACCTGTCGTCCCGCGCCTACCAGCGGGCCGCCGACGAGTTCGCCGCCGCGGTCGACCTGCACCCCACCGATCGCTACGCCCACTTCGGGCTCGCGCGCTCGCTCGAGCGGCTGGGAGACGCTCGACGCGCCGCCCGTCACTACAAGCTGGCTCGCCTGTTCGGCTGGGACGAGGAGACGACCTGACCGCTCGGCTCAGTCGCGCGCCGAGGGGGGCGGGCCGACCGGAGCGTTCTCCGGCACGTCGAAACCCGTCCGCATGAGCCCCTCGTAGGTCTCGTCGACGAGCACCGAGAGCTCGCCCAGGACCTCGTCGAGCAGATCGCTCGCGTCGAGCCCGATCCGGGCCACCAGGTAGAGGTCGCCGTCGTCGTCGACGGCGAAGCTCCAGGCCGATCCGTCCAGGTTGCGGCGAAGGGCGCGGCGGTACACCTCGGCCGCGTCTCGATCGGGCGCGCGCAGGATGAAACCCCTGATCGTCGCCGTTCGCTCGGCGACGGCGATCAGGACGCCCAGGTCTCCTCGCAGGCGGGTGGGCACCCGGACCGAGACGTGCGCGCGGTCGGCGACCTCGTATTGAATGCCGATCTCGTCCAGCTGGGAGACGATGGTGGCGACGGCGTCCTGCATGCCGCGCCACGCTACTAGGGCGAAACGGGGACCGGATGAAGATCGTGCTGCAGCGGGTCGCAGAGGCCCACGTCGTGGTCGACGGATGCGAGGTGGCGCGGATCGGGACCGGACTGCTGGCCCTGGTCGGCGTGGAGCGCGCCGACGGTCTCGGCGACGCCGAGCGGCTGGCCCAGAAGACGGCCACGCTGCGGCTGTTCGCGTCCGAGCCGGACGCCTCCGACGAGGATCCACGCCCCTTCGACAGATCCGTTCGCGAGATCGGCGGGGCGGTGCTCGTGGTGAGCCAGTTCACCCTGCACGGCGAGGTCCGGCGCGGGAACCGACCGTCGTGGAGCCGGGCGGCGGCGGCATCGGATGCCGAGCCGCTCGTCGAGGCGTTCGCGGCGCGGCTGCGGGACGCCGGCGTCGAGACCGCCGAAGGCCGATTCGGCGCCGACATGCAGGTCGTCCTCGTCAACGACGGCCCCGTCACGCTCGTCGTCGACTCGCACGACCTCGCCGGGCCGCGGAGCCGCGGATAGACGCTCACGGGCGCGGCGCGCTACGATCAGCCCCGCCACCGAAACGCCGGCTGGGTCCATGACTGGGGCCTCCGGCTCGTCGGACGAGGGAGGGCGCCTCACATGGCCCGACGGGAAGTGGCGGAGCAGGCGGTCGAGGCATGCCTTGCCGAGCACCTGCCGGATGTCGATCTCCGGGAGGTGACGATCGTTGGCTCCGCAGGTGATCCAATGCTGCGTGTCGTCATCGACCACCCCGACGGGGTCGACCATGACCTGTGCGCGCGTGTCACCAGGGAGCTCGAGCTGATCGGGCTTCGCGACGAGCACGGCATCGAGGTCTCTTCGCCCGGCCCGGAGCCACCGCTGCGGACGCTCGACCACTTCCGCGACGCGGTCGGAGCCAACGTGCGCGTGCGCGTCGGCACCGAGGACGCGCGCCGCGGCTGGCGCGAGCGGACGGGTGAGCTGCTCGGCGTCGACGAGTCGACGCTCACGCTCGGGCAGGGCGAGGGAGTGCTACAGATCAAGCTGGCTGACGTACGACGAGCTCATGAGCTCCGCCAGCTCACATAGGTCGAGAAAGGCCCGGAACCAGACGTGAACCGAGAGATCATCGAGGCCATCAAGCAGATCGAGCGCGAGAAGGGCATCGACTCAGAGACCCTTCTGATCGCGCTCGAGGACGCGCTGCTCGCGGCGTACAAGAAGACCCCGGACTCCGCCGAGTTCGCACGGGTCGACATCGATCGCGACAGCGGCGAGATTCGGGTGTTCCAGCTCATTCCCCCGGAGGGGGAGGAGCTGCGCGTGCTGCCGGGGCCCGAGCCCGAGATCCCCGAAGGCGTCGACCCCGAGGAGTACGAGCCGCCGCCGCCCGACATCGACTGGGACGCCTACGCGGACGAGGAGATCGACCTCGTCGACGTCACGCCGGACAACTTCGGCCGGATCGCCGCCCAGACGGCCAAGCAGGTCATCTTCCAGCGCATTCGCGAGGCCGAGCGGGAGATGATGTACGAGGAGTACGTCGACCGCGTCGGCGACATCGTCACGGGCATCATCCAGCAGTCGGACTCGAGGTACACCCTCGTCGACCTCGGCCGCGTCGAGGCGCTGCTGCCAGAGAGCGAGCAGGCCCACGGCGAGCGCTACGACCACGGCGCCCGCGTCAAGGCCGTCATCACGGACGTGCGGAACTCGGCCAAGGGGCCGCAGGTAATCGTCAGCCGCCGCTCGGATCAGCTCGTGCGGGAGCTCTTCAAGCTCGAGGTCCCCGAGATGGCCGACGGCCTGGTCGAGATCCAGAACGTCGCTCGCGAGCCCGGATGGCGCTCCAAGATCGCGGTGATCTCACACGTCCAGGGGGTCGACCCGGTTGGCGCCTGCGTCGGGCCACGAGGCTCGCGGGTCCGGATGGTGGTCTCGGAGCTGCGTGGCGAGAAGATCGACATCATTCCGTACAACGAGGAGCCGGCGCGCTACGTGGCCAAGGCGCTGTCGCCGGCCCGTGTACGCGAGGTGCTGGTCGACGACGAGGATCGCCAGGCCACCGTCATCGTCCCGGACGACCAGCTGTCGCTCGCGATCGGGCGCGAGGGCATGAACGCGCGCCTGGCGGCGCGCCTCACCGGCTGGAGGATCGACATCCGCAGCGAGTCGACCCACGCCGCCGAGCAGGCGGGCTCGGACTTCGACGAGGACGGCGAGCAGAGCGTCAGCCGCTGTGTCGCCCTCCAGCGCAACGGGCGTCGGTGCCCGAACGCGGCCGTGGCGCCGACGCGCTTCTGCGCGCTTCCGGCCCACTCGCGGCTGGCCGAACTCGAGGTCGCGTTCAAGCGGGCGCTGTCGCCCGAGGAGCTGGAGCAGGCCGCAACGGAAGAGGGCTACGTGCAGCTCAGCCAGAATCTGGCGGGCACCGCGTCCGACGGTCCGAGTCAAGGCAGCTGACGACGGAGGCACGGCGCGACCACACACGAACCGCAGCGAAGCTGCCTGGGGTGCGGACGGCGGGGCGCGAAGGCCACGCTGGCTCGCTTCGTGGCGCTCCCGGACGGCGAGGGGTTCGCTCTGATGAGAGATGATCACTCGCGCCAGCCGGGGCGCGGCCTCTATGTTTGTAGAACGCCCGAGTGCTTCGAGGCCGCACGGGCACGGCGAGCGTTCGCTCGCGGGGCGCGAATCAGTCCTGGGGCGCTCACGGTAGCGCCGGGCCTCGGGCCGGGTGTCGGAAGATCGAGGGTGAGTTGATGGCGAAAAAGCGCGTATACGAGATCGCGAAGGAGGAGGGGCTTCCGAGCGCCCTGCTGCTGCAGCGACTCCAGCGGGCGGGGGTGAGCGTCAAGACCGCGTCGTCGACCGTCGAGGTCGCCGAGGCCCTCTACGTCATCAACCCGAACAAGCACCCCAAGCCCGAGCGCATGCCGGAGCCCGACTCGCAGCCGGCCGACTCCGCCGAGGCCGGCAAGAAGGCAGAGCCCAAGGACGACGCTCCCAGCGAGGAAACCGCCCAGAGCGAGCGGCCACGGCCGCGGCCGCGTCCGCGCCCGAGGCGTCGCCCCGAGGACGCCGAGCGGCGTGCGCGAGCCGCCCGCGAGGCCGAGGAGGCCGCCGGGACGACGACACCACCGACTTCCGACGGCGCCGAGACCGCAGCACCCGAGAAGGCGCCGGCGGTGACTCCGGAGGCACCGGCTCCGGCCGCAGAGACGCCGGCGGCCGAGCCTGCGGCGGCGGCCGAGGTGACGCCCACGGAGCCCGAGCCCGAGCAGCCGGTGGCCGAGCCCGATGAGGCCGCAGCCGCCGACGAGCAGCCCGCGCCCACCGCCGAGGCCGACGAGCCGGCGGTGACCGAGCCCGAGGCGAAGCCGGAGGCCGGCGAG